>NZ_JBHSFO010000005.1:0-482484 GCF_042654025.1 Rhodococcus kronopolitis | reverse complement strand
TAAGCCCTCCAGCGCCGATGGTACTGCACTCGACAGGGTGTGGGAGAGTAGGACACCGCCGAACATCCGTTACCGAAAGGGGACCCGACATATCGGGTCCCCTTTCGTGTTTTCTTAAGCGTATGTTGTCTAAAAGGAGATGCTGTGTCGGACAACAACGAGGACCGTCGTTCGTATGGGAACGGCGGCTCTGACCGATCACGTTCGGGTGATAGCCGCGGCGGCAGCGCCGGCGGCGGTCCCCGTGGCAGTGGCGGCGGACGCGGCAACGCCGGCGGTGGACACCGCGGCGGCAGCGCCGATCGCCGTGGCGGCCCCGATCGTCGTAGCGACGGTCCGCCGCGCCGTCGTGGCGGTGAGGGCAGCTTCGGACCGCCCCCGCGCGACGGTGGTGCGTACGCCGAGCGCCGCGCCCCGCGTCCCGAAGAGCCCGATCTGCCCGACGAGGTCGAGGCAGGCGAGCTCGATCCCGAGGTCCGTCGCGACCTGCTGAGCCTGGACAAGTCCAATGCGAACGCCGTCGCCCGTCACCTGGTGATGGCCGGCCGGTTGATCGACGACGATCCGCGTCTTGCGCTTGCGCATGCCCGGGCCGCACGCCAGCGTGCCGGCCGGGTGGCCGTGGTCCGCGAGACCGCGGGCATCACCGCGTACCACGCAGGCGAGTGGGCCGAGGCGCTATCGGAGCTGCGCGCCGCACGCCGGATGGCCGGTGGACCGGGTCTGCTCGCCGTGATGGCGGACTGCGAACGTGGTCTCGGCCGTCCCGAACGCGCCATCGAGCTGGGACGCAGCGAGGAGGCTCGCGCGCTCAGTGGCGACGAGGCGACGGAACTACGGATCGTGGTTGCCGGCGCCCGGATGGATCTGGGTCAGTTCGACCAGGCCGTGGTCACCCTGCAGACGCCGCCGCTCGACGCATCCCAGTCCGGGTCCACCGCGGCCCGACTGTTCTACGCCTACGCCGACGCGCTGGTCGCGGCCGGGCGCATCGAGGACGGCCTCAAGTGGTTCCTCAACTCGGCCGCCGCCGATCTCGACGGCGACACCGACGCGGAGGATCGTGTGGCCGAGCTCTCGGGCGAGCAGTGACATCAGGCTCGACTGAGTACGGCGGTACCGCCGGGTCGTTGCGGCAGCAGCACGACGTGCTGCTGCTTGACCTGGACGGCACCGTCTACCAGGGCGCGGACGCGATCCCCGGCGCCCGTGAGGCGTTGGAGACCGGCGTGAGCCGGCTGTTCTACGTCACCAACAACGCGAGCCGGAGCCCGGCGTCCGTGGCCGCGCACCTGCGCGAGCTCGGTTTTGCGGCCACCGCGGACGAGGTGGTGACGAGCTCGCAGACCGGCGCCCGGTTGGTCGCCGAGCATGTCGCACCCGGTTCGACGGTCCTGGTGGTCGGCACCGAGGCCCTGGCCGACGAGGTGCGGCTGGCCGGCCTGGTGCCGGTCCGGCGGTTCGACGACGCCCCCGTGGCCGTCATCCACGGGCATTCGACGGAGACCAACTGGTCGATCCTGGCCGAGGCCACCCTCGCGATCCGGGCCGGTGCGGTCTGGGTCGCCACCAACGTGGACACCACCCTGCCCACCGAACGCGGACTGTGCCCCGGCAACGGCGCGCTGGTCGCGGCGGTCCGGGCGGCCACCGACCGTGAACCCCTCGTCGCAGGCAAGCCGGCCCGGCCGCTGATGGACGACGCATTGCGGCGCAGCGGCGCGGTCAACGCGCTGGTGGTGGGGGACCGGATCGACACCGACATCGCCGGCGCCAACGCCGTCGGGCTCGACTCGCTGCTGGTGCTCAGCGGGGTCAGCCGACCCGCTGACCTGCTGCGGGCACCGTCGGCACACCGCCCGACCTACCTTGCGACGGAACTTGCGGACCTCGACCGGCCCGCGGCGGAACTCGCGGTGTCCGCGCAGCCCGGCGTGCACGTCCGGCGCGACGGGTCGGCCCTCGTCGTCTCCTGCGACTCGGACCCGACGGTGGACCGTGGCACGTTTCTGCGTGCGGTCCTGGCCGCGGCCTGGCTCGACCCGGAGTTCACCGACCTTCGCGGCGAGGGATCGGCGGCGTCCGAGGTGGTCTCCGAGCTGCTCGGCTGACCGGCGCAACACCCGTGGCGCACCGCGACTCGGTGTACACGGCGGTAGGGATCATCGGCTAGCGTTGACGGCGATGAGTACGCCGATTCCCCGTCCCGGACAACACCTGCCGGGCCCGCCGCAGACCGTCGACCCCGCCCAGATACACGCGGAGGTCGATCAACTGCTGGCCGGCCTCGACGGGGTCGGCCCAGCCGACTTCGGCGACGCCGACCTGCCCGGGCAGGCGCGGGTTCTCGAGCGCGCGCACGAGGTGCTGGTGCAGGCGCTCGCGACCGTGGACAAGATCTAGGTGGCCAGGCGAGCACGCGTCGACGCCGAGTTGGTTCGGCGAGGGATGGCGCGATCCAGAGAGCATGCGGCACAACTGATCTCCGACGGCCGGGTGCTGATCGCCGGGTCGGTCGCCGTCAAGCCCGCGACCGCGGTCGAGGCCGGTACCCCGCTGCTGGTGACCGCCGAGGTCGACGAGGTCTCCTGGGCCTCCCGCGGCGCCCACAAGCTGCTCGGTGCGCTCGATGCCTTCGAGCCTGCGGGTCTGACCGTGGCCGGCAAGCGCTGCCTCGACGCGGGCGCGTCGACAGGCGGTTTCACCGACGTCCTGCTCAGTCGCGGGGCACGCGAGGTGGTCGCGGTCGACGTCGGCTACGGCCAGCTGGTCTGGCGCCTGCAGTCCGACGACCGGGTGACCGTGGTGGACCGGACCAACGTCCGGTCGCTGCAGCCGGAGCAGATCGGCGGTCCGGTGGACCTCGTGGTCGCCGACCTCTCCTTCATCTCGCTCAAGCTGGTGCTCGGCGCCTTCGTGGCCTGCGCCGCGGAGGGCGCCGACCTGGTGCCGATGGTCAAGCCGCAGTTCGAGGTGGGCAAGGACCGGATCGGATCCGGCGGCGTCGTGCGTGATCCCGCGCTCCGTGCCGAGATGGTGTACGAGGTGTCGAAGGCGGCGGACGCGCTCGGACTGCGGACCCTGGGCGTGGTGGCCAGCCCGCTGCCGGGGCCGTCCGGGAACGTGGAGTTCTTCCTGTGGCTGCGCAAGCAGTCCGAGCCGGGGGTGGAGTCTGTGGCCGAGGTCATCGAGCGTGCGGTGCAGGAAGGACCGCAGTGATGCCCGCACCGGAACGTGAGTTCTCGCTGCGCGCCACTCCGCCGCGCGAACGGGAGATCCTGGTCGTCGCGCACACCGGGCGTGCCGAGGTCACCGCGACGGCACGTCGGGTTGCCGCGGTCTTCGAGAAGGCGGGAATCGGTCTGCGGGTGCTGGCCAACGAGGCCGATCACACCAACCCTGCCGTCGGCACGCCTGCGGCCGACCCCGCGTCGGACGTGGACCTGACCATCGTCGAACCGGGACTCGCGGCGGCCGCCGGGTGTGAGCTGGTGCTGGTGCTCGGTGGCGACGGCACCTTCCTCCGCGGCGCCGAGCTGGCCCGCGAGGCCGGCATCCCGGTGCTCGGGATCAACCTCGGCCGGATCGGGTTCCTCGCCGAGACGGAGGCCGAGCACCTCGAGGAGGCGCTCGCGATGGTGATCCGCGGCGAGTACCGCGTCGAGCACCGGATGACGCTGGACGTCACCGTACGGGTCGAGGACCGCGTGATCGGGCGCGGCTGGGCGCTCAACGAGGCCAGCATCGAGAACGTGTCCCGGCTCGGGGTGCTCGAGGTGGTGCTCGAGGTCGACGGCAGGCCGGTCTCGTCCTTCGGTTGCGACGGCGTGCTGGTCTCGACCCCCACCGGGTCGACCGCCTACGCCTTCTCTGCCGGTGGCCCGGTGGTGTGGCCGGAACTGGAGGCGCTGCTGGTGGTGCCGAGCAACGCGCACGCGCTGTTCGCCCGCCCACTCGTCACCAGCCCCGAGTCGCTCATCGCGATCGAGACGTTCTCCGGGGGTCACGACGGCCTGGTGTTCTGCGACGGCAGCCGGACGCTGTCCCTGCCCGCAGGCGGTCGCGTCGAGGTGGTGCGCGGCGAGCACCCGGTGAAGTGGATCAGACTGGACTCCGCGCCCTTCGCGGACCGGATGGTGCGCAAGTTCGCGCTGCCGGTGCAGGGCTGGCGTGGCCGGGCAACCGGCCAGGACGGGGAGCGTGAGGATGCTCGCTGAGATCCACATCGACGGCCTGGGCGTCATCTCGCAGGCCAGCGCCCAGTTCCACGAAGGCCTGACCGTGCTGACCGGTGAGACCGGTGCGGGCAAGACGATGGTGGTCACCAGCCTGCACCTGCTCAGCGGCGCCCGCGCCGACGCGGGCCGGGTCCGTCAGGGTGCCGCCCGTGCGGTCGTGGAGGGACGGTTCTCCACCGCGACCTCCTCGGCGCGGACGGTGGAGGAGGTCGACCGGCTGCTCGAGTCGACCGGGGCGCAGCGCGACGAGGACGGGACCGTGATCGCGGTCCGCACCGTGAGCAGCGACGGCCGCTCGCGCGCGCACCTGGGTGGGCGCAGCGTCCCCGCAGGCGCGCTCGCCGAACTCACCGCCCCGCTGCTCACCGTGCACGGGCAGAACGACCAGCTGCGACTGCAGCGACCGGACCAGCAGCGGCACGCGCTCGACGCCTTCGGTGGCGCGGCGATCGGCAGCCTGCTGGACAAGTACCGGAACCTGCGCGCCCAGTGGATCGAGGCGCGCGACGAACTGGACGAACGCACCCGCAGCGGCCGCGAGCTCGCGCAGGAGGTGGACCGGCTCGAGTTCGCACTGGGCGAGATCGACGCCGTCGCACCGCAACCGGGCGAGGACGTGGAGATCGTCGGGAACGTGCGCCGGCTCACCGACGTCGACTCCCTGCGGTCCGTCGCGGTCGGCGCGCAGACGGCCCTCGTCGGCGGCGCCGACCCGGACCTCGGCGGGGACGCCGCATCGGAGGCGGCAGGCGCGCTGGACCTGCTGGGGGAGGCGCGCGCCCGCATCGAGTCGTCGGACGACCCGCAGCTGACGGTGCTGGGCCCGAGGTTGGCCGAGGCCATCACCGTGCTCACCGACGTCTCGTCCGACCTGGCCGGGTACCTCGCGGACCTGCCGTCCGATCCCGGTGCCCTCGACACCCTGCTGGGCAGGCAGGCCGAGCTGAAGTCGCTGACCCGCAAGTACGCCGCCGACGTCGACGGGGTGCTGGACTGGGCCGCGCAGGCGCGTGAGCGGCTCTCCCGAATCGACGTCTCCGCAGACGCGCTGGCGGCGCTCACGGTCCGCGTCGAGGAGGCCGCCTCGGCGCTGGCGGCCGCGGCGAGCGCGCTGAGCCGGGCCCGGACCAAGGCGTCGGTCAAGCTCGGCAAGGCGGTGACCACCGAACTGGCCGGCCTGGCGATGGGCAAGGCGCGGCTCGAGGTGGTGGTCCGGCCGATCGCTGCCGGGGCCCAGGACCCGTCGACGCTGTCCGTCGACGGGGCTGCGGTGCACGCCGGTTCGGCAGGCGTCGACGAGGTGGAGTTCCGGCTCGCGGCGCACAGCGGGGCGGCGCCGCTGCCGATCAGTCGCAGCGCGTCGGGCGGCGAACTCTCCCGCGTCATGCTGGCGCTCGAGGTGGTGCTGGCGGGCGCGGAGTCCAGCGCGACGATGGTCTTCGACGAGGTGGACGCAGGCGTCGGCGGTCGGGCCGCGGTGGAGATCGGCCGCCGGCTGGCGCGGTTGGCCCGCACCCACCAGGTCATCGTCGTCACCCACCTGCCACAGGTCGCCGCGTACGCCGACACCCACCTGGTGGTGGACAAGGTGGACGGGGCCAAGGGCGCCGACAGCGGGGTGCGCACCCTGACCGACGAGCAGCGGGTGGTCGAGCTGGCCCGGATGCTCGCCGGACTCGACGACACGGAAACCGGCCGGGCGCACGCAGAGGAACTGCTTGCGACGGCGATGGCAGACAGGGGCAATTGAGTGGAGCGGTTCGACGCAGTCGGTGACGGAGGGTGCTTCGGCGCGCCTCCCTGGTGGAACGCCCGCGCGGCGTCATCATCGATGCCATGAAGATGCCGGCTCTGTTGTCACGAAACACCGAATCGCTGCCGGGCACGACCGGCATCGCCAGGGTTGACCGCAACACGGCGAAGCTGTTGCGCCGCGTCGGCCCGGGCGACATCGTCGTCCTCGACGAGCTCGACCTGGACCGGGTGACCGCCGATGCGCTGGTCGCCGCGGGGGTCACCGCCGTTGTCAACGCGTCGCAGTCGATCTCCGGCCGCTACCCCAACCTCGGGCCGGAGGTGGTGGTCGCCAACGGCATCATGCTGGTCGACTCTGCCGGCGACGAGGTGTTCAAGAAGATCAAGGACGGCTCGAAGATCCGCCTGCACGAGGGCGGCATCTACGCCGGCGAGCGCCGACTGGCCAAGGGCACCGAGCTGAACGAGGCGGAGATCTCCGACCTCATGATCGAGGCGAAGACCGGCCTGGTCGACCACCTGGAGGCCTTCTCCGGCAACACCATCGAGTTCATCCGGACCGAGAGTCCGCTGCTCATCGACGGTGTCGGCGTGCCCGACATCGAGGTGGACCTGCAGGACCGGCACGTGGTGATCGTCGCCGACGGCACCGACCACGTCGCGGACCTGAAGAGCCTCAAGCCGTTCATCAAGGAGTACTCGCCGATCCTGATCGGTGTCGGCGCGGGCGCCGACGTCCTCACCAAGGCCGGCTACCGGCCGGACCTGATCGTCGGCGACCCCGACGAGATCACCGCGGAAACCCTCAAGTCCGGCGCCGAGGTGGTGCTGCCTGCCGATCCGGACGGACACGCCCAGGGGCTCGAACGAATTCAGGACCTGGGGATCGGCGCCATGACCTTCCCGGCCTCCTGCGCGCCCGCGGACCTGGCGCTGCTGCTCGCCGATCACCACGGCGCCTCACTGATCGTCACGGTCGGCTCGACCGTCTCCCTGGACGAGTTCTTCGACCGCGGTCGCCGGGAGAGCAATCCAGCCGCCTTCATGACCCGCCTCAAGGTGGGCTCGAAGCTGGTCGACTCGAAGGCCGTCGCCACGCTGTACCGCAGCCGGGTCTCCGGGGCGGCGATCGCTCTGCTGGTGCTGGCCGCGCTGACCGCGGTGATCGTGGCACTCGTGGTCTCGAACATCGGTGGCGAGGCCTGGGACTGGGCCGTGCAGACCTGGAACAGCTTCGCTGTCTGGGTTCAGGGACTGGTCAAGTGATTTCTGCTCGACAGCACGCGATTTCCATCGCTGCGATCTTCCTGGCGCTGGCCGTCGGCGTGGTGCTCGGTTCGGGCACCCTGTCCGGCGGCCTGCTCTCGGGCCTGCGCGACGACAAGTCGGATCTGCAGGACCAGGTCAACTCGATGCACGATCAGAACAACCAGCTGGTCGAGGAGCTGAACGCCGCGGACAACTTCGACGCGGCGGTCGCCGGACGGACCGTCCGGGACGCGCTCGGGCAGCGCACAGTGGTGGTGGTGACGACCCCGGACGCCGATCCCGGTGACCTCGACTCGGTCACCCGGCTGATCGGGGCCGCAGGCGGTTCGGTGACCGGCCGGGTCGCGCTCACCGATGCGTTCGTCGACGCGGCCAACAGCGACCAGCTCCGCACCACCGTGACCAATGTCATCCCGGCCGGTGTCCAGCTCCGTACCGGCGCGGTGGACCAGGGCAGCCTCGCCGGTGACCTGCTCGGCTCGGTGCTGCTGCTCAACGCCCAGACCGCGAAGCCGCAGAGCACCCCGGAGGAGCTCACGGTGGCGCTCGAGGCGCTGCGGGCAGGCGGCTTCGTCGGCTACGACAACGGCGCCGTGGCACCCGCTCAGCTGGCGCTCGTCCTGACCGGCTCCGGCAGCGACGGGGCGAGCGGCAACCGCGGCGCGATCATCGCGCGGTTCGCCGGCGGGATGGACGCCCGCGGCGCCGGGACCGTGCTCGCCGGGCGGGCCGACTCGGCAGTCGGCAACGGGCCCGTCGCCGTCACCCGGTCCGACACCGGGCTGTCGGCCGGCGTCACCACCGTCGACAACCTGGAGCGCGAGTCCGGCCGGATCAGCACCGTCCTCGGGCTGCAGGAGCAGCTCGACGGCGGCGCCGGACGGTACGGGACCGGCCCCAACGCGACGGCAGTGACGGTCGGCGCGGCGGCCGGCTGACCAGGGAGGCGTGGCGGGTGTGGTGAGCAACACGGGTACTTCTGGGGCATCGGGCCAGGGTCGTGCTGATGTTCGGCCCGACAGGTGTTACCGTGAAGTCCCGTGGGTCGGCAGGCCCCAGCCACACCATTTGTTCAAGCCCTGCACGCAGTATTTTGTCCTGCATCGTCGTCACGGGAGCCCTTTTGCCACTGTCACGCAGTAATTCGCGTACCGCCACCAAGCACATCTTCGTGAGCGGGGGCGTCGCCTCCTCACTCGGCAAGGGTCTGACGGCCTCGAGCCTCGGCCAGCTGCTGACCGCCCGGGGAATGCGGGTGACCATGCAGAAGCTGGACCCGTACCTCAACGTCGATCCCGGCACCATGAATCCGTTCCAGCACGGCGAGGTCTTCGTGACCGAGGACGGCGCGGAGACGGACCTGGATGTCGGTCACTACGAGCGGTTCCTGGACCGTGACCTCTCCGGCGACGCGAACGTCACCACCGGTCAGGTCTACTCGACGGTCATCGCCAAGGAGCGCCGCGGCGAGTACCTGGGCGACACCGTCCAGGTGATCCCGCACATCACCGACGAGATCAAGAGTCGCATCCTCGCGATGTCGGGCCCCGACACCGAGGGCCAGCGGCCGGACGTGGTGATCACCGAGATCGGTGGCACCGTCGGTGACATCGAGTCGCAGCCGTTCCTCGAGGCCGCCCGCCAGGTGCGCCACGACGTCGGCCGCGACAACGTCTTCTTCCTGCACGTCTCGCTGGTGCCGTACCTCGGACCGTCCGGCGAGCTCAAGACCAAGCCGACCCAGCACTCGGTCGCGGCCCTGCGCAACATCGGCATCCAGCCGGACGCGCTGATCCTGCGTTGCGACCGCGACGTGCCGGAGGCGCTCAAGCGCAAGATCGCGCTGATGTGCGACGTCGACGTCGACGCCTGCATCTCGACGCCCGACGCCGCCTCGATCTACGACATTCCGAAGGTGCTGCACAGCGAGGGCCTCGACGCCTACGTGGTGAGCAAGCTCGGTCTGCCGTTCCGGGACGTGGACTGGACCGTGTGGGGCGACCTGCTCGAGCGCGTCCACGAGCCCCGCGAGACGATCCGCGTCGCGCTGGTCGGCAAGTACGTGGACCTGCCCGACGCCTACCTGTCGGTGACCGAGGCGCTGCGCGCCGGCGGTTTCGCGCACCGGGCCAAGGTCGAGATCTCCTGGGTCCCGTCGGACGCCTGCGAGACCGAGGCCGGCGCCCAGGAGGCGCTCGGCAACGTCGACGCGGTGCTGATCCCCGGCGGCTTCGGCATCCGCGGCATCGAGGGCAAGCTCGGCGCCATCCAGTTCGCCCGGACCCGCAAGCTGCCGTTGCTCGGACTGTGCCTGGGCCTGCAGTGCGTGGTCATCGAGGCGGCCCGTTCGGTGGGCCTGACGGACGCCAACTCGGCCGAGTTCGAGCCGGACACCAAGCATCCCGTCATCTCCACGATGGCCGACCAGGAGCAGATCGTCGCCGGCGAGGCGGACCTGGGTGGCACCATGCGTCTCGGCGCCTACCCGGCCGTGCTCACCAAGGGTTCGGTCGTCGCCCGCGCCTACGGCAGCGAGACCGTCTCGGAGCGGCACCGTCACCGCTACGAGGTGAACAACGCCTACCGCGACCGGATTGCCAAGAGCGGGTTGAAGTTCAGTGGCACCTCGCCCGACGGTCATCTCGTCGAGTTCGTCGAGCTGCCCGCCGAGGTGCACCCGTTCTTCGTCGCCACCCAGGCGCACCCGGAGCTCAAGAGCCGGCCGACGCGTCCGCACCCGCTGTTCGCGGCGTTCGTCTCGGCGGCCCTGAAGTACAAGGCGGCCGAGCGGCTCGAGGTCGACGTGCACTCGGAGGCCCCGCTGGCCGACGCGCTGCACCCGGAGGCCGACGACGACGCGGTCGACGCGTCGAGCGTGAGCTGACCCTCCCGTCATGAGCCGGCCCGGCGAACACGAGTTCGAGACCCTCGCCACCCGCACCGCCTACGAGGGCGCCATCTTCGCGGTGCGGGTGGACCGGGTCGGCATGCCGGGCGGCGGGACCGCCAACCGCGACGTGGTCGAGCACTACGGCGCGGTGGCGGTGGTCGCGGTCGACGAACTCGACCGGCTGGTGCTGATCAACCAGTACCGGCACCCGCTGGGCCGACGGGTGTGGGAACTACCTGCCGGGCTGCTCGACGAGCCCGACGAGGACCCGGTCGACGCGGCCCGTCGGGAACTCGCCGAGGAGACCGGTCTCGCCGCGCGGGAGTTCTCGGTGCTGGTGGACGTGGCGGTGAGCCCCGGATTCACCGACGAGGTGGTCCGGGTGTACCTGGCGACCGGGCTCCACGCGGTCGATCGGCCGGACCCCAGCGACGAGGAGGCCGACCTCGAGGTGGCGCGCGTGCCGTTTGCGGACGCCGTCGACCGGGCGCTGTCCGGCGAGATAGCCAACGCCACGGCCCTCTCGGGGATCCTGGCGTTGGCCGCGGCCCGCGCGCGGGACGGCGCCGCAGCAACCGGCCGCCCGTCCGACGCGCCGTGGGCGGACCGGCCGGACGCGCTGGCCCGACGACGTCACCACTGAGATGCTCGCCGAGCAGGTCGCGACCTACCTGGACCACCTCGCGGTCGAACGTGGGGTGGCACAGAACACGCTCAGCTCGTACCGGCGGGACCTGCGCCGGTACCAGGAATTCCTCGGCGTCCGCCGGATCGACGACCTGGGCCGGGTGTCCGAGCGGGACGTCAGCGACTTCGTGGTCACCCTGCGCCGCGGTGACCGGGCCGCGCAGGTGCGACCGCTGGCTGCGAGCTCCGCGGCCCGCGCGCTGATCGCGGTGCGCGGCCTGCACAAGTTCGCGACCCTCGAGGGCATCGCGAACGTGGACGTCGCGCGCGCGGTCAAGCCGCCCACCCCCGGTCAACGGCTGCCGAAGTCGCTGCCGTTGGACCAGGTGATCTCGCTGCTGGAGGCGACCGGTGGGCCCGACGACCCGGACGCGGCGCGCGGACTGCGCGACCGGGCGCTGCTCGAGGTGCTCTACTCCACCGGCGCCCGGATCTCCGAGGCCGTCGGCCTGGACATCGACGACGTCGACGGCACCGACCGGGCGGTGCTGCTGCGCGGCAAGGGCGGCAAGGAGCGGGTGGTGCCGATCGGCCGTCCGGCCATCGCCGCGCTGGAGGCCTATCTGGTCCGTGGTCGGCCCGCGCTGGTCTCGACCGGTGGACCGGCCATCTTCCTCAATGCCCGCGGCGGGCGCCTCTCGCGGCAGAGCGCCTGGCAGGTGCTGCGGTCGGCGGCGGACCGGGTGGGCCTGGCCGACGGGGTGTCGCCGCACACGCTGCGCCACTCGTTCGCGACCCACCTGCTCGAGGGTGGCGCGGACGTCCGCGTGGTGCAGGAACTGCTGGGCCACGCGTCGGTCACCACCACCCAGATCTACACGCTGGTCACCGTGGGCTCGCTGCGTGAGGTGTGGGCCGGGGCGCATCCACGGGCCCGGTGACGCCACGCACGGATCAGTGCCCGAGGGGATCCTCCACGAGGTCCCCGTGCCCGGTACGCGCGGTCGGTCCGGCCGTGAGGGCACGCACCGTCGCGTGCAGGTCCGCGATCTCGGTGCGCAGTGACTCGATCTGTTGCGCGGTCGCGGCCCGGTTGTCGTCGTCCTCCTCGGCAACCCGCTGCACGATCCACGACGCGACTGTCGCGGTCACCACGCCGATCAGGCTGATTCCGCCGACCATCAGCAGGACCGCGATGATCCGGCCGCTGGTGGTGACGGGTGCGTAGTCGCCGTAGCCGACCGTGGTGACGGTGGTGATCGCCCACCACAACGCCTCCCCGAACGAGGTGATGCCTGCGTCGGGATGGCCTCGTTCGGATTCCAGCATGGCCAGCGAGGCGACGTAGATGATCAGCACCGCGCTGCTGATCGTGTACATGACGACGCGACCGCGGATGGCGCCGCCGAGGGCCCTCTGCAGTGCCGTGACCAGCACCAGCAGGCGCAGCATCCGCAGCGGGCGCAGCAGCGGGAGCGCCACCACCGCGAGATCGACGAGATGACGCACGAACCAGCGTCCGCGTTCGGGGGCGAGGGCGAGTCGGACCGCGTAGTCGCCCGCGAACACCACCCAGGAGGCGGTGACCACCACGTCCAGGACCAGGTCCGTCCACGCCCGTGGCTGCGCGAGCACCTGCACCGAGTAGGCGGTCAGGAAGGTGAGGGCGACCAGCGCCAGTGGCCACTCGGCACGCTGCTCCCACTGCTCGAGACGGGTGCCGCCGGGCGGCCGGTCACCCCGGTCCGGCAGCTCTGACCTCGGTCTCCGGCGTTCGACGCCCACTACTCCGCCCACTGCGGGAACGGTAGCGGTTCACCGCCGAGCGTGGCGTCGAACCGCGCCGCGGCGGGGCAGGCGGCCGCGCGTGTCCCTGTCGTGGTTCTCGCCGTCATGGCGGTAGCGTCGGGGAGCGAGCAGGCACGAGCGAGGAAGGGGCCATCGGACCGTGATGACACCTCAGTCGCCCACGGCGGCGACGCACGACGACACTGCCGATCTGAGTCGGGTTCGAGAAGACTCGGGTCCGGCCGAGCAGACTGCCCTGGACATCTCGGCGGACCAGGAACTGGGGCCGACCGGGCGACCGGTGCGGGCCGTCCCGGAGCCGGGGCCCGTGCGCTCGCACGGTCCCGCGAAGGTCATCGCGATGTGCAACCAGAAGGGTGGCGTCGGCAAGACCACCTCGACCATCAACCTGGGTGCGTCCCTCGCTGAGTGCGGTCGCAAGGTCCTGTTGGTGGACCTGGATCCGCAGGGTGCGCTGTCCGCGGGTCTCGGCGTCGCGCACCACGACCTCGAACTGACCGTGCACAACCTGCTGGTGGAGCCGCGGGTGCCGATCGACGAGGTGCTGATGCGCACCAGGGTCGAGAACATGGACCTGCTGCCCAGCAACATCGACCTGTCCGCCGCGGAGATCCAACTCGTCAACGAGGTGGGCCGCGAACAGACCCTGGGTCGGGTGCTGCACCCGGTGCTGGACCGATACGACTACGTGCTCATCGACTGCCAGCCGTCGTTGGGGCTGCTCACCGTCAACGCCCTGGCCTGCGCCGAAGGCGTGATCATCCCGATGGAGTGCGAGTACTTCAGTCTCCGCGGACTGGCGTTGCTCGGCGACACCATCGAGAAGGTCCGGGACCGGCTCAACCCCCGGCTCGAGATGTCCGGCATTGTGGTGACCATGTTCGATGCCCGCACCCTGCACGCACGTGACGTGATGGCCCGACTCGTCGAGGTCTTCGGCGACGTCGTCTACGACACCGTCATCAACCGCACCGTCAGATTCCCGGAGACCAGTGTCGCCGGCGAACCCATCACCACCTGGGCGCCGAAGTCCGGTGGCGCAATCGCGTACCGGGCGCTCGCGCGTGAGGTGATCTTCCGGTCCGGTCGTTAGTGGCCGGCGGTGCCGCCTCGACCGTGGAGTCCGGATTCCAGATTCGGCTGAGAAACTTCGAGGGCCCCTTCGACCTGCTGCTGACCCTGATCAGCCAACGTCGCCTGGACGTCACCGAGGTGGCGTTGCACGAGGTCACCGACGAGTTCATCGCGTACACCCGACTGCTCGGCGCGGACATGAGTCTCGACCAGACCACCGAGTTTTTGGTGGTCGCGGCCACGCTGCTGGACCTCAAGGCGGCCCGGCTGCTGCCGTCGGGCGATGTGGAGGACGCCGAGGACCTGGCGCTGCTCGAGGCCCGGGACCTGCTGTTCGCGCGACTGCTGCAGTACCGCGCGTACAAGCAGATGGCCCAGCTGTTCGGCGAACTCGAGGCGGCCGCGTTGCGGCGCTACCCACGGTCGGTCTCGCTCGAGGACCAGTTCGCCGGGTTGCTGCCCGAGGTGCTGCTCGGCGTCGACCCCCAGCGCTTCGCGGAGGTCGCGGCCACGGCGCTGGCGCCGCGGGCGGTGCCGACCGTGGGACTCGATCACCTGCACGTGCAGACCGTGTCGGTGGCCGAGCAGGCGGTGACGGTGTTGGACCTGCTCAGGGCGCGGGGGCTGGGCGAGTGGGTCACCTTCGGGGAGGTGATCGAGGGCTGTGACGTGACGGTGCAGATCGTGGCAAGATTTCTGGCGCTGCTCGAGCTGTACCGGGAGCGGGCCGTCGCGTTCGAGCAGCTCGAGCCGCTCGGCGAGTTGCGGGTGAGTTGGACCGGCGACGTGGACGAACAGGCGCTGGTGAGTGCGGAGGACTACGGATGAGCGGAGTCGATCAGGTGTCGGAACTCGGGGACACGGAGTTGCCGGGCGGGCAGTTCCTGGACGCCGACGGTGGGGTCCGTCACGTCGAGGACGCCGACCTCGAGGACTCTGACCTCGCGGAGGCGGACATCGACGACCGGCTCTCGGACGACGAACTCGACGCCGCGCTCGAGGCGGTGCTGCTGGTGGTGGACTCGCCTGCCAGTGACGCGGCGCTGGCGTCCGCGGTCGGCGACCGGCCGCATCGGGTGCGGAAGCGGCTGCGCGCCATGGCCGCCGCACTGACCGATCGGCGCAGCGGGATCGACCTGCGGTACGCCGGCGAGGGTTGGCGTTTCTACACCAGACAGGAGTACGCGCCGTACGTCGAACGACTGCTTCTCGACGGTGCCAGGGCGAAGCTCACACGTGCGGCGTTGGAAACCTTGGCCGTTGTTGCGTACCGTCAACCTTTGACCCGTGCACGGGTGAGTGCGGTACGTGGCGTGAACGTCGACGGAGTGATGCGTACCCTGCTTGCCCGCGGACTGGTCTCGGAGGCCGGCGTGGACTCCGAGACCAAGGCAACGACCTACGCGACGACGGAGCTGTTCCTCGAACGGCTCGGCCTCGCATCGCTGGCAGACCTGCCGGCGCTGGCCCCGCTGCTACCCGACGTCGACGTCATCGACGACATCAGCGACGACATGGAGTCAGACCCGCGGTTCACCAAACTGGGAACCAGCCGGGCGGGATCCGAACCTGATTTGGACCCCCGAATAGACAGTGAAGAGTGACAGGACCCAAAAAGTGAACACACCCGCTCGCCGAGATGGCACACCGGACCGTGGCAGGAGCAATTCTGCCGACCGAAGCTCGTACCAGAAGGACTCACCCCGCTCGGGGTCGGGTTCGAGGGGATCGGCACCCCGTTCCTCACAGCGTGACGGCTACACCCCGCGTGAGGATTCCTCCCGCGGTTCCTATGACCGCAACGCCCCTCGTGGTGGCGGCGCGTCCCGCGGTGGCGACTCGCGCGGTTCCTACGATCGCAACGCCCCTCGTGGTGGCGGCGACTCGCGAGGTTCGTACGACCGCAACGCCCCTCGTAGCGGTGCGCCCCGTGGCGGCGATTCGCGTGGTTCCTTCGATCGCAACGCTCCGCGTGGCGGCGATTCGCGTGGTTCGTACGATCGCAACGCCCCTCGTGGTGGCGGCGATTCGCGTGGTTCGTACGACCGCAACGCTCCTCGCAGTGGTGCGCCTCGCGGTGCCGATTCGCGTGGTTCCTTCGATCGCAACGCCCCTCGTGGTGGCGGCGATTCGCGTGGTTCGTACGACCGCAACGCTCCTCGCAGTGGTGCGCCTCGCGGTGCCGATTCGCGTGGTTCCTTCGATCGCAACGCTCCGCGTGGCGGCGATTCGCGTGGTTCGTACGACCGCAACGCCCCTCGTGGTGGCGGCGACTCGCGTGGTTCCTTCGACCGCAACGCCCCCCGTGGCGGTGCGCCTCGCGGCGCGGACACTCGTGGCGGCGACACCCGTGGTTCGTACGACCGCAGCAGCGCGCCCCGCGGCGCGGCTCCCCGCGACAGCAAGCCCGCCGAGAACAAGCGCGGCAAGCCGAAGTCGGCCAAGCCGCAGCGCGTCCAGGTCGTGGCCCCCACGATCAGCAACGCCAAGCCGGCCCGGCATCAGCACACCGATGGCAACGCCCACACCAAGATGCCGACCGGCGAGGGCATGCGCCTGCAGAAGGTGCTCGCGCAGGCCGGTGTCGCGTCGCGTCGTGCGGCCGAGGAACTGATCGAGGAGGGTCGCGTCGAGGTCGACGGCCGGATCGTCGTCGAGCAGGGCCTGCGGGTCGATCCCGAGAACGCCGTGGTGCGGGTCGACGGCGTCCGCGTCGTGGTCAAGAAGGACCTGGTGCACATTGCACTGAACAAGCCGCGTGGCTGGCAGTCCACCATGTCCGACGACCTCGGTCGTCCGTGCATCGGCGACATCGTCTCCGAGCGGATCGCCGCCGGTCAGCGACTGTTCCACGTCGGCAGGCTCGACGCCGACACCGAGGGCCTGATCCTGCTGACCAACGACGGCGACCTGGCGCACCGGTTGATGCATCCGTCGTTCGAGGTGCCGAAGACCTACCTCGCGACGGTCAACGGTGTGGTCGAGCGCAGTCTCGGCAAGACGCTGAAGGCGGGCGTCGAGCTCGACGACGGCCCGGCCAAGGTCGACCAGTTCGCGCTGCTCGACATCGGTGAGGGCAAGTCCCTGGTGAAGCTCGTGCTGCACGAGGGCCGCAAGCACATCGTGCGTCGTCTGCTCGACGCCGTCGGCCACCCGGTGGTCCGGCTGGTGCGCACGGACGTCGGCCCGGTCGCGCTCGGCGACGGGCGACCCGGGACCCTGCGGGTGCTCGGACGCGGCGAGGTCGGCGGCCTGTACCAGGCGGTCGACCTGTGACAGGAGCGGATTCGAGCCGCCTCGTAGTGGCCATGGACGGCCCGTCCGGTACCGGCAAGTCGAGCGTGTCCCGCCGCCTCGCGGTGGGTCTGGCCGCGCGCTACCTCGACACCGGCGCGATGTACCGGATCGCGACGCTGCACGCGCTGCGCACCGGCGTCGACGTCAACGACCCGGCGGCGGTCGCGGCGGCGACGAAGGCGCTCGAACTGAGCGTCGGCACCGATCCCGAGTCGGACCGGGTGCTGCTCGCGGGCGAGGACGTCACCGACGAGATCCGTGGCGGCGAGGTGACCGCCGCGGTCTCCGCGGTCGCCGCGGTGCCCGAGGTGCGCACGATCCTGGTCGACAAGCAGCGGAAGCTGATTGCAGGCACCGAACGAATCGTCGTGGAGGGCAGGGACATCGGCACCGTCGTGCTGCCCGACGCGGACGTGAAGATCTACCTGACCGCCTCCGCGGAGGCGCGGGCCGAACGCCGCAACCTGCAGAACATCGCAGAGGGGCGGGGAGACGACGCGGCAGCGGTGCTGGCCGACGTGAAGCGTCGCGACCACCTGGACTCGACCCGTGAGGCGTCGCCGTTGCGGCCCGCCGACGATGCGGTGACCGTCGACACCAGCGAACTGAGCATGGAAGACGTGATCGGCAGGTTGCTGCTGGTGGTGCGTGAGAGAACTGGAGCAGTGCAGTGACCGAGAGTGTGGACATCGGCGGAGCGGGCGTGGCCGGAGACGGCACCTGGCTCGAGGAATCCGACTGGGACCTGGCCGATTTCGTTGACGGCGAGGAGGGTGAGGAGGACATTGCCGTCCCCACCCTGGCCATCGTCGGCCGCCCGAACGTGGGCAAGTCGACCCTGGTGAATCGGATCATCGGTCGCCGCGAGGCGGTCGTGGAAGACGTCCCGGGTGTCACCCGGGACCGCGTCTCCTACGACGCCAACTGGGCCGGTCGACGGTTCATGGTGCAGGACACCGGCGGCTGGGAGCCCGACGCCCGGGGTCTGCAGCAGTCCGTGGCCCGGCAGGCCGAGCAGGCCATGCAGACGGCCGACGCGATCGTCCTGGTGGTCGACGCGGTGGTCGGTGCGACCGCCACCGACGAGGCCGTCGCGCGGGTGCTGCGACGCTCGAAGACCCCGGTCATCTTGGTGGCCAACAAGGTTGACGACGAGCGCACCGAGTCCGAGGCGGCCGCGCTGTGGTCGCTGGGCCTGGGCCAGCCGTACTCGGTGAGTGCGACGCACGGCCGCGGCACCGGTGACTTCCTCGACCAGGTGCTCGCGGTGCTGCCGGAGACCCCGCGCGAGGGCACCGCGGTGGGCGGCCCGCGCCGCGTCGCCCTGGTGGGCAAGCCGAACGTGGGCAAGTCCAGCCTGATCAACAAGCTCTCCGGATTCGAGCGGTCGGTCGTGCACAACGTGGCCGGCACCACCGTCGACCCGGTGGACTCGCTGGTCGAACTCGGCGGCAAGCCGTGGCGCTTCGTCGACACCGCAGGCCTTCGCAAGAAGGTCAGCCACGCCAGCGGGCACGAGTTCTACGCCTCGCTGCGCACCAAGGGCGCGATCGAGGCCGCCGAGGTGGCGATCCTGCTGATCGACGCGTCGGAGCCGATCACCGAGCAGGACCTGCGGGTGCTGAGCATGGTCGCCGACGCCGGCCGCGCGCTGGTGCTGGCGTTCAACAAGTGGGACCTCGTCGACGAGGACCGCCGCTACATGCTCGAGAAGGAGATCGACCGCGAGCTGGTCCAGGTCCAGTGGGCACAGCGGGTCAACATCTCGGCGCACACCGGTCGGGCGGTGCAGAAGCTGGTGCCCGCACTGGAGACTGCGCTCTCGTCCTGGGACAAGCGAGTTCCGACGGGCCGGTTGAACACCTGGATCAAGGAGGTGGTGGCCGCAACGCCGCCGCCGATGCGCGGTGGACGACTGCCCCGGATCATGTTCGCCACCCAGGCCGGTACCCGTCCGCCGACGTTCGTGCTGTTCACCACCGGCTTCCTGGAGGCCGGCTACCGCCGGTTCCTGGAGCGCCGACTGCGTGAGGAGTTCGGCTTCGACGGCAGCCCGGTCCGGGTCTCGGTGCGGGTGCGCGAGAAGCGCGACCGCGCAGGCAAGCGGTGACATCGGGTCACTGAGACCCGGTGTACCGACCTCTCGGTGCACTGACACGTTCGGCGGCAACCCTCTGGGGTTGCCGCCGTTCGGTGTTCGGGGGAGTGATCGGTGGCTCGAAGTATGCCTTCTACCAGTCGATTCGCGATCCGCAGTGGCACTGATGTAATCTCATCGAGCACCCGCAAGGGGGCAAACGGGCTGTGGCGCAGCTTGGTAGCGCACCTGACTGGGGGTCAGGTGGTCGCAGGTTCAAATCCTGTCAGCCCGACAGTTGAAGGCGGTTCCGGAGAAATCCGGAGCCGCCTTTTCTGTTTCTCGACATCCTGGTGTTCTCGTCGCCCGGCCTCGGGGGAGTCCCGGTCCCGACCGGTTGGGGAGAGCCTCGGTCCCGACCGGCTGGGGAGAGCCCCGGTCCCGACCGGTTGGGGAGAGTCCCGGTCCCGACCGGTTAGGGTCGGTCGATGGAGCCCGTACCGACGCTCACCCGCGAGTCCTGTGTCGCCGCCCTCGCCGCGTTCGAGCCGCGCGCCGCCGACCTGGCCGGCCACCGTCACGCCGCGGTCGCGCTGGCCGTCGTCACCAGCGACAGTGGGTCGCCGACCCTGCTGCTGACCCTGCGGCCCAGCAAGATGCGTGCCCACCCCGGTCAGTTCGCCCTCCCGGGCGGCGCCGTCGACGCCGGGGAGACCGCGCCGCAGGCTGCGCTCCGCGAGCTCGAGGAGGAGTTGGGGGTGCGGGCCGCGGCGTCGGGGGTGCTGGGCAGGCTCGACGACTTCGTGACCCGCTCGGGCTACGTGATCACGCCGATCGTGGTGTGGGTCGGGGACCTCGACGCGCCGCTCGCGCCGAACCCCGACGAGGTGGCGCTGGTGTTCGAGGTGACGACGGCCGAACTCGACCGCGAACCACGCTTCCACGCCATCGCCGGTAGCCCGGAACCGTTGATCCAGTGGCCATTTCGCGGCGAGCACCTGTTTGCGCCGACCGCCGCGATCCTGCACCAGTTCCGCGAGGTGGTCCTGCACGGCAGGCCCACCCGGGTGGACGGCTTCCACCAGCCGGACTTCGCCGCCCGCTGACGGGGCGCCGGCCGTCGGCGTCGTAGATTCGGGAGATGACTTCCGCAGCTTCAGACGCCCCGACCTGGTTCACCGAGGCCCTGGCCGCGCCCACCTCGACCGGTGCGGTCGTCGTCGAGGGCGCGCAGATCAGGTTTCGCGCCTGGGGGCAGGCGGGTGCGCCGGGACTGGTCCTGGTGCACGGTGGGGCGGCGCACTCACGGTGGTGGGACCACATCGGCCCGCTGCTCGCCGACGGCCGTCGGGTGGTGGCACTGGACCTGTCCGGGCACGGCGACAGCGACACCCGCGACCACTACAGCCTCGCCCTGTGGGCCGACGAGGTGCTGGCCGTCGCCGCCGCCGCGGGGATCGACGGTCCGCCGGTACTGATCGGGCACAGCATGGGCGGGATGGTGGCGTTCCTGGCCGCGCACCGAGCCGGACCCGCGTTGGCGGGGGTGCAGGTGATCGACTCGCCGATCTACGCGCGGACGCCGGAGGAGGACGCGGCCCGACGGCAGGCCGCGTTCGGACCCAAGAAGGTCTATCCCGACCGGGACGGGGCGCTGGCGCGGTTCCGGCTGGTGCCGCCGCAGGACACGACGCTGCCCTACGTCCTGACGCACATCGCGGAGACCTCGCTCGGCGCCGTCGACGGCGGGTGGTCCTGGAAGTTCGACGCGTCGATGTTCGGCCGCGACGGCAGCACCGACCTCGGCGCCGGGCACCCGGACTGCCGGATGGCCTTCTTCCGGTCCGAGCGCGGCATCATCCCCGCCGGGACGCTCGCGGAGATGCGCACCCGATTCGGTCCCGCCGCGCTGGTCGTCGAGTTGCCCACCGCGGGGCACCATCCGATGATCGACCAGCCGCTGGTGCTGGTCACCGCCATCCGCACGACCCTGGCGGCGTGGGCGGCCGACGCCTGAGTTCGCCGAACGCCGACCGGTGCGCCGGTCTAGCGTGGCCACCATGGGACTCGTCTACTCGGCGCTGAGCCGCCTGGACCGGACCGGTGTGCGTCCGGTCGCCTGGTGCGCGCCGACTGCGCCGCCGCTGACCGGGGTCGTCGCGCCCGGCGCCGAACTCGACGGCGCCGAGCGCTGGACGATGCCCGCAGGCCGCGGACCCGAGGACGTGGCCGTCGACCACGAGGGTCGCCTGGTCACCGGCACGGACGACGGCAGGATCTGGCGTTTCGAGGCGCCGAACCGGGCCGCCGTGATCGCCGACACCGGGGGCCGACCACTCGGCGTGGAGATCCTCGACGACGGCAGGTACCTCGTCTGCGACGCCGACCGCGGCGTGCTCCGGGTGGACGAGACGGGACGGGTCGAGACGTTGACCGACACCGCACTGGGCATGCCGCTGATCTTGTGCAACAACTCGGCCGTCGGCCGGGACGGCGTCGTCTACTTCACCGACTCCTCGGCCCGCTTCGGCCTCGCCGAGCACCGCACCGACCTGCTCGAACACGGCGGTACCGGACGGCTGCTGCGGCTGGACCCGGTGACCGGCGAGACCGACCTGCTCGCCGACGGACTGCAGTTCGGCAATGGGGTCGGGTTGTCGGCGGACGAGTCGTTCGTGATCGTCGCGGAGACCGGCGCGTACCGGATCCGCCGGGTCGAGCTGACCGGCCCGCGCGCAGGCACGGTCTCGACCTGGGCGGAGAACCTGCCCGGCATCCCCGACAACGTCACCTCGCAGACCGCCGACGGGATCTTCTGGGTGGCGCTGTACAGCCCACGGATGCGGTTGCTCGACCTGCTGGCCCCGCATCCCGCGCTGCGGATCGTCGCGGCCAACCTGCCGGGCTGGGCGCAGCCGGAACCGGAGCGCCGGGCCTGGGTGCTCGGCCTGGACCGCGACGGCGTCGTGGTGCACAGCCTGCAGGGCGGCAAGGGCAGTTACGGGCCGGTCACGGGTGTGCGGGAGGCGGACGGCTGGCTCTACCTCGGCAGCCTCACCGCCGACGCGGTGGCGCGGGTGCGCGCGCCGGGTCACCTCATGTGACACGCTGTTCTGCGACAATCGCGGACGAGCAGGAGCAGGGGGATCGATGGGTACCGGAGACCGGCCACCGGGAGTGGCGGACGGCCCGGAACTGGTGGTGACCGACCGGGTCCTGACGGTTCCCAACGTGCTGAGCATCATCCGGCTGCTCAGCGTGCCCGTGTTCGTGTACCTGCTGCTGGTCCCGCAGGCGGACGGCTGGGCGCTGGCCCTGCTGATGCTCAGCGGGTTCACCGACTGGGCCGACGGCAAGCTGGCGCGGCTGCTGAACCAGACCTCACGTCTCGGCTCGCTGCTGGACCCGCTGGTGGACCGGCTGTACGTGATCTCCACCCTGCTCGGCTTCGCGGTGCGCGGCATCATCCCGTGGTGGGTCGCGGCGATCCTGATCGGCCGCGACCTGATCCTGGCGTTGGTCCTGCCGGTCTACCGGCGCCGCGGCCTGCCGCCGCCGTCGGTGCTGTACCTCGGCAAGGCGGCGACCTTCGCGTTGATGTTCGCGTTGCCACTGGTACTCGCCGCCCAGGGTGACTGGGGAATCGCGCCGATCGCCCGGGCCTGGGGGTATGCGCTGCTCGTCTGGGGCACCGGTCTGTACGTGTGGACGGGGCTGCTGTACCTGCTGGCGGCCCGCAACGTCGCCCGCACGGTGCCGATCGGCCGGCCCCGGCCGGGGCCGCACGCCCGGTGAGGACCGATCAGGTACGACGCAACCCGGCTCCGGCCCTGCTGCGGGCGCTGCGCAACGAAGGACTCGACCCGGGCTATGCCGCCGCGGCGGAGGACCGGGCGCGCGGGCACTCGCTGCACCGGCCCCTGCACGCCGGTGTCTGGCTGACGGCAGGCGGGCTGGCGCTGGGGCTGTTGTTCGGCGTGGCCTTCGTCCAGGCCAGTGACCGTGCGCCACGGACCGACCAGGTCCGTACCGAGATCCTCGGCAATGTCGCCGCGGCGCAGGACCGCGGCGAGGACCTGGCCGCCCGGCGCGCCGAGCTGGCAGCCGAGACCGACACGCTGCGGGCCGCGGCCCTGGCCGGCGACGCGGACGGCACCGGAATGCTGGGCCGGCTCGCCGCGACGGCGCAGGAGGCGGCCCTCGAGCCGGTGCGGGGTCCGGGGCTCGAGGTGACCCTGACCGACCCGTCCATCCGTCGAGACCTGTCCGACCAGTCCCGGCCCAACGCGACCGCGGCCAAGCCGGTGGTCCTCGACCGGGACATCGCGTCGGTGGTCAACGCGCTGTGGGCAGGCGGCGCCGAAGCCGTCGCGGTGGGCAACGTCCGGGTCGGCCCGGCGGTGACGGTCCGGCAGGCGGGCGGTGCCATGCTGGTCGACAACCAGCCGGTGCCCTCGCCGTACGTGATCTCGGCGATCGGCCCGCAGGCGGCGATGCAGACCCGGTTCGTGGTGAGCGAGGCGTACCAGCGGATGTCCGGGGTGGCGCAGCTCTACGGCGCCGGGTTCACCGTCGCCGAGAACGACGACATTTCCCTTCCCGCGGCGTCCGCCCGGGAGATTCGAAGCGCA
Organism: Rhodococcus kronopolitis; assembly: GCF_042654025.1. NCBI lineage: Bacteria > Bacillati > Actinomycetota > Actinomycetes > Mycobacteriales > Nocardiaceae > Rhodococcus > Rhodococcus kronopolitis. Next base: position 458,817 of record NZ_JBHSFO010000005.1, on the reverse strand, counting down.
CGTGAGGTGGATGGGCAGTGAATCCTGTCAAGACCGTCAAGAACGGGTACGCGCTCTACGGTGTGGCCGCGCTCGTCGTCGGGATCATCGTGGGCGTGGTGTTCCAGCCGCAGGTGCCGGACGCGGTGCAGCCGTACCTGCCGATCGCGGTGGTGGCTGCGCTCGACGCGGTGTTCGGTGGTCTGCGCGCGTACCTCGACGAGATCTTCGACGCCAAGGTGTTCGTGGTCTCGTTCGTCTTCAACGTGCTGGTGGCGGCGCTGATCGTGTGGCTCGGCGACCAGCTGGGAGTGGGTACCCAGCTGTCCACCGCGATCGTGGTGGTGCTGGGCATCAGGATCTTCGGCAATGCCGCCGCCCTGCGGCGCCGGCTCTTCGGTGCGTGAGCGGTGAGCACGGGGGAGGGCAGACACGAGCTGCGCGACGATCCGGCCGCGGCCTCGGCGTCGGCGCGACGGTCCCGGGCGGTGTTCGGGCTGCTGGCGGTGCTGCTGATGGTGGTGCTGGGGACGGCCATTGTCACCCAGGTCAGGGACACGGGAAGCGGCGACGGGCTGGACTCCGCGCGCCCCGCCGACCTGCTGGTACTGCTCGACAACCTCAACCAGCGGGAGGCCTCGCTGCGTGAGGAGGTGGCGGCGCTCGAGTCCACCCTGGCGACCCTGCAGCGCAGCGGCGGCGGCTCCGAGGCGGCGCTCGCGGAGGCCCAGGCCAGGCTGGCGGCGTTGTCGATCCAGGTGGGCGCCGTCCCGGCGACGGGGCCGGGAGTGGAGCTGAGGGTCACCGACCCGAGTCGGGGGGTGGGCTCGGAGGTGCTGTTGGACCTGATCCAGGAACTGCGCGCGGCAGGCGCCGAGGCGATCGAGGTGACCGGCGCAGGCGCCGCGCCGATCCGGATCGGGGTGAACTCGTGGGTCACCGGTCCGGCGGGGCGGATCCAGCTCGACTCGGTGGCGTTGTCGGCGCCGTACCGGGTGGTGGCGATCGGCGATCCGCCGACCCTGGCCGCGGCGTTGAACATTCCCGGTGGGGTGGTGGACACGGTGGCCCGCGCCGGTGGCGCGGTCACCGTCGAGCAATCGCAGCAGGTCACGATCACCGCCTTGCGAGAGGTGAAACCGCGCCAATACGCTCAGCCCGGAAACTGAGATCTTCCGATTCGTCAACAGTGCGCACAGCACGCCGTCGGAAGATCGTGGAAAGGAACCTCACGGTGAGTGACACCAGTACGCCGGACGAATTGCGTTACACGGCAGAGCACGAATGGATCCAGCGGACCGGGCCTGCCACGGTGCGGGTGGGAATCACGGACTTCGCACAGTCGCAGCTCGGCGATGTCGTCTTCGTCCAGCTGCCCGCCGTCGACGAGGACGTCACCGTGGGGGAGTCGTTCGGCGAGGTGGAGTCGACCAAGAGCGTGTCGGACATCTACGCTCCGCTGAACGCGAAAGTGATTGCGGCGAACGCTGATCTGGAGGCCAGCCCCGAACTGGTGAACTCCGCTCCGTACGCTGGCGGCTGGCTGGTGGAGTTGGAGGTGGCCGACGAGGCGACCCTCGACGCCGCACTGGCCGGGATGCTCGACGCGCAGGCCTACCGCGAGATCGCGGGCGAGTAGAGACACGTCCGCCACGACCGGCGTCTGTCTACGCGGAGGGCCCGCCGCAGGGTACGGTCGAAGTCAACGCCTTCGCCGTGTCGGGGTGCAGGTCCGCAGCTTCAATGTGATTGTGGTTATAGATTTGTCCGAGAGCTCTCGGATCGGTCGGACTGAGGAGGAGAAACGGTGAGCGAGAACGACAACGACGGGGTTCTTGGGGAATCGCCCGCTGAAACCACATCGGTTTTCCGGGCCGATTTCCTCAGCGAACTGGACGGTACGGCGACGGCCACTCCCGCAGCCGAGGCGCCGGTCTCCGGTGTGGAGGGCCTGCCCGTCGGTTCCGCGCTGCTCGTCGTCAAGCGGGGCCCCAACGCGGGTTCGCGATTCCTGCTCGACCAGCCGACCACCTCGGCCGGTCGGCACCCGGACAGCGACATCTTTCTCGACGACGTCACGGTCAGCCGTCGGCACGCCGAGTTCCGTCAGGACGAGAACGACTTCCAGGTTGTCGACGTGGGCAGCCTCAACGGCACCTACGTCAACCGGGAGCCTGTCGACAGCGCCACGCTCGCCAACGGCGACGAGGTGCAGATCGGCAAGTTCCGCCTGGTGTTCCTGACCGGTCCCCGTGGCGCGTCCGGCGACCTGGCTGCGGGTTCGGCCGGCTGATGACCGCAGTCCGGCAGCGGGCACAGGGTGGGATGTCGATTGGCACCGTCCTGGACCGGCTGCGCCCCGACTTCCCGGACATCACCATCTCGAAGATTCGATTCCTCGAGGCGGAGGGGCTGATCAGCCCGGAGCGCACCCCGTCCGGGTACCGGCGGTTCTCCGTGGCGGACAGCGAGCGGCTCAGGTACGTCCTCACCGCGCAGCGGGACCAGTACCTGCCGCTGAAGGTCATCAAGGAGCAGCTCGAGGCGATCGACAGCGGAGCGGCTGCAGTGGGGTCCACGGAGACCCCACTGCGGCGGCCGCGGATCCTGTCCATCGCCCCCGGCGAGGTCTCGCCGGAGGAGTTCCGTCCGGACCGCGAGGTGCGGATCAGCCGCACAGACCTGCTGGCCCGCACCGGGACGGACGAGGTGTTCCTCACGGAGCTGATCCGGGCGGGTCTGGTGGTGCCCGGTGCCGCCGGATTCTTCGACGAGGAGGCGGTCACGCTGGCGCGCACCGCCAAGGCGATGTCCGCCTTCGGTCTCGAGGTGCGGCACCTGCGGGCGTTCAAGCTGGCCGCGGACCGGGAGGCCGGGCTGGTCGCCCAGATCGCCGGACCGGTGGCGAAGGGCCGTGACGCGGGCGCGCGGGATCGGGCCGAGGAGATGGTTCGCGAGTTGGCCGCACTGTCATTGACGCTGCACACCTGCCTGGTCAAGACGGCGGTGCGCGGCGCGCTGGACCGCTGACCTACCTGTCTGGTGCGACCCGCAGCGAAATTCGAACGTACCGCGGTCTCGGAATAGAATCGTCGGTACCGCCTCTGGTGCGGCGCATGTCAGAGCAGACGGGAGGCAGGCACGATGAGCGAGATGCGTGTGGTCGGGATTCGTGTCGAGCAGCCGCAGAATCAACCCGTGCTGCTGCTGCGGGAGGCTGACGGCGACCGGTACCTCCCGATCTGGATCGGCCAGACGGAGGCCGCCGCGATCGCCCTCGAACAGCAGGGGGTGGAGCCGGCTCGCCCGCTCACCCATGACCTCATCGCCACCCTGATCGGGGCGCTCGGCCACACGCTGCGCGAGGTGCGAATCGTGGACCTGCAGGAGGGCACCTTCTACGCGGACCTGGTGTTCGAGGAGAACCTGCGCGTCTCGGCGCGGCCCTCGGACTCCGTGGCGATCGCGTTGCGGGCCGGGGTGCCGATCTTCGCGGAGGAGTCGGTGCTGGCCGAAGCGGGTCTGGTGATGCCCGACGAGCGCGAGGACGAGGTCGAGAAGTTCAAGGAGTTTCTCGAATCGGTGTCCCCGGACGACTTCAAAGCCACCGACACATAACAAAGTTGACCAAGCTGTGATGTGAATCACCTGCAAAGTTGGTGGGTTTGTGACACCGGTGTCGGGCGAGTTGCGTTGACTGCAGGTGTACGGCGCCCTACCGTGTGGTTAGGTAAATTCCAACGATGTGATTCGGTTCAGGGCGTACCCTGATCATGGATCCGCCCGTGTGGGATACGTCCGTGCGAGAGAGGGCAGTCAGTGGTAGATCAGCCGCAGGAGCCTTGGCGCGACGTCGCATCGTCCCCGGATGTCCGGGACGAATCGGCAGGCGCGGTTTCCCCGAATGGCGACACCGCCCAGCACGACGCCGCACCGAACTTCGACGTCGAGGACATGCAACCGGGCCTGTTCCCGGACGACTCGATACCCGACGACCTGGTGGGCTACCGAGTTCCCATCGCCTGTCAGATCGCCGGCATCAGCTACCGCCAGCTCGACTACTGGGCGCGCACCTCGCTGGTGGTGCCCTCGATCCGTGGCGCCGCCGGGTCGGGCAGTCAGCGGCTGTACTCGTTCAAGGACATCCTGGTCCTCAAGATCGTCAAGCGGTTGCTGAACACCGGAATCTCGCTGCAGAACATTCGGGTCGCGGTGGATCACCTGCGCAAGCGCGGCGTCGGCGACCTCGCGAAGATCACGCTGTTCTCGGACGGCACCACCGTCTACGAGTGCACCTCCGCGGAGGAGGTCGTGGACCTGCTGCAGGGCGGTCAGGGCGTGTTCGGCATCGCCGTCAGTGGCGCGATGCGCGAGCTGACCGGTGCGATCGCGGACTTCCCGGCCGAGCGGGCCGACGGCGGCGAGAGCGAGCCGAGTCCCGAGGACGAGCTGGCGTCGCGGCGCAAGGACCGGGCAAACCGCAAGATCGGCTGATTGGCACCGGGGTCGGGGGTGCCGCGAGGTCCGTGGCGGTATCCGTCGACCGTGCCGACCCGCGCGGTGCGACCGCACGAATTCGTAGCCTAGAATTGCGGGTGCGTCGCCGTCGCGCGGGAGAGTTCCGGGGTTCACCGCCCCGGGCACCGAAGGAGCAGCACCTCCCCGTCAATCTCTCAGGTACCAGGGACCGCGCGGGCATCGACGCCTCTGGAAAGCGGTGGGAGCACCCACCCGCCCACGGGGAAAGGGGCCGAGGATTCTCTCGGTCCCGAATCTCTCAGGCGCTCGTCTCGACGAGCAGGCGACAGAGGGGGAGGGGCGCACCGCACGACTGCGGCGCGTGTCCTGTGGATCCTTCACCTGCGCGGGAGTTGCCTTGTCAGACGCCAGAAGTCACTTCGTCGACCGTCACATCGGACCCGACACCACCGAGCTAACTCGGATCCTCGATGTCATCGGGGTTGCGAGTCTGGACGAGATGGCCGGCAAGGCTGTCCCCGCAGTCATCCTGGACGAGGTCACCGACGGGATCGGTGCCGGCCTGGACGTGCTGCCCGCCCCGCTCTCGGAGCACGAGGCGCTCGCCGAGCTGGCGCGTCGCGCCGGCCGCAACACCGTCGCCACCTCCATGATCGGCCTCGGCTACTACGACACCCTCACGCCGCCGGTGCTGGTGCGGAACCTGATCGAGAACCCGGCCTGGTACACCGCCTACACGCCGTACCAGCCCGAGATCAGCCAGGGACGCCTCGAGGCGCTGCTCAACTTCCAGACCATGGTCTCCGACCTGACCGGCATGGAGGTCTCCAACTCGTCGATGCTCGACGAGGCCACCGCCGCCGCCGAGGCGATGACGCTGCTGCGCCGCGCGAGCAAGAGTCGCTCGCCGCGGTTCGTGGTCGACCACGACCTGTTCCCGCAGACCCGCGCCGTGATCGAGACCCGGGCCACCCCGCTGGGCATCGAGCTCGTCGCGGCGGACCTCACCCAGGGGCTGCCCGAGGGCGAGTTCTTCGGCGTCCTGGCCCAGCTGCCGGGCGCGTCCGGTCGGGTCGTCGACCACGGTGACCTGATCGCCGCCGCCCACGAGCGTGGCGCGCTGGTCGCGGTCGGCGCCGACCTGCTGGCCCTGACTCTGCTGACCCCGCCCGGCGAGCAGGGTGCGGACGCCTGCTTCGGCACCACCCAGCGCTTCGGTGTGCCGATGGGTTTCGGCGGCCCGCACGCCGGGTACCTGGCGGTGCACGCCAAGCACGCCCGTCAGCTGCCCGGTCGCCTCGTCGGCATCTCCGTCGACGCGGACGGGGACCGGGCCTACCGCCTGGCGCTGCAGACCCGTGAGCAGCACATCCGTCGAGAGAAGGCGACCTCCAACATCTGCACCGCTCAGGTGCTGCTCGCGGTGGTCGCGGCGATGTACGCCAGCTATCACGGCGCGGACGGACTCCGGGCCATCGCCCGCCGGGTCAACGGCCACGCCGTCGCACTCGCCGCCGGGCTGCGCGCCGCAGGCGTCGAGGTGGTGCACGCGGAGTTCTTCGACACCGTGCTGGCCCGGGTGCCGGGCCGCGCCGCGACCGTCGTCGAGGCGGCGAAGGCGTGGAACGTCAACCTGCGGCTCGTCGACGCCGACCATGTCGGCATCGCCTGCGACGAGGCCACCACCGAGGCGCACCTCGAGTCGGTCCTCGCGGCGTTCGGCATGGGCGAGGTGGTGATCGGTCCCGACGGCACCGGTGAGTCGCTGCCGGCCTCGCTCGCGCGGACCTCGGCGTTCCTGGCCCACCCGGCCTTCGTCGAGCACCGCACCGAGACCGCGATGATGCGCTACCTGCGCCGGCTCTCGGACAAGGACATCGCGCTGGACCGCAGCATGATCCCGCTCGGGTCCTGCACGATGAAGCTCAACGCGGCCGCCGAGATGGAGGCCATCACCTGGCCCGAGTTCACCAAGCTGCACCCGTTCGGGCCCACCGAGGACGCCGAGGGTCTGCTGGAGATCATCACCGACCTGGAGGGCTGGCTGGCGGCGATCACCGGTTACGACGCGGTGAGCCTGCAGCCGAACGCCGGCAGCCAGGGCGAGTACGCCGGCCTGCTGGCGATCCGCAACTACCACCTCTCCCGCGGTGACGACCACCGCGACACCTGCCTGATCCCGTCCAGCGCACACGGCACCAACGCGGCCTCCGCGGTGATGGCCGGCATGCGCGTCGAGGTGGTCGCCTGCCGGCCGAACGGTGACGTCGACGTCGACGACCTGCGCGCGAAGATCGCCGACCACGCCGAGCGGCTGGCCGCCATCATGATCACCTACCCGTCCACGCACGGGGTGTACGAGCACGAGGTCGCCGAGATCTGCGCGGCCGTGCACGACGCCGGCGGCCAGGTGTACGTGGACGGCGCGAATCTGAACGCACTGGTCGGGTTGGCCCGGCCGGGGCGCTTCGGCGGCGACGTCAGCCACCTGAACCTGCACAAGACGTTCTGCATCCCGCACGGCGGCGGCGGCCCGGGCGTCGGTCCGGTCGCGGTGGGCGCGCACCTCGCGCAGTTCCTGCCCGGTCACCCGCTGGCACCCGGACTCGGTGGCGGCGGGGCGGTCTCGGCGGCGCCCTACGGCAGCGCGTCGATCCTGCCGATCACCTGGGCGTACATCCGGATGATGGGAGCGCAGGGACTGCGGCAGGCCTCGCTGACGGCGATCGCCTCCGCGAACTACATCGCCCGGCGCCTCGACGAGCACTTCCCGGTGCTCTACACCGGGGAGAACGGGATGGTCGCGCACGAGTGCATCCTCGACCTGCGCCCGCTCACCAAGGACACCGGCGTCACCGTCGACGACGTCGCAAAGCGGTTGGCGGACTACGGTTTCCATGCCCCGACCATGAGCTTCCCGGTGGCGGGCACGCTGATGATCGAGCCCACCGAGAGCGAGAACCTCGCGGAGATCGACCGGTTCTGCGACGCGATGATCGCCATCCGCGGTGAGATCTCCCGGGTCGGTGCGGGCGAGTGGCCGGTGGAGGACAACCCGCTGCGTGGGGCCCCGCACACCGCGGCCTGCCTGGTCGGCGACTGGGACCACCCGTACTCGCGTGAGCTCGCGGTCTTCCCCGCGGGCAAGCACGCGCCGAAGATCTGGCCGCCGGTGCGGCGGATCGACGGCGCGCACGGCGACCGGAACCTGGTGTGCTCGTGCCCGCCGATCGAGGCGTTCGCCGACTAGCGCCCTCGAAACTCCCGAATGCCACGGCGACTGCCCCTGCGGGCGGTCGCTGTGGCATTTGTGTACCAGGGTGCGGCGGCGTGTCGCGGCGGCAACTCGTGAGCGAGCCGAACGGTCATTGTGTACAACGTCATGCCAGGAGGACGATTGCGGATGGTGGCCGAAGGCCGCCGTCGTCTAGCCCAAAGGTGCAGACCATGAAGTCCATCATCGCAAGAGCCGTCGCCGCCACCGCCGTCGTTGTCGCGCTCGGCGCGGTCACCGCCCCGATCGCCTCCGCCGAGCCCGGCCGTCCACTCGGGAACGGGTCGCTGAACATCTGCTTCTCGGTCCCGCTGCCGGGCTCCGCGGATCTCGTCTGGTGCCTCTGAGTCTCCTAGGTTGAGGGTTCCGGCCCGCTCGGCCGTTGCGCGTGTTCGATGCCGGCACCGGCCGGATGCCGCTCTACGATGGGCGGCATGAGACTGGCCGAGGGACTGGCGCTGCGTGGTGACGTCACCAAGCGGGTGACGCAGCTGCGGGCGCGGATCGTGGCCAATGCGCGCCACCAGGAGGGCGAACAGCCGGCCGAGGACGCCGTCGCGCTGCTCGCCGAGCTCGATCTCGCACTCGACGAACTCGAGTCGCTGATCCGCCGTGTCAACCGCACCAACTCGCGGGCGGCGCTGGGCTCGGGCACGGTCACCGACGCGCTGGCCCGACGCGACGTGCTGCGTATCCGGCACGGCGCGATCACCGCCGCGGCCGACGCCGCGTCGGGTCGCGACGAGCACGGCTACGGCCGGCAGCTGCGCTCCGAGCTCGCGTTCGTCGCCGCGGTGCCGGTCGCGCAGCTGCGTACCACCGCGGACCAGGTCGCCAGGGAGATCCGTGAGGTGGACCTGGCGGTCCAGCGGGTCAACTGGGAGGTGGACCTGCTCGACTGACCAATGGAGTGGACTGGGCAGCCGAGAGGTCGGAGCGGGTAGCCGGCCGGGGAGGCGAGCACACACCGTGGCCGGCGGTCATTCCGGCCGTCAGAGAGGCGTGGAGGGCAGCGCCGCCGGGAGCGAAACCCGGCAACAGGGCAGCCCGGCACCGCGCACATCTGACCGTGCACCGCGCACACCTCATCACCACGTGCTGATCCCCGTCCGGTGAGGGCGGGTTCGGGGCACCCTTTCTTTCGGCAGGAATTCACGGCACTGCCCGACTGTCCGACAGTCCGACAGGTCAGGCCTGGACCAGTTCGATGACGGTGATCTCGGGCGGCGCCCCGACGCGCACCGGCGGACCCCAGGCGCCGGTGCCCATGCTCGTGTACAGCACCGTCCCGCCGATCCGGTCCAGGCCCGTCACCGACGGCTGCTGCAACGGCACCAGGTAGCCGAGCGGCCACATCTGGCCGCCGTGGGTGTGTCCCGACAGCTGCAGGTCCACGCCGAGGTCGTCGGCCTCGATCGCCTGCTTGGGCTCGTGCGCGAGCAGCAGCACGAAGCGGTCCGGGTCGCGTCCGGCCAGCGCCGCCCCCAGGTCGGGCTCGAAGGGCGCAGGCGAGGTCGCGTCGTGGATGCCGGCCAGGTCGATGACCGCGTCGCCCCGGCGCAGCTCGACGCGGGCGTTGCGCAGCGTGTGGATGCCCAGGCGGTCCCACAGGTCCAGCCAGCGGCCACCGTCGCCCGCGTAGAACTCGTGGTTGCCGCTCACCCCGTACACCCCGAGCGAGGCCGTCAGTTCGGCGAGCGGCGCCAGGTCCGCGCCGACCATCGCGACCGTCCCGTCGACGAGATCACCGCCGAACAGGATCAGGTCCGGTCGCTCCGCGGCCACCGCTGCGGCCACCTTGCCGGTGAAGCCGACCCCGCGCGCCGGTCCGACATGCAGGTCCGTCACCAGTGCGATCCGGGTACCGGCGAACTCGGCGGGCAGCCGGCGCAGCGGAACCCGGACCCGGCGGATCCGGGGCGTGGCCGCGGCGGCGACCCCGAACCCGACGGCCGCGAAGGAAGCCAGCACCACCGCCGCAGTCGCGCCGCGCAGCACCCGACGTCGGGACTGGTCGGTCTCGTGCGGGGCGACCCGGCGCCGACCGAACGGCGAGGTGGTCACCAGCCGGGCCACCCCCGCACCGGCGGCGACGAGCAGCAGGCCGAGTGCCAGGTACAGCAGCACGGCGAGCCACACCCAGCCGACCCACCCCGGGACCCTGGCCCAGGCCGGGTCGAAGACCTCACCGCTGCCGAGTCCGACCAGGGCGAACAGCCATGCCACGACCAGCGCCGCGCCGGTCGCGCGGGTACCGCGCGGGCCGAGCCCCAGCGACCGGGTCAGGCGCCGGTGCAGCAGCCAACTGACGAGCGCCAGGAAGGCGCCGAACAGGAGAATTCGGATCATGTTCTAGGACAGCAGCTTTCCGATGGACTGGCCCAGTTCCGGTCCGTCGGAGGTGGCGACGGGGATCAGGGTGCCGCCGGTCTGCTGCGCCAACTGCTCGAGCGTCGCGGTGTCGGAGTTCGGGCCGATGGTGACCACGTCGATCCGCACCGGCCGATCCGGATCCGCGGCAGCGGCCACCGCGGACAGCATCTGCCGCGCGCTCGTCGAGGTGTCGTCGTTGGGTCCGTCGGTGATCAGGAGAAGCGAGTTGGGCCGGTCGGAGGCGTAGCCGTTCACCGCCGCCCGGTACGCCGCCTCGACGGAGGCGTAGGTGGAGGTGGCGGTCGCCGGGGTGAGCGAACCGAGCGCGGTCTCGAGGGCCTGCCGCCGGGCGACGCCTGCGACCGGTCCGGTGAGCGGCCCGGTCGGGACCAGCACGCGGTACGGCTTGGTGCCGTCCAGTCCGCGGGAGTAGGTCCACAGGCCGACGTCCGAACCGTCGGGCGTGGCCGTGATCTGCGCGGCCAGCGTCGTCGCGGTGTTGTGCAGACGGGTGTCGCTGCCCTCGGTCGCGGACATCGAGCCCGAGACGTCGAGAAGCACTGTCGTGCTGCGCGCCTCGACGGGATGGGCCACCACGTCGGTCAGCGCGGCGGACACCGCGCCGCTGCTCGGCGCGAGTGCGGTGGTGACCGGGGCGAACGGCACCGCGGCGTCGGCGCCGGCGCGCTCGGAGTCGCCGGCCCGGAATCCCTGGTCGTGCAGCGTCTGCGCCTGTTCCGGCTGAAGCAGGAAGTCCGCGAACTGGGCGGCCGCCCGGCTGCGGGTCTCGTCGACCCAGCCCGCGGCGAGGACCGCGGCCGGGTGGTCGGCGACCGGGGTGGCGCCGGTCGGCGTGAAGGTCGCCAGCGCGGCGTCGGTCCGGTTCGCGCGATAGACCTGCTGCTCGGTGGCCGGCACCGCGTGCAGGGTGCCCGCGGCCTGATCCGTCTGTGCGGCAAGGGCGGTCAACGCGTCGGCGGTGTTGGCCGGGGGACCGCCGGCGAGGAAGGCGGAGCCGATCCCGAGCTGGGAGAGCGCGGTGACGACGGGGCCGGACGCCGCCTGCTCGGCGGTGACCGGTCCCGCGCCTGCGCCGGAGACCGCGGCGGCGACGGCCTCCGCGGCCAGGGCGGTCGGCTCGGACTGGGGGCCGGTCGGGAGCGCGAGGCGCAGCGAGCCCCAGCCGGGCAGCCCGGAGGCGGTGAGCGACTGGGGGTCGGACTGCAGCCCGGCCAGGTCCTGCCAGCCGGTCCGGCGCTGGGTGAGCTGGGCGGCGAGCAGCGGCGGCGCGGCGAGCACGACGGGGGAGGACGCGATGGACTTCGGCTGCCCGCTGACCAGGCCGGGGTGGTCAGCGAGCCGGTTCACCGTCTGCGAGCTCTGCGGGATCCACAGTGCCGGAGCGGGACCCGGCCCGGACCAGTGCGCGGGATCGCCGGTGGCCAGCGAGTCGGCGACGGCGGTGCCCGGTGCGGGCGTCACCGTCACGCTGATGCAGTGGTCGCGGACCACCGGTGCGGTGTCGTTGTAGCGGCGTGCGAGTTCGCCGAGCGGGATGGCGATGTCCGGGTCGGCGGAGACGTCGAGGACGGCGTCGCCCTCGACGCAGGTCTGGGCCGCCGCGGTGCCCTGCTCGGAGATGCGGTCGCGCAGCTTCATCCAGCCGAACACGGCGAGGACCACCAGGACCAGTGCGACACCGGCGATGACCGGTCCCTTGCTGACACCCCTGGCGCCCTCGTCCCCGCGATGCTGCCCCACGTGCCCTCGTCTCCGTCCGCCCCGCGCGGACTCGTCGGTCGTTGATCGGCCGGACGCCAGTCTACGGACGCGTCCTGCCTGCAGACCGACGATGCCGCCGCCCCGGGGTCGGGACGGCGGCATCGGCCGTGGTGTCGGTGCGGGTCAGGCGTTGGCGGCCTTGTACTCCCGTCGACGGCGGTGCAGGATCGGCTCGGTGTAGCCGCTCGGCTGCGTGCCGCCCTCGAGGATCAGCTCCTTGGCCGCCTGGAAGGCGATGTTGGAGTCGAAGTTCGGCGCCATCGGACGGTAGTCGGCGTCGCCCGCGTTCTGGCGGTCCACCACCGGGGCCATCCGCTCGAGCGCCTCGACCACCTCGGCCTCGGTGACGATGCCGTGGCGAATCCAGTTGGCGAGCAGCTGGCTGGAGATGCGCAGGGTCGCGCGGTCCTCCATCAGCGCGACGTCGTGGATGTCCGGCACCTTCGAGCAGCCGACGCCGGCGTCGATCCAGCGCACCACGTAGCCGAGGATCGACTGGCAGTTGTTGTCGAGTTCCTCGCGCTTCTCGGCGTCCGACCAGTCGGTGGACGGGGCGAGCGGGATGGTGAGGATGTCGTCGACGGTGCAGCGGGGCTTGCCCTTGAGCTGATCCTGCACCGCGAAGACGTCCACCTCGTGGTAGTGCGTCGCGTGCAGGGTGGCGCCGGTGGGCGAGGGCACCCATGCGGTGTTCGCGCCGGCCTTGGGCTGGCCGATCTTCTGCTCGATCATGTCGGCCATCAGGTCGGTCATCGCCCACATGCCCTTGCCGATCTGCGCCTTGCCCTGCAGTCCGTCGGCCAGGCCGGTGTCGACGTTCCAGTCCTCGTAGGCCGAGATCCAGCGCTGCTTCTTCATCTCGCCCTTGCGGACCACGGCGCCGGCCTCCATCGAGGTGTGGATCTCGTCGCCGGTGCGGTCCAGGAAGCCGGTGTTGATGAAGACGACCCGCTCGCTGGCCTCCTTGATGCACGCGGACAGGTTGACCGTGGTGCGGCGCTCCTCGTCCATGATGCCGACCTTGAGCGTGTTCGCGGGCAGGCCGAGGACCTGCTCGACGCGGCCGAAGAGCTCCGCGGTGAACGCGACCTCCTCGGGACCGTGCTGCTTGGGCTTGACGATGTAGATCGAGCCGGTGCGGCTGTTGGCCAGCGGGCCGTTGCCGTCGCCGGTGGACAGGCCGTGCACCGCGCACGCGCTGGTGACGAGGGCGTCGAGGATGCCCTCGGGGACCTCGTTGCCGTCGGCGTCGAGGATTGCCGGATTGGTCATCAGGTGGCCGACGTTACGCACGAACAGCAGCGAGCGGCCGTGCAGGGACAGCTCGGAGCCGTCCGGCGCGGTGTAGGTGCGGTTGCCGTTCAGGGTGCGGGTGAAGGACTTGCCGCCCTTGTTGATCTCCTCGGCCAGGTCGCCGCGGTTCAGTCCCAGCCAGTTGCGGTAGCCGACGACCTTGTCGTCGGCGTCGACGGCGGCGACGGAGTCCTCGAAGTCCATGATCGTGGTCAGCGCGGACTCGAGCACGACGTCCTTGACGCCGGCCGGGTCGGTCGAGCCGATCGGGGAGGCGGCGTCGATCTGGATCTCGGCGTGCAGGCCGTGGTTGCGCAGCAGCACCGAGGTGGGCGCGTCCTTCTCGCCGAGGTAGCCGACGAACTTCTCCGGCTGCGCGAGTCCGGTGACGGTGCCGTCGGCCAGCTCGACCTTCAGCTCGGTGCCGTCGATCCAGTAGCGGGTGGAGTCGGCGTGCGAGCCGGCGGCCAGCGGGGCCGCGGTGTCGAGGAACTGGCGTGCCCAGGCGATGACCTTGTCGCCGCGAACCTTGTTGTAGCCCTTCCCCTTCTCGGCGCCGTCGGCCTCGGAGATCACGTCGGTGCCGTACAGCGCGTCGTAGAGCGAACCCCAGCGGGCGTTCGACGCGTTGAGCGCGAAGCGGGCGTTGAGGATCGGGACGACCAGCTGCGGGCCTGCGGTGGCGGCGATCTCGGCGTCCACGTTCGCGGTGGTGATCTCGAACGGGGCCGGGGTGGGCAGCAGGTAGCCGATCTCCTCCAGGAAGGCCTTGTGCTCGGCGGCGTCGAGGGGCTGGCCGGCCCGCTCACGGTGCCAGCCGTCGATCTGCGCCTGCAGCTCGTCGCGCTTGGCGAGCAGTGCCTTGTTCTTCGGGGCAAGGTCCTCGACGACCTTGACCGCGCCCGACCAGAAGGTGTCGGCGTCTACACCGGTGCCCGGCAGGGCCTCGTTGTTGACGAAGTCGTAGAGAACCTTGGCGACCTGAAGTCCACCGACCTGAACGCGCTCAGTCATGAAATTCCTCGCTCTTTCTAAGGGAAAGCATGCAGACAAGCCACATGTTACTCGCTGGTAATCCTCTTACTGATTGTCCAGGTGCGAGAGGGGGCGCACATACATCGCGGCAGCTCCGGCGCAGAGGTGCGGCACGGGAGGCGAGTGTGGACAGTCGCGGGCGTAGTCGGCCCGGTCGCCGCGGAATCGAGCGACATGGTTGGTGAACCAGGTCGGGTCGACGCACCCGCCGATGTCCAGGTCGGTGGTGTCCTGGTCACGGGTCTGTCGCGGCGGACCAAACCTAGCAGCCGTGCATCTGCGGCGACGAGGGAGCGCGGTGACTCACCCACGGTGCCCGAGTGAAGACACTTCGGAGACCGGTGTCCGGCGCTGAGACGGTGCTGGGATCCTGCCGCATCTGTGCGCTGGCGCAAGCACGGAGCTCCGAGCGACCGGTTAGTCGGGTGTCTTGACTGCCGAGGCGAGAAGGTAGTCGAGCGGAAGGCCGAGACCGTTGCCGACGTGCTCTGCCCGTTGCTCGACGAATCGGAACAGATCCTGATGCAGATCGTCCCAGCGATCATCCGCGATCAGCCTGTCCTGTTCGCACACGATGTGGCCCGCCGTGCGAATCAGAAAGTCGGTTGCGTCGCCAGCGGAGGAAAAGAGCGGGGTGATCCGCCCGGGCGCATTCGCGGTGACCTGCAGGTGATGCGGTTCGAGCAGGGCGGCGAGTGCAACGGAGTCACCCCAGCGGCTGGGCGGACCGCTGCCTGCCGGCGGTGGCGGCAGGTACTCGCTCAGAATCTGTCCCATCGCCGGCATCAGGCTTCCCGGAACCCACGACGCGAGCACGACCCTGGCGCCGGGGGCGGCGACCCTCGCGAGTTCCCGCGCTGCGATCGCATGATCGGCCGCATACATCACGCCGAAGACGGAGAGTACGACATCGGCCGAGCGATCGGGGAGGGGTAGGGCGTCGAGATCAGCACACAACCATTCGACTTCGATTCCCGCGTTTCGGGTCCGCTCCGCAGCGAGCCGCAGCAGTGCCGGTTCGAAGTCGACGCCGACTACCTTGCCGCCGCGCTCGGCGGCCAACAGCGCTGCGTTCCCTGTGCCGGTGGCAACGTCGACCACCCGATCGCCCGGCGCGACCGCCGCCGCCTCGACAGCGGCCAGCGCCGCAGGCCGGAGGTATCGGGCCATCAGGGGGTAGTCGCCGACACCCCACGTGGTCTCCGGATTCCTCAATGTTCGTCTCCTCGGATCGGAGACGCCCTTGATCGTGTCGTCCGAAGTCGAGCGTGGCGGACCAAGTCCGTCGCAGCGCCTCTCGCCTTCGCGATGGTCAGCGTAGCCAAGCGCCGCACCGCCGGACGGCGCGAAGGTCGCCGACGAATTTCGACCTCGTGACGATCCGCGCAGGCGGTCCTGTGTCCGCGCCGTCACTCCCGACTGTCCGAGGGGGCGGCGGAATCCATCTCGGGGGGTCGGTCAGTGCACCCCAGGGTTCCTTCAGCGCGGGCCCGGATCCGGGCAGAGTTCTCCCTGTCACCGAAACACTCCACCCGACATCCCCAGGAGAAACCCACATGATCAACGCCCGTCGCACCGCCGCCGCCATTGCCTTCGTCGCCCTGCCGATCCTGGGCGTCTTCGGCGCCGCGGCCGCCAACGCCGAGCCGATCGGCCCGAACGGCCCCACCGGCTCGTGCCCGGTGGTGAACACGGACGATCAGGGCAACGAGACGGTGATCAACCACAAGCCCGGCGATGTCAGCCACGGCCTGGTGTGTGGCGCCGACGGCGAGTGGCACCTTCCGGCGAAGGCGGGATCGAACACCGGACCCGGGCGGGTCGAGACCCAGCCCGAGCTGTCCCAGGACGAGTCGACCAGTGGTCCCACGAAGATCCAGTCTCGTCCCGGACTCGCCCGCGCATGACGGACGTCGTGTCCTGACCCCGGCACAGCCGGCCGGATCCCGTCCCCACGAGCGTCCTTCGCTCGTGGGGACGCGGCATGGACCCGGTGAGTCCGTCGCCGGCTCTGCTGCGCGGGTGGCGGTCACGGGACGTCGCCGTCCGTCTGGTTCCCGCCACCGCCCTCGCGGCGGCCACCGTGCGCCGGTTCCGGGTGCCGGTGTCGCGTTGCACACCTGTGCGCGTGGGCCCGGGCGAGCAGCTCGGCGGGGTGGTGGCGGTGGTTGACCCGTGGTCGTTGCTCGGGGTCGATGTGCGGCGGCGCGATCCATTCGACGCGGCTGGGGTGCTCGGCGTCGGCGGGCGCGATGCGGGTCCGCCAACCGCCGGGGCCGTCGTGGATCAGTGCGTGGCAGGCATCGCAGGCGAATCCGAGTTCGTCGATGTTCGTCTGCCCGAGCTTGACCCAGTCCGTCACATGGTGAACCGCGGACATGGTCGCGGGGGCGTCGCAGCCCGGTCGGGTGCAGCCGATGTCGGTGCCGATCAGCGCCAGCCGCCGATCAGCGCCAGCCGCTGGTCGGCGTTGGCGAGACGTTCGGTGCGGTAGAGGTGCAGAGGCTGCCCGTTTCGGTCGAAGAGCAGCAGGACCGGGTGCGATCGGGCGGCGAGGTTCAGCGCGTCGCGGATAGGGACCAACCCGCCGGAGGCAGTGGTGGCCACGCCGGTCTCGCGCTCGAGCTGATCGATGCCCAACGTGAGAATCGTCGCGGCCGGCAGCCCCCGGTGAGTGCCGAGAACCCGTGAGTCCTGCAAGGCGCGCAGGGCCGCCTTGAGTGCGTCGTGGTTGCGCTGGGCGGCGGTGCGGGTGTCGCGGGACGCGGCCTGCGCCATCGCCGCTCGGTCGGCGTGCGGCGCTTCGGGATCCCCGTGCGGCGAGCTGGGATCGTCGGGATTGTTCATTCCCGGTCGTGCCCACTTCGCCAGGAGCGGTTCGATCAGGGCCCGGGCCTCGGGGTCGAGGAGTCCGGCGATCGGCGTCATGAGGTCGGCGTCCTGCCTGCCGACGGTGAGGCCGCGCATCCGGGCGCGGTCCTTCTCGTCGGTGAGGCTGCCGTCGGGGTTGAGGCGGGCGAGGACCGCGATTCCGGCCCTTCGCACGTCCTCCGGGGTGGCGGATCGGGCGAGTTCGGCGAGCACTTCCTCGGCGACCTCGACGTCAGCGGCGGGGACGGTGCGGGGGATCTTGCGGATCACGTGCCGGACCGCCTCGACGTGGTCGGATCCGATGGCGCCGTCGCGTTGCGCCGAGGCCGTGGCGGGGAGGTCCGCCGGGAGTGCCTGGCCGGCGAGGGTGTGCCAGGTGCCGACCGTGCGGGCTGCGGTGACCCGACGGGCGGCGTCGCCGACCGAGATCCGCAGCGTCTGGATGAGGTAGTTGTTCACCGAACTGCAGCCGTTGCGGCCGGGGAGTCCACGTTCGACGGATTCGACGACCAGTCGGTGCCCGATCGCGGCGGCCCGGCGGAGTGCGAGTTCGAGCCGCCTCATGGTGTCGGTGACCTCGGCGTCCGGCAGCGACGTCAGGGTGGCGTCGAGCAGTCCGACGACGGCGTCGTCGAGCTCGGTCAGGTGGTGTTGCACCTGGCCGGGGCCGCCATCGCCGATATTCGAATGCATGTGCTAATTCTACGACGACCCACCGACAGGTGGATTGCGGTTCCGATCCGGCAGCGCGGCGCCGGCGAGCGTGCGCCGAATCGGGTTCGGGGCGTTGCGGAACACCGCCCACATGGCGGAGCTCACCTCCGCCGGCCGGTCACGATCCGACAGGTACGCGCGCTGCAGGTGCCCGGGCAGCGCGAAGAAGGCGTCGAAGAACTCCGGCACCGCGTCCGGGTCGAGTCGGAGCAGCGCGCGCAGGCCGACCCCGCGCAGCATCCGCACCGCCCGGACGGGCAACGGCGACAACGCCCTTCCCGGATCCCGGCCGGTCACGACGGCGTCGACCAGTACGTCGGCGGCCCGCAGCGACGCGGCCACGCTGTAGCCGGTGCCCGGATGCACCAGGCCGCCCCGCGAGCCGAATCGGGTCGGCGCGGTGCCTGGGTGCGGCGCCTGCACCGGGAACCGGACCCGCTCGCGCTCCGCGTCGGCAGGGATCTCGACGCCGCGAGCCCGCAGTCGGGCCTCGAGGCGGCCCCGCAGCACCGCGAGCGACAGGCCGGGCCGGCCCACCAGGCAGGTCTCCTCGAGCAGCACCCGGCCGGGGCCGACCGGCACCGCGTACAGGAACGACGGCGCGGCGCCGGTCTCGGCGCCGTTGTCCCGTCGCCAGTCCATGAACCAGGCGTCGCCCTCGCCGAGGGCAGGCGCCGCGACCGCCGCGTCGACGATCACCCCGTACGCGGTCTGCTCGGCCAGCGTGGGATCCGGGCGCACGCCGCGGGCGTCGATCACCCGGCCGGCCCGGACCTCGCCGCCGCCCCGGAGCATCACCGCGTGCTCGGTCAGCGACTCGGCCGTGCCGGACAGCACCCGCACCCCGCCGAGGTCGAGGCCGCGGCGCAGCGCGTCGTTGTCGAGCACGCCGTACGGTCGGTCCAGGGTGAGCTCCCGGGTCGTGAAGACCCGCGGCCGCTCGACGCGGGCGGCGACCACGCCGCCGCCGAGCCAGCCGGGAAGCTCGTCCAGCCAGGCCGCGTACGTGGGTGTCCAGGGCCGGTCCGGGTGCGGATCGACCGCGACCACGTCCAGCCCGGTGGCCGCGGCCCGGTGCGCCAGCGCCCGGCCGGCCGGACCGAGGCCGACCACCACGAGATCGGCGCGGGTCGCCGCGGCTACAGCGAACCCGTCGCCAGCAGCCCGCCGTCCACCCGGACGGTCTCGCCGGTGATCCACGCGGCCGCATCGGAAACCAGGAACCCGACCAACGCGGCCACGTCCTCGGGGCTGCCGAGCCGCTTCATCGGGTAGATCGCCGACGCCTGGTCCTCGCCGCCTGCGACCAGCGCCTCGGCGAACTTGGTCTTGACCACGCCGGGCGCGACGGCGTTGACCCGGATCGACGGCCCGAGCTGCCACGCCAGCTCCTCGGTGAGCCGGATCAGGGCCGCTTTCGAGGCGCCGTACGCGGCGATCACACCGGTCGACCGCAGGCCCGCGACGCTCGCGACGTTCACCACGGCGCCGCCGTGCTCGCCCATCCACGCCCGGTGGGCCTGCTGGACGTAGCCGAGCGTGGCGACCACGTTGACGTCGAAGATCTTGCGGACGCCGTCGAGGTCCGCCTCCATCAGCGAGCCGTAGACCGGGTTGATGCCGGTGTTGTTGACGAGGATGTCCAGCGACCCGAGTTCGGCGACGGTGCGGGTGACGGCTTCCGCGCGGGCGTCGGCGTCTCCGGCGTTCCCGGCGATCGGCAGCACCACCGCGCCCTCGCAGCCGGCCCGCAGCTCACGGGCCGCCTCCTCGAGCGGCTCCGGCTTGCGAGCGGTGATCGCCACCTTCGCCCCGCGGGCCAGGAACTCGGCGGCAATGGCCTTGCCGATACCGCGGCTCGCGCCCGTCACCAGCGCCGTTCGCCCTGTCAGGTCCCTGATTTCGCTCATGCGTCTGCACGTTAGCGGAGTCACTGCGACGGTGGCGGGAGGCGGCCGTAAACTCCGGTAAACTCGGCAGGCGTGATTACCGCCACCGACCTCGAAGTTCGTGCCGGTGTGCGGACCCTCCTCTCCGCGCCCGGCCCCGCCCTGCGCGTCCAGTCCGGCGACCGTATCGGTCTCGTCGGCCGCAACGGCGCAGGCAAGACCACCACCCTGCGCATCCTCGCCGGCGAGGGCGAGCCGTATGCCGGTGAGGTCATCCGCACCGGAGACCTCGGCTACCTGCCGCAGGACCCCAAGGAGGGCGACCTCAACGTCCTCGCCAAGGACCGGGTGCTCTCGGCCCGCGGCCTCGACGCGTTGCTCCGCGACATGGACAAGCAGCAGACCCTGATGGCCGAGCTCGTGGACCCGGTCGAGCTGGACAAGGCCGTCCGCAAGTACGGGCAGCTCGAGGACCGCTTCTCGTCCCTCGGCGGCTACGTCGCCGAGAGCGAGGCGGCCCGGATCTGCAACAGCCTCGGGCTGGCGGACCGCATCCTGGGGCAGCCGCTGCGCACCCTCTCCGGTGGTCAGCGCCGCCGCGTGGAGCTCGCCCGGATCCTGTTCGCGGCGTCGGACGGCAGCGGCGGGCGCTCGGACACGGTCCTGTTGCTCGACGAGCCCACCAACCACCTCGACGCCGACTCGATCACCTGGCTGCGCGGGTTCCTGCAGAACCACGACGGCGGACTGATCGTGATCAGCCACGACGTGGAACTGCTCGGCGACGTGGTCAACCGGGTGTGGTTCCTCGACGCCGTGCGCGCCGAGGCCGACGTCTACAACATGAGCTGGAAGAAGTACCTCGACGCCCGCGCCACCGACGAACAGCGTCGACGCCGCGAGCGCGCCAACGCCGAGAAGAAGGCAGGCGCGCTGCGCGTGCAGGCCGCCAAGCTCGGCGCCAAGGCCACCAAGGCCACCGCCGCCCAGAACATGGCCAAGCGTGCCGACAAGCTGATGGCCGCGCTCGACGACGTCCGTGTCTCCGACAAGGTCGCGCACATCCGTTTCCCGGAGCCCGCCACCTGTGGCAAGACGCCGCTGATGGCCGAGAACCTCACCAAGATGTACGGCTCGCTGGAGATCTTCGCCGGCGTCGACCTGGCCATCGACCGCGGCAGCCGGGTGGTGGTGCTCGGACTCAACGGCGCGGGCAAGACCACGCTGCTGCGCATCCTGGCCGGGACCGAGAAGCCCAACACCGGTCAGCTGGTGCCCGGTCACGGACTCAAGGTCGGCTACTTCGCCCAGGAGCACGACACCCTCGACGACGACGCGTCGGTGTGGGAGAACATCCGGCACGCCGCCCCGGACACCGGGGAGCAGGAGCTGCGTTCGCTGCTCGGCGCGTTCATGTTCACCGGACCGCAGCTCGAGCAGCCGGCCGGCACCCTGTCCGGCGGTGAGAAGACCCGTCTTGCGCTGGCCGGGCTGGTGTCCTCCGCGGCGAACGTGCTGCTGCTGGACGAGCCGACGAACAACCTGGACCCGATCTCCCGCGAGCAGGTGCTCGACGCGCTGCGCAGCTACAAGGGCGCGGTCGTACTGGTCACCCACGACCCGGGCGCGGCCGAGGCGCTCAACCCGGAGCGGGTCATCCTGCTGCCCGACGGCCAGGAGGACCACTGGTCGCAGGAGTACCTGGAGCTCATCCAGCTCGCCTGAGCGATTGCCGCGACGAGCGCGGTGTGGGTAGCCTGGTTGTTGCTGACCGCACTCGCGCTCGCTCGCTGGAGGTCGTCGATGTCCGAACCCGCGCCGCTCCGTAAGGGCATCCGCATCTCCGGTGGGAGCCGGGACGCACTGAGCCGCGAGCTCAGGGACCGGTATCTCCGCGGGGCCAGCATCCGCAGCCTCGCCGAGGCCACCGGCCGCTCGTACGGTTTCATCCGCACCGTCCTGACCGAGTCCGGGGTGGCGTTGCGCGGACGGGGCGGGCCGAATCGACACCGGATGGCGTGACTCGCCACCTGCTCGTTGGCTGTGTTGGCTTTCTCGGGTGTTCGACGCTCGTCAGTTGTTGGCACGGATGTCGATGCCGAGATTCGAAAGGAGTCGATGAACCGTGGATTTGTGGCGAGGGACGTTCCACCCATTACTGTCCGGCATGGCACCGAGGGCGAGGAGCATTCGGGTCTCGGCATGTGGGAGTGGATTCGGCGAGTGTAAGCGGGTCGTCGAACCGGATTCCAGCCAGAGCGTCGTGGATGGGCTGTCCAGCGACTGATCAATTCCGTACATCAACCTTCTGGCGTCGCGAGGGTCGCAGTTTCGAACGCTCACGGCCCGTCCGGAGTCGAGATCGACCACAGCATGATCCGTCCAGCGTCCGTAGACACTCCTGCGTGCAAGACGGGGGCCAGTCGTCTCCGGGACATCGGTGGTCCACCGACGGCGCTGTGGCGCAGACGGCTCGGAATTTTCCGGAGCGTAGATTTGGGTCAAGGAGTCGCTCGGGTCGAAGTCCGAGCGTGTCGTTGCTTGGTCGAGCACTTCACGGGTCCACGTGGCCAATGACTGTCGGGGTACACGAGCCCACTCCTCGAGGCCGACGACGGGGAGCCGAAGTCGATCTGCAGTCGTTCGGTCGACTGTGGTGCGGGTCGGTCCGAATGCTGCAATCGATCCACGGGAATCCAAGTAGCGGAGCGGGATTCCGCTGACGAGGAGGAGTTCGTCGGAATCATCGAGTCGCACGATTGAGCCGATGACCGAAAGCCAGCGGCCCCGTCCGAGTGGCGCAAGGTCACCGACCGCAGCCAGCATGTCCAGTCGCCCGCGGAGATCTCGGCGGAGGGTTTGTTCGTCCGTCGATCCATGAACTGCCGCAATGTGTGCTCCCATCGCCCGGTCGAGGAGGGCGCGAGTCGAAATGGGTACCTGCCCACGTGTCGACGCCCAAGCGATCGTGCGCAGAACTTCGTAGGAGACCACATCATCGGGCGCGTCCTGGTCGAGTTCCAGCACAAGTCGGACCTGTCGTGCAGCCTCGTCCTCGTCCAAGCGCCCAATCCGTAGGGGATCGACGGTCATGCGAATCGGTGGTGCAGGCGGCGGGCCAGCCGGTGCAGTCGAGGCAGCTCGTCCCGCGACAGTCCGGGCAAGCACACGGCCACGGCGTGCACTGCCTCCACAAGCTCGGTCTCCGACAACGACGTTGCCAACGCCGGGACGATTACACATTCGATGATTGCGATCGCAACTTCGTCAGCTGAATCGAGCCTGTCGAGTGCGGTGCCGAATCGGCGTGCCACACCGAGGACGCCGTCATCGATCGGCCAGTAGCCGGCAAGGGTCGACTGGATGCTGTCGACCAGCACCGCGACGTGAGTCGGCACAGGGGTGGGACACGACAGGTCGAGCAGGACTTCGGGTTCGAGCGCTGGAGTCCCGAGGTATGAGGGAAATGGAACGTCGATCGAGACACAGAATCCCCAGACGTCGGGGCTCAACGGCGCAGTCGTCGCACCTGCTGCGGCTGTGGCCGCGAGAATGAGGTCGTGGTGTGGGACAAAGCGGTCGGTTCCTGCGATTCGCTGGGCAGCGGCCGGCACCTCGATTGCGCGGTCACGTGCCTGTAGCCATGGCATCAGATACGACTCGGTCGGCGCGCGGTTGAAGGTGTCGAGCACCAGTAGTCCGGGGCCGTTTGCGCGCACGGATCTGTCGGCGGCTTGCAGCTGGTCGCTGTGCAGGCGTGGGACGGAGAAGTCGGCTGCGTGCACACCGAGCATGTCGACTGGGTGCAGAAAGTCGTGCGTGATGGGCAGCGTCGTAATCCGGTTTCCACGTGCCGCGACGGCATATGCGGCCAGGGCAGCGGGCCCTCCGTTGCCTGTAGCCACTGGGAGTAGTCGTGATTGCAGCGCTGCGTGGATACGACGAAGCGCGGTCGCCTCGATTCCCGTTGTATCGCTGGCTAGTGCAAAGACCCGCTTGACGTCCTCAGTGCACTTAGCTGCCGGGTACGACGTGTTGTCGGGGAAGGGCGACTGGGTCACGTTGGTGGGTGCAGTGTGCGAGGTGGTGACGTTGCCGGCGCCGAGGGCTCGCATGATCACAGACTCTCCGAGGAGGTCGCTCGCATCCACGACGAGACCAGCGATTCGCGCGGCAACCGAGGATTCGAGCGACGCGAGCTCGCGCGCAACGGTCGCATCGGTTTCCTTGGCCACGCGTCGAGACTCGGACACAGTGGCTGTGAGTTCGGCGTACTCGTCTCGCAGGGCAGAGTTGGTGTCGCGCAGCGCCTTGAGTTCCGCTCGCTCAGTGGACATTTCAGTTTCGAGTCCGGCCCTTGCGGAGGCAAGGGCATCCTCTCTGGCCAGTGTCTGTGCGGTTTCGATGCTGTCGGCAATGCGTGGGTGATTCAGCAGGAGAGACGTAAGGTTTGCGGCGCTGTCCTGAACGGCAGCGCTGTTCTCGCAGATGGCTAGGGCGCGCTCGACGCGGTGAAAGTCGATGACTCGTTCAGTTCGATTCTCGCTTTCGATAAGTTCGGCGGCCGCCTGGCTCAGCAGATTCTTGGTACCGAGGAACTTTGGTACGTCGGATCCAGACCTCCTGGCAATCTCGACCGCGTGCTTGAGCGCGGTCCTGAGGATCTCGTTGTCGGGACGGCAGTCCAGGTGATCCATGAAGGGTGTTCGTGGGGCGCAGTAGGTTTTGGAGCCCACTTCAAAGATGGACTCTTCTCGCTCTCGGAAGGGCACTCGTTCCATGCGGATTCTATCCGCCGGAACCAGGTAGCGGTCATCTTCGATACGGGTCTCGAAAGGGCCGAGGATGATGTCGTCGTGGCATAGCACGTACACGCTTGTGCCGGCGCGGACCTCGGCAGTTACCGGGAACGACAGATTGGTGACGTGGTGGATCGCCTCTGCGTAGGCAAGGTGCTGGAATTTCAGGGCAGGTGCGAGGAATTCCGGCTTGTGGACCACGAATGCGTCGTCTTTTCCCGGCTGGTTTTCGCCGAGCTCGAAGATGACCGCTGAGTCCTTTGGCATGTCGAAAGGGTTCCACCAGAAGACTGTTCCTCTATGTGGATAGTCCAAGGCGTCGGCATAGACCCAGCCGTCGGCCGAGTCGTTGTAGACCGGTCGTACGCCCGCGATCCTGCTGGTCCGGTCGCCAATCCAGTCGACGGCTCCGACTACCCGTGTTCCCTGAGTTACTGTCACGCGCACATGCTACGGACGCCGATACTGGCCCGCTGCACCACGTCCGGTCTGCGAAGACAGCCAGTGCGTGCGGTGCTCGGTACCGCTCCGTCCCACGGATAGTTCATAGGCAGTCGCCCAGCCTGGCTTTGCTCGGCGACGCCGGACGACCTCGGGGTGAGGCTCGGAGAACCTAATACGCACGAATCCAAGGTTGCCCGCATCAACTTCCAATTCCTGGGCCGAGCTGGAGTGCTCGTTCAGCCATCGCGTAGCTGCTGATGCCTTCAGGTCGCGGGCGGTTTGGGTACCGGCGGTCGCGGTCAGAGTGCGAACGGTGAATCGAAGGTCCGGAACCGTTGACTCGACCACAACCGACTCCGGACGGGAGATAGCCGTGATCGTGGTGAATGGCGAGATCGTCTGATCTGAGAATTCGACTGACCATTGCGTATTCAGTGGGGTGGGTCGTATGTCGAGGTCGGCCGCGACCTCGTATGTGGTCGTGTCACCCACCTTGTCGGTCCGGATGCGGACCGGTCCGGGAGATCTTGCGGTGATTGCGCGGAGTCGCTGCTCCATCGCGCGGTTCGTGCGGGGCAGGTTGGAGCCGCGCACCTCGCCGGCAGATTCGGCGACGAGAAATTCTGCTCCTGCTGCCGGTAGCGCGACAGTCGGTTCATTCATGAGAAACAGAGGAGCACCGTCATCGGTGTATGAGATCGGCGGCGACAGCAACTGGGTGCGACTCTGCCTTGGAGCGGCGACGATGCCGAAGCGGGTTAGCCATCGAGCTGCTGACGGCGATTCCATGATCGGTAGGTCCACCACCCACGCAAGCCAGGTCGCCTCGGGCGTGCGGACGGGTTCCAGTGGAAGCGGATTCATTTGCTGTGGTGGTGTCGATCCTTTTGAGCCGACCACAATGATGCGATGGCCCCAATGCACTGGCATCGAAGGGTCGTAGCGGCGAAATGAGCCGCCTCGGTACTGGACAAAGACGATTCCTACCGACGGGATGCCGGGGAGGACCCGCTGCCAGCGTGCACGATCGACAGAACTCGGCCACTGGCCTGTCGGGTTCACCCGAGTCTCGTGTGGGGAAGGTTCAACGGTGACGAGATTGCGTGCAGAACCGGGCCAGAGTTGGTCCAGGGAGAATACCTGGGGAGCCTTCCCGTGCCGACGCATTTCGATCTCGTTGAGTAGCAGAAGGGATGCGGCAGTGCCGCGACTCTCCTGAAATGGGATCTCGTCCAGTTCTACGAACATTTGCCAGCGAGATCGCTTGAGATCGAGGAAGAGATACTCGGTAGCTCCGCGGCTCAGTAGACCAGTGAAGGAAGACGTCAGCCGGCCATGACTTGGGTGGTAATCCTCGCAGTCGATGCTGACACCACTCGACTTGTGCGCGAAATGTGGTGTCCGTGATGTGCCTGCGCGGGGGAATGACTCACCGAGGCAGCAGGGGCAGCGGTAGAAGCGGCCTCGGTGGGCCTGCGCAGCGCCTACCAACAGACCGGAGGCCCAGTCGATCGCAGTGAACACGTCGGGTTGCAGTCCTATTCATCGGATGGCGTGTGGGGTGCAACGTGTGCTCGCACCGGTCAAGAATAGAATCCGCCCAATTGGTCATGTGAGGGAGGCACACACGGTGCGACAGGTCACGTCTGACGAGGATCTTCTACAGGTGATGGCTACGGCGATTGACGTGCCCGCGATACTCGCATATCTCGGGGTCAAGCCGTCCGATCCGCGTGCCGAGCGGATGGCACGTGCAATGAGTACCGCGTTCGTGCACGACAGCTACCTGCATGAGAATCGACCGATACTTCTGCATGTGACTCCCGGCGTACTGCGTGCCCTCGAGGCTGTCGGTAAGGCCTGGGTTGGGCGAGAGTTCGCCATACGACTCTATCTGGATCGGCGGTACGACGGGCCAGGGCGAATATCGCAGTTGCATGGCTCGGCCTGGCGGCGGTTCGAGTCGTGGGTGTGCGCCTCTGTCGACCTGCGTTCGTTCATACACCTCGGTCAGGGTGAGTCCAGATCAATCGTCTCACCCCAAGTGATGACCCGCATGATGTCGCAGGTAGTGGGAGCGCTCGTCTCAGTGGGTGTCGATGATGTTGCCCGAAACTTGTTGCGCGGCTTCCTGGATTCGTTTCTGGATGAGGCTGAGGCCAACGCTGGTCTGGGCGTTGACCTCACGACGATCCTGCCCGCAGATGAACAGAGCTGGTCGTACACGAAGGAGGGGCCCGATCACGACACGCGGTTTGCTGCGACACTTGCCGATGCTAAGGGACGGTCGGTTACAGGGACTGCGCGTAGCAAGAAATCCGCGCGGGCCGCAGCAGCGGGGGAGTTCATCAGGCGGCATGGCTCTCTGAGCAACGTGGCCAGGAAGGCCGACAACTATCGTTTGCCCAAAGAGCTGGACATGGCGACGTTCAGTTGGCAACGGCGGGTTGCCGAGGTCGTCGATGGCTTTGGAACTGGGGCGGAATGGAGGGGGCTTGTAGAGCAGGCCTTCGTTCACAGCTCCTGGGCATACGAGAACAAGGTCTCGATTGAGCGGACCTGGCAACAAGACAACCGGGTGCTCGCGTTCGTCGGTTCGCACATCGTCCAGTACGAGTACACGAGGGCCGTCGGACGCACGGTCTTGCGAGAGCTTCCGGAAGCCGTGCACATTGCGACGCAGTCAGGTGAGGCGATCGGTGAGGCCGCGCTGTCGTTGGGAATAGGCGACATGCTGATGCTCGGGCGAGGACAGCGGGCGCAAGGTGTGGAACGGGCAATGGTCGTCGATGCATTCCAGGCATTGGTCGCCGCGTTGTACGTGGCGAAGGGCGCGCCATCGGAGCTGTTCGTCGATCTGCCTGAAGAATGGCAGCTCTCTGGATCATTGATGGCACCGGGCGTCAGTCGTGAGAAAGATGCCCGGACAGCCCTGCAGGGCAGGTGCGCTGCAGTGGGATTCGACGCCGAGTACGTCATCGTTGATGAATCTGGGCCCGACCACAATCGGTTCTATGTCGCCGAATTGCGTTTGACGAGTGGAGTACTCGAGGAGACTGTCGCAGTTCGAGGAAGGAGGCTGCGCAACGTGAAGGCAGCTCGAGATGACGCGGCGCGCATCGTCCTTCGTCGACTGGAGTTGGTCGACGAACCGGAAGGAGGCGCTTCGCAGCAGGAACAGATGCTGGACCGCTTCGTCGCCGCGCACTTGGCTTCAACCCGTCGGAGCCGGTTTTCGTCGGCACACGTTGCCCGGACGGCCGCGAAGGCTCCTGCCACTTCCGCTCCGCGACGTGCAGCCGTGCCTGCATTGAACAGGGTGGTGTCGAAAGCGACCGTCGCTCATCCGAGGGCACGGTCGTCGCGTCCTTCAGATCAGAGCGGACCGGCCAAGCGTCTCGATGGATATGCCAAACATGCGGTGGATGTGGTCCGCGCTTACTACGAGAATGCAGGGTATCGGGTCGAATTCGCGGCGGGCGTTGAGTCGTGCAACCTCGATGTTCGGTGCGGTGACGAGCGCCTCAATGTCAAGGTACAGGCGGGTGAAGTTCGCGATGTAGAGGTCGTGCTGACGGACGGCGAGGCAGAACACTTTCGGAACTGCTACCCGAACACAGTGCTGGCCGTCGTCCATTCAATCAGGCTTGTCGCCGGTTCCAGCGCTGCGACCGGCGGGGTACTCGAACTTACCTTCCCCTGGCAGCCGTGACGCTGTGTGGCCGCGGCGGAACAAGCCGCCGCGGCCACCTGACGTACTAGTCCCGGCGCCGCACCGATTCCTCCACGAGATCGAGTACCGCGGAAAGGTTCTCGGTCCCGTGCCCGGACGCGATCCGGGCGACCAGGCCGTCGAGCACCAGGTCGAGGTAGCCGAGCAGCACCTCGGTCGGCAGGTCGTCCCGGAGCCGGCCCGCGGACTTCTGCCGCTCGAGCCGGTTGACGGTCGCCTCGGTCAGTTCGGCGCTGTGCTGCGTCCAGTCCCGGGCGAACTCCGGGTCGGTTCGCAGCCGCCGGGCGATCTCGAGCCTGGTGCCGAGCCAGTTGAACTGGTCCGGCTGTGCGAGCATGTCCCGCATCACCTGGACCAGGCCCTGCTCGGCCGCCACGTCGGCCATCCGCCGGGCGTCCTCGTGGGCCAGGGCCAGGAACAGCCCGTCCTTGTCCTTGAAATGGTGGAAGATGGCGCCGCGCGAGAGCCCGGTCTCCTCTTCCAGCCGGCGCACCGTGGCGCCCTCGTAGCCGTACTCCGCGAAGCACCGCCGGGAGCCGTCGAGAATCTGGCTCCGTCGTGCCGCGAGGTGGTCCTCGCTGACCTTGGGCACAGCCGACATCCTTTCGTACCGAACGGGAACGGCGGGCTCGAGACGAGACGTCCCGAGCCCGCCGTCCGCGCTCTGTGCGATCTACCTAGACCACATGATCAAGGCTGACTAGCCCCTGATCATGTTGCGCAGCACGTACTGCAGGATGCCGCCGTTGCGGTAGTAGTCCGCCTCACCGGGGGTGTCGATGCGCACGACCGCGTCGAACTCGACCTTGGAGCCGTCGGTCTTGGTGGCCGTGACCTTCATGGTCTTCGGGGTGACGCCCTCGTTGAGCTTCGTGATGCCCGTGACGTCGAAGGTCTCGGTGCCGTCCAGGCCCAGCGACCCGGCGGACTCGCCGGCCGGGAACTGCAGCGGCACAACGCCCATGCCGATGAGGTTGGAGCGGTGGATACGCTCGAACGACTCGGTGATGACGGCCTTGACGCCCAGCAGGCTGGTGCCCTTGGCGGCCCAGTCGCGCGAGGAACCGGAGCCGTACTCCTTGCCGCCCAGGACGACCAGCGGGATGCCGGCGGCCTGGTAGTTCTGCGACGCGTCGTAGATGAACGACTGCGGGCCGCCCTCGAGGGTGAAGTCGCGGGTGTAGCCGCCCGAGACGTCGTCGAGGAGCTGGTTGCGCAGGCGGATGTTCGCGAACGTGCCGCGGATCATCACCTCGTGGTTACCGCGACGCGAGCCCAGGGAGTTGTAGTCCTTGCGCTCGACGCCGTTGGCGTCCAGGTACTGCGCGGCCGGGGTGCCGGGCTTGATCGGGCCGGCCGGGCTGATGTGGTCGGTGGTGACCGAGTCGCCCAGCAACGCCAGGACGCGGGCGCCCGTGATGTCGGTGACCGGGGTGGTCTCCATCGTCATGCCCTCGAAGTACGGCGCCTTGCGGACGTAGGTCGAGTTCTCGTCCCACTCGAAGGTGTCGCCCTCCGGGGTGGACAGGTTCTGCCAGCGCTCGTCGCCCTTGAAGACGTTGGCGTAGGAGTTGACGAACATCTCCTGGTTGATCGAGGAGGCGATGGTCTCCTCGATCTCCTTCGTCGACGGCCAGATGTCCTTCAGGAAGACGTCGTTGCCGTCGGTGTCCTGTCCGAGCGGATCGACCTCGAAGTCGAAGTCCATGGTGCCGGCGAGACCGTAGGCGATGACCAGCGGCGGGGAGGCCAGGTAGTTCATCTTGACGTCGGGGGAGATGCGACCCTCGAAGTTGCGGTTGCCCGAGAGCACCGCGGTGACCGACAGGTCGTTGTCGTTGATCGCCTTGGAGATGTTCTCCGGCAGCGGACCGGTGTTGCCGATGCAGGTGGTGCAGCCGTAGCCACCGAGGTAGTAGCCGAGCTTCTCGAGGTACGGCCAGAGGCCGGCCTTCTCGTAGTAGTCGTTGACGACCTGCGAGCCCGGCGCCATGTTGGTCTTGACCCACGGCTTGGTGGACAGGCCCTTCTCGACCGCGTTGCGGGCCAGCAGGGCGGCGCCCAGCATCACCGACGGGTTCGAGGTGTTGGTGCAGGAGGTGATGCCCGCGACCACGACGGCGCCGTGGTCGAGCACGAACTCGCCCTGCTCCGGGGTGGTGACGCGCACCGGCTTGGAGGGGCGGCCCTCGGCGCCGTTCGCGGCCGACGCCACGGCGCCCGCGGCGTCGTCGGCGAAGGACAGCGCGGCGGGATCGGACGCCGGGAAGGACTCCTCGACGGCCTCGTCCAGCTTGCTGTGGTCGGCCGCGACGTGATCCTCCACGTAGGTGTGGATGTCGCGACGGAACGCGTTCTTCGAGTCCGAGAGCAGGATGCGGTCCTGCGGGCGCTTCGGGCCGGCGATGGACGGCACCACGGAGCCGAGGTCCAGCTCGAGGTACTCGGAGTAGTTGGGCTCGGCGTCGGCGTCGTGCCACATGCCCTGTTCCTTGGCGTACGCCTCGACGAGCGCGAGCTGCTCCTCGCTGCGGCCGGTCAGGCGCAGGTAGTTCACGGTCTCCTCGTCGATCGGGAAGATCGCGGCGGTGGAACCGAACTCGGGGCTCATGTTGCCCAGGGTGGCGCGGTTGGCCAGCGGCACCTCGGCGACGCCCTTGCCGTAGAACTCGACGAACTTGCCGACGACGCCGTGCTTGCGCAGCATGTCGGTGACGGTGAGCACCACGTCGGTGGCGGTCACGCCGGGCTTGATCTCACCGGTCAGCTTGAAGCCGACGACGCGCGGGATCAGCATGGAGACCGGCTGGCCGAGCATCGCGGCCTCGGCCTCGATGCCGCCGACGCCCCAGCCCAGCACGCCCAGGCCGTTGACCATGGTGGTGTGCGAGTCGGTGCCGACGCAGGTGTCGGGGTACGCCTGACCGTTGCGGATCATGACGGTGGGCGCCAGGTACTCGATGTTGACCTGGTGCACGATGCCCATGCCGGGGGGGACGACCTTGAAGTCGTCGAACGCGCCCTGGCCCCAGCGCAGGAACTGGTAACGCTCCCCGTTGCGCTGGTACTCGAGGTCGACGTTGCGCTCGAGGGCGTCGGCGCGGCCGAAGACGTCGAGGATGACCGAGTGGTCGATGACCATGTCGGCGGGGGAGAGCGGGTTGACCTTGCTCGGGTCGCCGCCGAGGGCGGTGACGGCCTCACGCATGGTGGCGAGGTCGACGATGCAGGGGACACCGGTGAAGTCCTGCATGATCACGCGCGCCGGCGTGAACTGGATCTCGATGCTCGGGTCGGCCGACGGATCCCAGCTCGAGATCGAGCGGATGTGGTCGGCGGTGATGTTCGCGCCGTCTTCGGTGCGCAGCAGGTTCTCGGCGAGAACCTTCAGTGCGTACGGCAGCTTCTCGGTGCCGGGAACGGCCGAAAGTCGGAAGATCTCGTAGGAGTTGTCTCCGACTTCGAGGGTTCCCTTGGCACCAAATGAATCAATACTGGTGGTCACGTCAGCTCCACTCGTCTTTGAGGTTCGCCGTCGGCGGGGCTGTGCCGACGGCTGAAGCGAGGCTCGTCGCGGCGAACCAATCGGTCGCGCCGAAGCACCTCGCGTGCAATCCTAACAGTACGCTTGTCCTGTGAAGCTTTCGGGCATAGGGGTGCGCTCGGGAGTTTCTCGGGGCCGCGTACGCGGTGAGAATTCTCGTCTAGGCGAGGACACCCCGCAACGCAGACCGGAACGCGACGGGCCGTCCCGTAGTGTGCGGTGCGGACGACTCGTCGCGCCGCGCAGTCCACGCGCCAGACCGATCCGGATGAAAGATGCCTGCTGCTCACACCTTTGCGTTCCTCCCGGCTCCGGCTGACATTCCGCCCGACGTGAACATCGACACCGTCGTCGCGGATGTCGCGGACGACGGGGTGTCCGCGCCCTCGGCCGACGTGCCGGGTCTGCAGGCGGTGGTTGCCCGCGCCAAGGAGCAGGGCCTCGACCTGAAGGTCGTGGTGCTGGCCCAGAACCCGTGGCGGGACGAGCAGTTGCGGGACATCGCGTCGGCGGTCGGGCGGGAGGACGGCGGCACCGTGCTGGTGCTCAGCCCGAGCTGGGTCGGCTCCTACAGCGACACCCTCAGTCGAGTCACCGTTGAGGACGCCCAGGACCACGCCTACACCGGCAACGCCGTGCAGTCGGCGTCCAACTTCGCCGACGAGATCCTCGGTCCCGGTGAACCGTACGGTCTGATCACCGCGGGCCTGCTGGTTCTGGTGGGCGGGGCGGTCGCGGCCACCTGGGTGGTGCGCTCGCGTCGCAAGTCGGGCGTCGCCCGCGACGGCGACTGACACCCCTTTTTCTTCCCCGCCGGCTCTCGCGCCGCCTCGTGTTATTTGCGTCCGACCTGTACTCAGGTCCGACCGCTCGCGTTTCCGCACACGGATCTATTCGGTCGTTGCGCAAACGACGCGCCCGTGGTTGTGACGGGGAACTACTCCAGTGTTATTTGTGGTTAGAGTTACCGCACGTGGGCAAAGTGTCGTACGGTGCCATTGGCACTTAAGGGGAAGAAGTGTCGCGGTAGCGCCATCGTCGCCGGCGTCGATCTGCATGCAGGTGACCGCTGTTCGCGCACGCCTTCCCTTCGGCGGTACAACCACGTCGGTTCCGTGAAACCGGAGCCGATGACCGTGGTGGTAAGACCGAGGGAGTAACTGTGAGGCGAAGAACGGCGCGCGGTACACATCGCCGCAGATTCTCACGCACCAGTCGGCGCAGTGCACAGATGCTCGTCGGACTAGCCGCCGTGACGTCCCTGCTGACGGCTACCCCGGGCCTGGTGGCCGCGGTTCCGCCGCCACCGCCGAACCCCAGTGACTCCGATCTGCAGCAGGCCTCGGCAGGCGTCGACTCGCGGCTCGGCCAGGTCGGCATCCTGATCAGCGAAGTCGCCTCGGCGGACCAGCAATTGAGCGCCCTCGACGACGAGGTGGCGATCAAGCGCGAGGGCGTGAACAAGGCGCTGGTGGACCTGCAGAACGCCCGTGACGCGGCCGCCGAGGCAGCGGGCGCGGTTGCCGGCACGTTGCAGGCGCTCCACGACGCGGGCGCGCAGATTCACTGGGCGCAGACCAAGTTCGACGAGTTCGCTGCGAATACCTACCGGCAGGGCACCGGGGTGGCGTCGGTCGCGTCCTATCTCGGATCCGCCGGACCCGCCGATGTTCTCGATCGAGCCCAACTGCTCAAGCTGCTTGCCACCAACAAGAACTCGGTGCTCGACGGGTTGCAGCGCGCCCGCACCGCCGAGGCCAACAAGAACTCCACGGCCCGCGAGGCCCAGCAGTCCGCGGACGCGGCCGCCGACGCCGCGGAATCGCAGAAGGCGGAGGCGGAGAACGCGATTGTCGTGGCCCGCACCGCGCTGGCGGAGCAGGCCGGCAAGAAGGCGAAGATCGAGGCGGACAAGGCGGCCGCCGAGGCCGCGTTGACCGCGGCCCGGGAGAACGTGTCGGGACTGCAGAACCAACGGCAGGCCTTCGCGAACTGGGACACCCAGCGCGCTGCCGAGCAGGCCGCCGCGGCGGCCGCGGCGGCCGCTGCCAAGCAGGCTGCCGTGGAGGCCGCGGCCCGCGTGGCGGCGAACCAGGCGGCGCGGGATCGTGCCGAGGCACTGGCCGAGGGTCAGCGTTCGCACACCCAGGTCGAGGACGACCCACCGAGCGACACGGACTACTCCGGCACCGACGAGTCTGGTACCGAGGAGTCGGGCGGCGGTGATTCCGGCGCCGAGAACTCGGGCACCGACGATTCCGGCACCGACCAGTCCGGGACCGACCAGTCCGGTACCGACGAGTCGGGTACCGAGGAGTCCGCACCCACCACCGCGCCGACGACCACGCCGAAGCCGAAGCCGACCACACCCAAGCCGACGAAGCCGAAGCCCGCCAAGCCGAAGCCGTCCGTCTCGGGCAGCGGGGCGATCGAGACGGTCATCGACCGTGGCATGTCGCAACTGGGCATCACCTATGCCTGGGGCGGCGGCGACGAGAACGGTCCGACCCTGGGCATCCGCGACGGCGGCGTCGCGGACAGCTACGGCGACTTCAACAAGGTCGGCTTCGACTGCTCGGGCCTGATGATCTACGCCTTCGCCGGCATCGGAGTCTCGTTGCCGCACTACACCGGCTACCAGTACACCGCCGGTGAACAGTTGCCGACGTCGCAGATGAAACGCGGCGACATGATCTTCTACGGGCCCAATGCCAGCCAGCACGTCGCGCTGTACCTTGGCAACGGGGAGATGCTCGAGGCTCCGCAGTCGGGATCGATCGTCAAGGTCTCGCCCGTGCGGTGGGACGGCATGACCCCCTACGTGGTCCGAATGGTTGCCTGAAGCCCGTCGTCATCGACAGGGCTCGGGTGCGATCGAATGTGAAAGCGGTGGATTCAACGGTGACCTCAGCGGACGGGGCCGGCACGATGCCGGACGGTCAACTCCTCGAGAAGGTGATCTACGAGGTCAAGCGCGTCATCGTCGGTCAGGACCGACTGATCGAGCGGATACTGGTGGGCCTGCTGGCCCGCGGGCACGTCCTGCTCGAGGGCGTGCCGGGTGTCGCCAAGACGCTGGCCGTCGAGACCTTCGCGACGGTGGTCGGCGGTTCCTTCTCCCGGGTGCAGTTCACCCCGGACCTGGTCCCGACGGACCTCGTCGGCACCCGCATCTACCGGCAGGGTCGCGAGGAGTTCGACACCGAGCTCGGACCGGTGGTGGCGAACTTCGTCCTCGCCGACGAGATCAACCGGGCACCGGCCAAGGTGCAGTCCGCGCTGCTCGAGGTGATGGCCGAACGGCACGTCACCATCGGCGGCAAGACCTTCCCGATGCCCGACCCGTTCCTGGTGATGGCCACCCAGAACCCGATCGAGAACGAGGGCGTCTACCCGCTCCCCGAGGCGCAGCGCGACCGCTTCCTGTTCAAGATCCTCGTCGACTACCCGACGGTCGAGGAGGAGCGCGAGATCGTCTACCGGATGGGTGTCGCGGCCCCCGAGCCCAAGCAGGTGCTGGGACCGGACGAGCTGGTCCGGCTGCAGAAGGCCGCCAGCGAGGTCTTCGTGCACCACGCGCTCGTGGACTACGTCGTCCGGGTGATCGCGGCGACCCGCACGCCCGCCGACCTGGGTCTGACCGACGTGGCGGGCTGGATCTCCTACGGCGCCTCGCCGCGCGCCACCCTCGGCATCATCGCCGCCTCGCGCGCGCTGGCGATGGTGCGGGGCCGTGACTACGTGGTGCCGCAGGACGTACTCGACGTGATTCCCGACGTGCTCCGGCACCGGCTGGTGCTGTCCTACGACGCCCTCGCCGACGAGGTCTCGCCCGACGACGTGATCACCCGGGTGCTGCAGACGGTCGGTCTGCCCCAGGTCGGTGCGCAGCCGGTGGCGCCGGTCCCGACGGCGCAGGCCCCGGCCGCCCCGGCGCCCGTCCAGGCTCCGGGCCCGGCCGTGCCGCAGCCCACCGCGACGGTCGGTGGCCAGCAGCGGTGACGGACTCGGCGCGCGCGCTGCCGTCGTTCCGCTCGGGCCAACTGCGCGACCCCCAGCTCGCGGCGGCGCTGCGCACCCTCGAACTGACCGTCCGCGGCCGACTCGACGGGGTGCTGCACGGCGAGCACCTCGGTCTGATCCCGGGGCCGGGCACCGAACCGGGTGACGCGCGGATGTACCAGCCCGGCGACGACGTCCGGCAGATGGACTGGTCGGTGACCGCGCGCACCACCCACCCGCACGTGCGCCAGTCCGTCGCGGACCGTGAGCTCGAGACGTGGCTGGTGATCGACCTGTCCGCCAGTCTCGACTTCGGCACGGTCGGCGCCGAGAAGCGCGATCTCGCGATCGCCGCGGCGGCCGCGGTGACGCACCTGACCAGCGGCGGCGGCAACCGGATCGGCGCGATCGTGGCCACCGGCGAGCACACCGTGCGGATCCCGGCCCGCGGCGGTCGAGCGCACGCCCAGGCGATGCTGCGCACCATCGCCACCACCCCGCACGCGCCGGACGGCGTGCGCGGGGACCTGCGCGGTGCCATCGAGTCGCTGCGTCGCCCGCAACGCAGGCGCGGGCTTGCGGTGGTGATCAGCGACTTCCTCGGACCGTTGGACTGGGAGCGGTCACTGCGGGCGATCGCCGGTCGGCACGACGTGCTCGGCATCGAGGTGCTCGACCCGCGGGACCTGGAACTGCCAGACCTGGGCGAGGTGGTGCTGCACGACCCCGAGACCGGTCGCACCCGGGAGTTCCACACGACCCCCGAGTTGCGGGCCGACTTCGCGGCCGCGGCGCAGGCCCACTGCCAGGCGGTCGAGCGGACGCTGCACGGATGCGGATCATCGGTGATGAGCCTGCGCACCGACCGGGACTGGATCGGTGACGTCGTACGCTTCGTCGCCGCGCGCCGGCACAGCTATGGTGCTCGGGTGAATCGAGCGCCGCGCCAGTGAGTCTCACGGATTTCGCGTCGCCGTGGTGGCTGGCGTTCGCGGCGGTGGTCGCCGCGCTGGCCGTCGGCTACGTCCTGGTCCAGCGCGGCCGACGCAAGAACGTGCTGCGCTTCTCGAACCTGGAGATGCTCGAGCGGGTGGCCCCGAACCAGCCGGGCCGGCTGCGGCATCTGCCGACCGCGCTGGTGCTCTGCGGGCTGCTGCTGCTCACCGTCGCGTTGGCCGGACCCAGCACGGAGAAGCGGGTGCCCCGCAACCGGGCGACCGTGATGCTGGTGATCGACGTGTCGCTGTCGATGAAGGCGACCGACGTCGAGCCGACCAGGCTCGCGGCCGCGCAGGAGGCCGCGAAGTCGTTCGCGGACGGACTCACTCCCGGCATCAACCTCGGCCTGGTCGCCTTCGCAGGCACCGCCTCGGTGCTGGTCTCGCCGACCACCAACCGTGAGGAGACCAAGACCGCGATCGACCACCTCACGCTGGCCGAGCGGACCGCGACCGGTGAGGCCATCTTCACCTCGCTGCAGTCCATCGAGACCCTCGGCGCGATCCTCGGCGGCGGTGACCAGGCCCCGCCGGC
This sequence comes from Rhodococcus kronopolitis, assembly GCF_042654025.1. Taxonomy (NCBI): domain Bacteria; kingdom Bacillati; phylum Actinomycetota; class Actinomycetes; order Mycobacteriales; family Nocardiaceae; genus Rhodococcus; species Rhodococcus kronopolitis. Next base: position 421,073 of record NZ_JBHSFO010000005.1, on the reverse strand, counting down.
CCGGATCGTGCTGCTCTCCGACGGCAAGCAGACGGTCCCGGACTTCGAGACCGACCCGCGCGGCAGTTTCACCGCGGCGCAGTTGGCCAAGGAGAAGGGGGTGCCGATCTCGACGATCTCGTTCGGTACCAGCTACGGCACCGTCGACATCGAGGACCAGCGGATCCCGGTGGCGGTCGACGACCCGTCGCTGCGCGAGATCGCCCGGCTCTCCGGCGGCAACTTCTTCTCCGCGTCGAGCCTCGAGGAACTGCGCACCGTGTACGACACCCTCGAGGAGCAGATCGGCTTCGAGACCGCCCGCGGCGACGCCAGTCGGCCGTGGCTGGTGCTCGGGGTACTGTGCACCGCTGCGGGGCTCGCGACGGCACTGGTGCTGCGCCAACGACTGCCCTGACAGATTCGCCGACCACCACCCACGAGCGGTAGCCGACCAGATAGGTTTGTCGAATGTCTATCCCCACCACCCCTTCCCGTTCCGTGCTCGTGACCGGAGGCAACCGCGGCATCGGTCTCGCGGTCGCCCAGCGACTGGCCGCCGACGGCCACAAGGTCGCCGTCACGCACCGCGGATCCGGTGCCCCCGAAGGCCTGTTCGGCGTCAAGTGCGACGTCACCGACTCGGAGTCGGTGGACCGGGCGTTCTCCGAGGTCGAGGCGCACCAGGGTCCGGTCGAGGTGCTGGTCGCCAACGCGGGCATCACCGACGACGTCCTGCTCATGCGGATGAGCGAGGAGCAGTTCACCAACGTCATCGACGCCAACCTGACCGGTGCCTTCCGCTGCGCCAAGCGCGCCAACCGCGCGATGCTGCGGGCCAAGTGGGGCCGGATGATCTTCCTCGGTTCGGTGGTGGGCATGGCCGGTCAGGCCGGGCAGATCAACTACGCCTCCTCCAAGGCCGGCGTCATCGGTCTCGCCCGGTCGGTCACCCGGGAGCTGGGTTCGCGATCGATCACCGCCAACGTGGTGGCGCCGGGCTTCATCGAGACCGACATGACCGCGGACCTGCCGGAGGAGATGAAAGAGATGGCGAAGAAGTTCATCCCGCTGCAGCGAGTGGGCAAGCCCGAGGACGTCGCCGCCGTGGTCAGCTTCCTCGCCTCCGAGGACTCCGCCTACGTCTCCGGTGCGGTCATCCCGGTCGACGGTGGCATGGGCATGGGCCACTAGGTCCGCTCGAACCTTCACCCACACACAGACTTTCATCACAGGAGAATCACCATGGGCGGACTGCTCGAAGGCAAGACCATCCTCGTCACCGGCATCATCACCGACGCGTCGATCGCGTTCCACACCGCGAAGGTCGCACAGGAGCAGGGCGCCAAGGTGATCATCACCGGCATCCCCGAGCGGCTGCGGCTGATCGACCGGATCGCCAAGCGTCTGCCGCAGGAGGTGCCGCCGGCAATCCCGTTGGACGTGACCGACGAGGAGTCCCTCGGCGCACTCGCCGACAAGGTCAGTGAGCTGGCCCCCGAGGGGATCGACGGTGTCGTCCACTCAATCGCCTTCGCGCCCAGGACCCTGATGGGGCCCGACGCCCTGCCGTTCCTCGAGGGCCCCGGACCCGACGTCGCCAAGGCATTCGAGATCTCCGCGTGGAGCTACGCCTCCCTCGCGCGCGCCGTGTTGCCGGTCATGAACGAGCGCGGCTCGATCGTCGGAATGGACTTCGATCCGCGGACTGCGATGCCGGACTACAACTGGATGGGTGTGGCCAAGGCCGCGCTGGAGTCGGTGAATCGGTACGTGGCGCGGGAAGTGGGCTACGCCAAGAAGATCCGCTCCAACCTGGTGGCGGCGGGACCGATCAAGACGCTTGCGGCCAAGGCGATCTCGGGAACGGCGACCGACGACGCCAAGAAGCTGAACATGCTGAACGACTACTGGGACGGCGCGTCGCCCATCGGCTGGAACGTCGACGAGCCGGGCGTCGTGGGCACCAGCGTCTGCGCGGTGCTGTCGGACTACCTGCCCGCCACCACCGGTTCGATCATCTACGTCGACGGCGGCGCCAGCCACAACACGTGGTTCCCTGAGAACTTCATGGGCTGACGCGGTGTACGACGCCCTCCTGCTGCTGTCCTTCGGCGGGCCCGAGAAGCCCGACGACGTCCGCCCGTTCCTGGAGAACGTGACCAGGGGCAGGGGAGTGCCGCCCGAGCGCCTCGACGAGGTGGTCGAGCACTACCTGCACTTCGGCGGGGTGTCGCCGATCAATCGGCTGAACCTCGAGATCATCGGCGCGGTGCAGGCCGATTTCGCCGGTGCGGGAATCGATCTGCCGATCTACTTCGGCAATCGCAACTGGCACCCGATGGTCGAGGACACCGTCGCTCGCATGCGCGACGACGGTGTCCGCTCGGCCCTGGTGTTCCCGACGTCTGCGTGGGGCGGCTACTCCGGATGCCGGCAGTACCACGAGGACGTGCTGCGGGCGCGGGCCGCGGTCGGCGACGGGGCGCCCGAGCTGGTGAAGCTGCGGCAGTACTTCGACCACCCGCTGCTGGTCGCGGCGTTCGCCGACGCGATCGAGGCGGCCAGGGCGCAGTTGCCGCCGTCGCAGCGCGCCGGCGCCCGCCTGGTGTTCACCGCCCACTCGGTGCCCGTGTCCGCGGACGCGAGCGCCGGCCCGCCCGCCGACGGCGGCCGGCTCTACAGCCGCCAGGTCGCCGAGGCCGCGCGGCTGTGCGCGCAGGCCGCGGGCGTGTCGGACCACGACCTGGTCTGGCAGTCCCGGTCGGGTCCGCCGCAGGTGCCGTGGCTCGAACCGGACATCTGCGACCACCTCGACGCGCTCGCGGCCGGTGGAACCGAGGCCGTGATCGTCTGCCCGGTGGGCTTCGTCTCCGACCATCTCGAGGTGATCTGGGACCTCGACACCGAGGCCCGCGACAAGGCTGCCGAGCTGGGGCTGGGCTACGTCCGCGCAGGCACGCCCGGCACCGATCCCCGGTTTGCCCAACTGGTCACGGCGCTGGTCAGCGAGCAGTTGAGCGGCACGGCGCCGGCCCGGCTCGGCGCCGAACCGCTGTACGGCGCCGGGGTGAACGGCGCCCTGTGCGCGACGGCGTGCTGCGAACCGGCTCGCCGGCGCGGCGAGCGCGCGCTGAACTAGAACCGTTCCGACCTCGCGCTCGCACCCGTCGGGGGTGGTGTCGGGGCACGCTTCGGTGCAGGATGGGGTCATCATCTCGTCCATGCCGTAGCGGGGAGAAGGTCATGACCCGTCGTATCGCCGCGGCAGCGTTCCTCGCGATCGCCGCCGTCACCCAGATCTCCGGTGTGGTGCTGACCGGCACCACACCGCTCGCGGGCGCGCAGGGCAGTACGACGAGTTCCGCACCCACCACGAGCGCCGCACCCACCGCCATGCCGTCGGACGAGTTCATCAGCAACAAGACCGACGACCCCAAGGACCAGCCGTTCTGTGACGACCAGGCGGCACTGGCCAACAACCTGAACAAGCAGGGCGACTCGACCCGGGCCGAGAGCGTCGTGTCCACGGCGAACATGGGCGGGTGCCGCATCTACACCTTCCCGTCCACCACCTGACGGGTCGGTCACATCGTCCAGGCGAAGCGGAACCGGTCGACCACCTCCGCCGCCGGCGCGTCCCGGTACTCGGTGATCTCGTAGTTCCTGACGGCGTACAACGCCTCCAGTGCCAGGGGGTCGAACAGTTCCCGGGTGAGCCGGGACGCCCGGAACCGGCCGAGCAGCTCTTCCGGCTCGGTGGGCAGTGCCTCGACGCCGAGCGCGCGCCGCCGCTCCTCGCCGAGCTGGTCGGGGTTGACGGTCACCTCGCCGGGCAGCGGCAGGTCCGCCTCGATGCCGTCCAGCGCGGCACCGAGGACCGCCGCGCTGGCGAGGTACGGGTTGGCGGACGGGTCGATCGGCTTCACCTCGAGGTGGGCGCCGTGCGGGTTCCCCGGTGTGTCGGCGCACAGTCGGACCGCGGCCTCCCGGTTCTCCAGCCCCCAGCAGGCGTAGGCGCCGGCCCAGGTGTTCGGCCGCAGTCGTCGGTGCGAGAGCGCGCTCCCGGCGAGTACGAGCATCAGTTCGGGCAGGGCTCGGACGAGGCCGGCGACGGCGCCGCGACCGGTGGCGGTCAGTCCGTGCGGGCCGTCGCCGCCGGACAGGACCGGCCGACCCCGCCGGGACAGCGAGAGGTGCTGGTGGGCGCCGTTCCCCGCGCCGTCGAGGGTGGGCAGCGGCGAGAACGAGGCCCGCATTCCGTGCGCGCGGGCCGCCCTGCTGACGAGGATCCGGGCGAGCACCGAGTCGTCGGCCGCGGCGACGGGGTCGGTCGGGGCCAGTGAGATCTCGAATTGGTTGGGCCCGTACTCCGCGTGGACCTGCTCGATCGCCAGGCCGGCCCGGTCCGCGGCCTCGACGAGGTCCCGGACGAACGGCTCCTGGCTGAGGACCGCGGTCAGCCCGTAGGCCGACCACTCGTCGGCGGGCAGCGCGTCGAAGAGGCAGAACTCGATCTCGTGGCCGATGCGGGCCTCGAGGTCCGCATCGGCGAGCCGGTCCACCGCCCGGCGCAGCGCGCCGCGCGGGCAGGCGCCGTGGGGGCGCGCGTCCTGGTCGACGAGGTCGGCCGGCGCCCAGCGCGCGTCCTGGCCGAGATCGCGCAACTGGTCGGCCTGGATCCGGAGGCGGAGGTCGCCGACCGCGGAGAAGGTCGGCGTGAACGCGATGTGGTCGTCGACGCAGAAGACGCACCAACTCGGGGAGGCGCCTGCTCCCGCCGACGCGAACGTGGGCAGGCGGGCGGCGGGCATCACCTTCGCCCGGGAGATGCCGCTCATGTCCACCACCGAGCCGATCACCCGCCCGAGCGGGGCGCCCGAGGAGCGGTGGACGGTGGACATCGCATGTCTCGTCTCGTGTGGTGCTGCCTGTGGTGTCGAGCTGTGGCGCTCCTGAGTGTCCCACCTCGGCGCGCGACCGGCAGCGGCTGGCTGTACCGACCGGAGAGGTTGACTGAGTGACTCACTCCCCCCAACCGTGTACCGGTCTGGCGTTCGCTGGGGGTTCCCCGACCTCGTGGATGGTGTGGCCGCTGCAGGCCGTCTTGGTTGTGGTGGCCTGCTCGATGCGCGACACGGCAAACCATCGCATTGCGTCGCGCTTTCGGCACCATCCAATCAAGTACCACTGGCCGTTCGTGGAGGCGAACAGCACGGGCTCGACGTCGCGGGTGGTCGTGGTGCCGTCTCCCGATGTGTAGCGAATACGGACCACTCGCTGCTCGGCCATCGCCTCCTCCAGGGCCGACTTCGTTGCGCGCGACGATGAGGGAACCGCGTTGACCCACACACGGCGGGCCAGATCGTCGGCCCTTGCTCGCGTTCTGGGATCGAGAACATCCAAGACCTTCTTGATGCCGGCTGCTGCCAGATCGGCGTAGGGGGCATCGGGCGCAGCGGACACGGCCGCCATGAGCGCCACAGCCTGCGCCGGAGACAGGCTGACGGGGGGCAAGGACGCGCCCGTAGCCAATCCGTATCCACCGCCCGGACCCGGGCGCGACCACAGCGGCGCGCCGCTGTTCTCCAACGCATCGAGATCTCGCTTGACTGTGCGCACGGACACCTCGAACTCTCTCGCCAACCGTTCGGCGGAGACCCCCCGCGCGCCGCTGCGGCGCAACATCTCTGACAGAGCATGGAGCCGTTCTGCTCGCTTCACTGTTCAGACCCCGGCAAATTCATGACATAAATAGTGACATACCTTTGTCCGTAGGGCCTGGGAGAGTTGTGGCATGACAACAACTGTGGGCAGGCCGACCATCATCCTCATCGCCGGTCACTGGCTGGGCGCTTGGGCGTGGGACGACGTTCTCGAACACCTGGAAACCGATCATTCTCGTGCAGTCGCGATGACGCTGCCTGGTCTCGACGGGGGCGATCCCGGGCGTGCGGCGAAGACTCTCGACGATCAAGCCGCAGCGATCCTGGGCGTCATTGCTCAACACGGGAATCAGCCCGCGGTCCTCGTCGCTCACAGTGGAGCCAACGCTCCCGTCAGTCTCGTCGTCGACCGACACCCTGAGCTTGTCCACCGGGTGGTGTGGGTCGACTCCGGCCCGGTGGCGACGGGAAGTGTCTTCGCCCCAGACCTCCCCGACGGGATGGAGGAGCTTCCGCTGCCCTCCTTCGACACCCTCGCACAACAGGCGAGCCTCGACGGCCTGAGCGCAGAGGTCCTCGGGCGTTTTCGGGCCCGGGCCGTCCCCGAGCCCGGCCCCGTGCTTCGTCAGCCCGTCGAGCTCACGAACGACGCCCGCCACAAGGTCCAGACCACCCTGGTGTGCTGCTCGATCCCGGGCGCGCAGGTGCTAGAGCTGGCCCGAGCGGGCCATGCCATGTTTGCCGAAGTCGCGAACCTCGAACACCTCGACGTCATCGACCTCCCGACGGGGCATTGGCCTATGTGGAGCCGTCCCCGTGATCTCGCCGAGGCCATTCACTCAGCGGCTTCTCGAACCAACTGAACTGCACGCACAACCTGAAGGGGTCAGCCGAATCCGGCTGGCCCCTTTCCTTCTCCGAGCCCACGGTCAAGAGCTGGGTCGGGCGATACCGGGTAGGCAGTCGATCCATTCTCACGATTGATCAAGGTGTCCGGTCAGTACGGCTAGCGGTGGATCATGCAGGTGGTGGTGGCGTGGGCGACCAGCTTCCCGTCCTCGTCGACGACGCGGCCCTCCGCGGTGGCGGTCCGGCGTCCGGCGTGGACGACGGTGCCCGTGGCGGTGAGGCGCCTGCCGTCGGTGGGCACCGAGCGGATGTAGTTGACCTTCAACTCGAGGGTGCCGTAGCCGACCCCGGGCTCGAGCGTGGTGTGCACAGCGCACCCCATCACGGAGTCGAGCAGGGTCGCGCAGATGCCGCCGTGCGTGGTGCCGAGCGGATTGGCGAAGTCCGGCTGGGTCTCGAGGCTGAAGACCACCATGCCTGGCTCGAGGTGATCGGTCCGCATGCCCAGCAGGCGACCGATGTTCGGCACCTTCTCCAGCATCGGCGTCAGCGCTTCGAGAAGTTCGAGGCCCGTCATCGTCGACGGGTCGAAGGCGGGCGTGTCGGTTGCGGCGGTGTCAGTCATGGCGGCATCCTTGGTTGTGGATCGATTGGTCCATGCGACGATAGCCCACTGTGGAATGATCGGTCTAGAACGTTCGGTCTACGGTACTGACCTGGGGGTAAGCATGAGTGAAGCCGATGCGAGTCCTCGCGAGCGGCTGGTGGACTCCGCGATCGCGCTGGTCCGTGCACGCGGTGTGCACGGCACCGGCGTCGCGGAACTCCTGACCCACAGCCGTGCGGCCCGCAACTCGATCTACCAGCATTTCCCCGGGGGCAAGGCCCAACTGGTCGAGGCATCCACTCTTGCCGCAGGCGAACGGATGTCCGGGCTGCTCGAGTCGCTGTACGTGCGCGGCGGCGCCGAGGGCCTCGTCGACGGCCTCGTCGACTGGTGGCAGCGCGAGCTCGAGCGGGACGGATTCGAGGCCGGTTGCCCGGTGGTCGCGGCCGCGCTCGCCGGCCCCGACCTGCCGGGTGTCGAGTCCGCGGCCGGGACGGTCTTCACGGTCTGGTGCGCGCAGCTGGGTGCAGCGCTGGCCGGACGGGGACTCGACGCCGACGCGGCCGCGTCGCTGGCGGGATTCACCGTCAGTGCGATCGAGGGCGCCATCATCCAGTGCCGCGCCACCAAGTCCCTGCGGCCCCTCGACGACGCCCGCGTTCAGCTCGGTGCGCTGCTCGAGATGCGCCTCGGGGCCCCACCCGCGACTGGCGCCACGGACTGAGAACCCGCGTCAGCGACCCGGCGCGGTCAGCAGCACCGCGCTGGCGGCGTCGGCGCCGAGGCGGTACCCGCCGCCGACGGCCGGAACGGCCTCCGGCGCAGCGGGGGTGAAGCTGCCGTCCGCCGCCACCGCGGCCCCGGCGAAGGTGGTGCCGTCCGTGGACTCCGGCGTGCCACCGGTGAGCCGCTCGGCGTTCGCCGTCCCGGCCGCGCCCTCGATCTTCACCGTGACGTCGGCGTCGGCGCGCTCGAGGTTGTCGACCATGACCTTCACGGCGCCGTCGGGCATCCGGACCGCCAACGCGGAGACATGGCGGCCGCCGGAATCGACGGTGGTGGGCAGGATCCGACCGCCTGCGAGCCGGCTGACCGCGAGGGCGGCGTAGTAGTTCGGGTTGGGACGGGCCTGGCCCGCCGCCCGCGCGGCGTCGTCCGGGAAGCAGAACAGCGGGTAGCTCTCGCAGTCGTTGGGTTGCATGTGCAGGTTCACCCCGGTGACGCCTTCGCGCGCGGCGGTCATCAGGTAGTCCACGGTCCACAGCGCGCCGCCGAGGCTGTTCGTCACCCCGGGCAGGCCCTCCTTGGCCACCGAGTTGGTCTCCGCCAGGCGCGGTTGGAGGCCGGCCTTCGTGGCCTTGTCCACCAGGCCACGGATGAAGGCCGTCTGCCGGTCCGAGGTGTCTCGGGACATCAGCTTGTCCGCCGTCGGCAGGCCGCCGAGGGCGTCGGAGCTGCCGCCTGACAGCCCGACGCGCGCGGTGTTGACGAAGGGGTAGTAGTGCTGGTTGAGGAAACGGCTCTCCGCCCCGAACCGGTCCACGTACGTGTCGAGCCACGGGCCGACGAGACCGGCCGTGATGAGGGGGTCGACCAGGGGGCTGCCCAGCCCGGCGCCCGCGGTGTTCGGTCCCTCGACGGCCACACCGGGAGCGGTCGCGGCGATCGCGTCGCGGTACCTGCGCGCGTCGTCCGCGTAGCTCGCCGGCAGGTACGGCTTGCGTTCGCCTGCCCCGAGGACGGGGCCGAGGAGGTAGAAGTTGGGTTCGTTGCCGATCTGCACCGACCGCAGCGAGGACCCAATGCGGTCCTTGGCGGCGCGGGCCTGGTCGGCGGCGGCCGCCGGGTCGAAGTGCGCGAGGTTGACGCCCATGTCGACGCTCCACCCGACGTCGCGGGCCAGGGTGCCCAACCGGGACAGGTCGTCCGGGGTCACCCGCTGGCCCTTGGCCCAGGCCGGCACCGGCGTGGCGGGGTCCGGCGTCCAGGCGGTGTTGTCCACCTGGTTCGCGCTGAACCGCAGATTGCCGTGGCCGAGGTTGCCGATCAGTGTCGAGACGTTGCCGGAGCCCGGCGCCAGCCACTGCTCGTGCATCAGGTTGGCCTCGAAGGACAGGCCCACGAAGTCGGTGGGGATCGTGCGTCCGGGGCTGCTCGCGTCGACGACGACGGTCACCGCGGAGGGGGCGTCGGCGGCGGCGGGCTCCGCCGACAACGCCAGCGGGAGGCTGACGGCGGTCAGGACTACCGCGGTACGGCGGGATCGGGTGCGCTGTGTCGACATCGGTACGGGTTCTCCTCGGCTACGAAGGTGACGGCACGGCGACAACCGGCTCCGGACTGCGTTCACTGCGGACGGTTTCGGACGGTAACCGGTCGCCGCCGGTCACGAGCGCCGTTGGCCGAAAGTGCCTGCCTCGGGTCGATTCCCGGCCCGCCACGATGCGTTCGTGCGGCCCTGCTCCGGTAGCCTTTCGGGCATGCGGAGCACCCTGATGAACAATGCCGAACGTAGTGGTGAGCCGGGGACCTTCGTGCTCCAGAACCCCCGAATGCTCAAGGTGGACCTCGCCGGTACCGGCGGGCACTTCCTGGCCCGGCAGGGGTCCATGGTCGCGTACCAGGGGGACGTCGGCTTCGACTACCAAGGCAGCGGCGGCCTCGGCAAACTCTTCAAGAAGGCGCTCACCGGCGAGGGCATGTCCCTGATGAAGGTGTCGGGAAGCGGCGATGTCTTCCTCGCCCGCGACGCCGACGAGATCTTCCTGCTCGAACTCGAGGACGAGTCGGTGACCGTCAACGGTTCGAACGTTCTCGCGTTCGAGAGCACCCTGCAATGGGACATCAATCGTGTCGAGGGCGCATCGATGCTCAGTGGCGGATTGTTCAACACCACCTTCACCGGGACCGGTGTACTCGCGATCACCGTGTACGGCACCCCCGTCGTCCTGAACGTGGACACCCCGACCTTTGTCGACATGCAGAGCGCGGTGTTGTGGTCGACGGGCCTGCAGTCGACCATCCGCAAGACCGCGAAGTTGGCCGCCGCGATCGGCCGCGGCTCCGGTGAGGCATACCAGTTGTGCCTGACCGGCGACGGCGTCGTGGTCGTCCAGGCCTCCGAGGGGCATCCCGTTCCGCAACATTGACCCGTGGACTGCGGTTCGTTGCCGTTGCCTACTGGAAACGCGGGCCGCGGCGGCCTACGTTCACGGGGTGCACGACGCCGACGACCTCTACCACCGCTACGAGTTCACCTTCCTGGTGCCGCTGCTGACCGTCTCCCGCGAGCAGACCCTCGCGGCCGACCTCGCCTCGCGGGCCGGTGAGGCGAACGGGCTGCAACTGCTGACCGTGGCCGCGGAGGGGATGCGCGCCGTCACCACCGCCGTCGACGTCGTCGATCGACTGGTAGCGCAGGGGGTGCGGCCGTACCGGACGCATCCGGACCTGGTGACCCGCCAGGACATCGCGGACCGGGCCGGGGTGACCCGGCAGGCGGTGGGGCAGTGGGTGCGCGGCGTGCGGCACGCGGCCTCGCCGTTCCCGGTGCCGTTCAACACCGTCTCCGGCGGGATCTGGCTCTGGGGAGACGTCTACGGCTGGCTGCGCGAGCGCGACTACGGGCGCGAGACCGGGCTGCGATATCCGACGCTCGACGAGCACATCCGCATCGACCGGCACATCGCGATGGACCGCGGGGAGCACGGCGCCCGGGCGTAGAATCGGCGGTTGTCGGCCGGCGAGGTCGCGTCGCACCCCAGCCGGGTCCGTAGACGCGGATTGCGAGGCATTTCGGTGATGATGCGAACCGACGGGGACACCTGGGACATCGTCAGCAGCGTGGGCCTGACCGCCTTGGGGGTGGCGACCTTCCGGGCACTCGAGACGAGCCGGCCCGACGCACTGATCCGTGACGAGTACGCGCGCTGGTTCGTCGAGGCCGCCGGCGAGCCGCACTTCATCGGTCTGCTCGCCGACCCGTCCCAGCTCGACGACACGCCGTTCGTCTTCCAGGGTTTCATGGGCCTGCGGACCAAGTTCTTCGACGACTTCTTCACCGCCGCGGCGGCGTCCGGGGTGCGCCAGGCGGTGATCCTGGCCGCCGGCCTGGACTCCCGCGCGTACCGGCTCGACTGGCCCGCGGGCACCACGGTGTTCGAGGTGGACCAGCCCAAGGTGCTCGAGTTCAAGGACGAGGTGCTCGCCGCGCACGGCGCCCGGCCGAAGGCGGACCGGCGGGCGGTAGCCGCCGACCTGCGGGAGGACTGGCCGGCGGCGCTCGAGGCGCGGGGCTTCGACCCGGACCGGGCCACAGCGTGGGCGGTGGAGGGGCTGCTGCCGTACCTGCCGGGCGATGCGCACGACGCCCTGTTCGAGCGGATCGACGGGCTCTCCGGTCCGGGCAGCCGGCTCGCCGTGGACGGATTCGGGTCGAGCGCCGACATGCGGAAGTTCGACGCGGTCCGGGAGAAGTACGTCGCCAAGAGCCTGTTCGGCGACCTGGACGTCGCCGCGCTGTTCTACGAGGACCCGCGGGCGGACCCGGAGGGGTGGCTGACCGAGCACGACTGGGCGGTGCAGCAGTTCAACCCCTTCGCGCTCGCCGAGGACTACGGCCTGCCGATACCGGAGCTCCCGCCGGAGCTCGCCGACCTGCCGGCCAGCTCGTCGTACCTGACGGCGGTGAAGTAGCCGTCAGGTACGGGGCAGCGACTCCCGCAGGCACGCGCCGACCGCGCCGAGTCGGGCCCGCCGCACCGCGGACCACAGCGGACGCAGGGTCTGCTCGCGGGCCTGGCCGCCCGCGGCCGACTGGGCCCGGCCGCCGGGGTCCCCGGCGACGGTCAGGATGGCGGCGACCTGGTCGGCGGTGTCGAAGATCCGCAGCGCCCGCGTCGGGGTGCCGTCCGGGTAGCTGTGGTGTGCGGTGCCCGCCAGCGCGCGCGCGATCGCGTCCCGGGGGTCGTCGCCGTCGGGGCTGAACCCGCCGGACATCGAGGCCAACGCCTCCGCCGCCGACCGGACCGCCTCGCGCAGTTCGAACTCGGCCTCGCCGAGGCCCATCGACTCGACGGGGCCGGGGACGGCAGGCACCGGGAAGGCCGTCCATCGCAGGACGTCCGGTCCGTCCACGGTCGGCACGATGCCGATCCCGGGGCGCCCCGGCGGGCCGAGGAGCACCCCCTGGCCTGCCTCGGTCGCGGCGGCCGCGAACGCGGTGCCGAGCGGCAGGCCGCGGACGTCACCCGGCGCTGGCAGCACCAGGGTGATCACGGAGTCCGGGTGCTGATCGGTCAGCCGTCGCACCGCACGCAGCAGCAGCACCGGGCCCGCGTCCTCGGGGTCGGGCCAGGGCAGGTCCCACTGCACCGCGACCTGCGCGTCACCGGCGTGGACCAGGTGCATCGGCGCCCATGCGCGGACGGCCTCGATCACGTCGTCGGGCGAACTGGCGCCGGCCAACCAGGAGGCGGCCCACACGGCCAGGGTGGTACTCGGACAGGACACGGTAATCAAGCATAGGACGGCGTGGCGGGGACGGCCGAACCGAGCGGGTGTCCTACCGTGATGGTCCGTGAGCTCACGTGACATGTACGGCGGCAACATCTTCTCCGGCCACACCCGGAGGCATCGCCCGGCGGCGCCAAAGGTGCCGGCGGACCGGGGTCTGGTGGTCGAGGACGCGGCGACCGGCTACTGCGGCGCGGTGGTCGGCATGGAGAAGACCTACGACGGCGACTTCGTCCGACTCGAGGACGGTCGCCGTCAGACCCGACTGTTCGCGATGCGGGACTCCGCCTTCCTGATCGACGGCCAGACCGTAACCCTGGTCCGCCCGACGCCCGCCAAGAAGGTCGAACCGACGCGGTCCGCGTCCGGCTCCACCCGGGTCGAAGGACTGCGGGCCCGCACCGCGCTGCCCAGCCGGATCTGGGTCGAGGGCATCCACGACGCCGCCATCGTCGAACGCGTCTGGGGTCACGACCTGCGGGTCGAGGGCGTCGTTGTCGAGCACATCGAGGGCCTCGACAACCTCGCCGACCGGCTCGCCGAGTTCGGTCCCGGCCCGGGTCGCAAGGTCGGGGTGCTGGCCGACCACCTGGTGGAGGGCTCCAAGGAGACCCGGATGACCCAGAACCTCGGCCCGCACGTGCTGGTGACCGGCCATCCGTACATCGACGTGTGGGAAGCGGTGCGGCCCAAGGCCGTCGGTATCGCGGCCTGGCCGTCGATCCCGCGCGGCGAGGACTGGAAGACCGGCATCTGCCGCGAACTCGGCTGGGGCACCCCGCAGGACGGTTGGCGCCGCGTCTACGGCGCCGTGTCCACCTTCCGGGACCTCGAGGCGCCGCTGATCGGGGCGGTCGAGCGATTGGTGGACTTCGTCACCGAGCCGTAGGCGAGCGCTGTCGCCGCGATGGACCCCAGCCTCGGCGACGACTCTGGTTAGATGAGGTCGTGGCAGCGATAATCTGGCTGGTAGCAGGCGTTTTGCTCGCCGCCGCCGAGGCGATGACGGGAGACTTCTTTCTCCTGATGCTGGCCGGCGGCGCGCTGGCGACCGCCGGGGTCACCACGGTCACCGACCTGCCGGTCTGGGCGGACGCGGTGATCTTTGCGCTGACGTCGCTGGTCCTGGTGCTGGGCGTACGTCCGGCGTTGCTGCGTCGTTTCGCCAAGCCGCCGCTGCTGGTCACCAACGCCGACGCGTTGGCGGGCAGGCAGGCGGTGGTGCTGGCGGAGGTCGCCGAGCACGGCGGCCAGATCAAGCTCGCCGGCGAGGTGTGGACCGCCCGCGCACTCGACCCGACCGAGGTGTACGAGCCGGGCACGACCGTGACCGTGATGGAGATAGACGGCGCGACCGCCGTCGTGTGGAGGGGACCGTAATGGCCGCACTCATTGTCCTTGCAGTGATCGTCGTGCTGGTGGTGATCACGATGGCGAAGTCCGTCGCGATCATCCCGCAGGCGGAGGCTGCGGTGATCGAACGACTCGGCCGCTACGTGCGCACGGTGTCCGGTCAGCTCACCTTCCTGGTGCCGTTCGTGGACCGGATCCGGGCCAAGGTGGACCTGCGTGAGCGGGTGGTCTCGTTCCCGCCGCAGCCGGTGATCACCCAGGACAACCTGACGGTCTCCATCGACACGGTGGTCTACTTCCAGGTGACCAACCCGCAGGCCGCGGTGTACGAGATCAACAACTACATCGTCGGCGTCGAACAGCTCACCACCACCACGCTGCGCAACGTGGTCGGCGGGATGACGCTCGAGGAGACGCTCACCTCGCGGGACTCGATCAACGGTCAGCTCCGCGTCGTGCTCGACGAGGCCACCGGACGCTGGGGCCTGCGCGTCGCCCGCGTCGAGCTCAAGAGCATCGACCCGCCGCCGTCGATCCAGGAGTCGATGGAGAAGCAGATGAAGGCGGACCGCGAGAAGCGGGCCACCATCCTCACCGCCGAGGGTCATCGGGAGTCCGCGATCAAGACCGCCGAGGGCGACAAGCAGAGCCGGATCCTCGCCGCGGAGGGCGCCAAGCAGGCGTCGATCCTCACCGCCGAGGGCGAGCGGCAGTCCCGGATCCTGCGCGCGCAGGGTGAGCGGGCCGCGAAGTACCTGCAGGCGCAGGGCGAGGCGAAGGCCGTCGAGAAGGTGTTCGCCGCGATCAAGGCGGGCAAGCCCACGCCGGAACTGCTTGCCTACCAGTACCTCCAGACGCTCCCGGAGATGGCTCGCGGTGACGCGAACAAGGTGTGGCTGCTGCCGAGCGACTTCGGTGACGCGCTCAAGGGTTTCGCGAAGTCGCTCGGTGCGCCGGGCGAGGACGGGGTGTTCCGGTTCGAGCCGAGTGCCTCGGATGACGTCGCGCCGCCGGTGGACGACTCGGACGAGGTCGCGGAGTGGTTCGAGACCAAGTCGGATCCGGCAGTGGCGAAGGCGGTCGCGGCGGCCGAGGCGGTCGCGCACCAGTCGGTGGACGCGCCTGCGCCGGGACCCCTGCAGGTCGAACCGCCGACGCAGCCGAACCCGTCGTCGCAGTCGGTGATGGATCTGCTGGTGGACCCGCTCAATCCGTCCTGACGGGCGGCACTTCCGACTCCGACAGCGCGACGGTGGTGCCGGGCACCGGCATTCGGGTGTCCAGCACCAGGCCGATTGCGCCGACGGCGATGCACGCCCCGGACAGGGCCAGCAGCGCCGGGTTGGTCTGCCCGCCCAGCGCGTCGCCGAGCAACACCACGCCGACGGTGCCGGGGACGACCCCGACCAGGGTGGCCACCACGAAGGGCCAGAACCGGATCGAGGAGACCCCCGCGCAGTAGTTGAGCACCGAGAACGGCACCGGCGCGATCAACCGCAGCGACCCCACCGCCAGCCAGCCGCGGCGGGCCAGGCGGTCGTCCACCCTCTGCACCGACGGATGCGTCAGGTGGGCGGCGACGACGTCGCGGCCGACCGCGCGCACCAGCAGCAGGGCCAGCGCCGCACTGACGGTGGTGGCCGCGACCGCGAGGAGGATGCCGGAGAGCGACCCGAACAGCACCCCCGCGGCGAGCGTGAAGAGGGTGCGGGGGACGGGCGCCACCGTCACGACCACGTGGACCAGGAAGAACAGCAGCGGGAATGTGGGCCCGGCTGCGACCGACCATTCGCGGACCTGGTCGATCGACGGGTGCGGGACGAGCACCGCCACGGCGGCGAGCAGGATCAGCAGGAGCAACGCCCCGACCAGCTTCGGGTCGCGCAGCCATTTCGTCACGATCGCCCAGGCTACCCGGCCCGGTTGCGGTCGTCAGTGCCCCGGGACCGCACTGGTACAGAAGTTACCAATGAGTAGGTGGTGGGCCTGATCGACACGGATTTCGCTGCAGCTAGCATCACGGGACAATGACTGTGCCCGAATATCGAGAGGAAGCAGACACCGTGTCACAAGCTCCTGTGTCACACGCTTCACAGGCCGAGGACGCCGCCCGCGACTACGCGGCGTGGCAGCAGGCTGTGGCGGCGGTGCTCGCGAAGGCCCGCCGGGTGGACGTGTCCGAGTTGCCCGCCGAGCCGGAACGACTGCTCGACACCCCCACCTACGACGGTGTGACCGTCGCGCCGCTGTACACCCGTCGCGACGAGGCCGCCGAGAACACGCTGCCCGGCGAGTTCCCGTTCGTGCGTGGCCGTGACGCCCACCGCGACGTGAACCGCGGGTGGCTCGTCAGCGCCGCCTTCGGAGCCGGTGAGTCCAGCGCCGAGGCCGTCAACCAGACGATCCTCGACGGCCTGGACAACGGCATCAGCGCGATCTGGCTCTCCGTCGGCGCCGACGCGGTGCCCGCCGCCGGTCTGGCGCAGGCGCTCGAGGGCGTGCTGCTCGACCTCGCGCCGCTGACCCTCGACGCGGGAGCGGACACCACCGTCGCCGCCGAGCAGGTGCTCGCGCTGCTCGACGCCCGCGCCGCCGCCGGTGACGGCGTCACCGACCGCGCCGCGGTCACGGTGAGCCTCGGTGCCGCGCCGCTGACCAGCCGGTTCGCCGGCCGTTCCGACGTGGACCTGGCCGCCGCCGTCGCCCTCGCGCAGACCGCCGCGGGCCGGGACGAGACCGTCCGCGCGCTGACCGTCGACGGCACCGTGTTCCACAACGCGGGCGCGAGCGACGCGGAAGAGCTCGGCGCGGCGATTGCCGCCGGGCTCGAGTACCTGCGCTCGCTCACCGCTGCGGGCGTGAGCATCTCGAAGGCGTTGGGCCAGATCGAGTTCCGGTTCTCCGCCTCGGACGACCAGTTCCAGACCATCGCGAAGTTCCGCGCCGGCCGCCAGCTGTGGGCCCGCATCGCGCAGGTGTGCGGCGCCTCCGAGTTCGGTGGCGCACCGCAGCACGCGGTCACCTCGGCCGCGATGATGACGCAGCGTGACCCGTGGGTGAACATGCTCCGCACCACGCTCGCCGCCTTCGGCGCCGGCGTCGGCGGTGCCGACTCGGTGACGGTGCTGCCGTTCGACGCCGCGGTGCCCGCGGGCACCTTGGACACCTCGAAGTCCTTCGCCGCGCGCATCGCTCGCAACACCCAGCTGCTGCTGCTCGAGGAGTCGCACCTCGGTCGGGTGCTCGACCCGAGCGCGGGCTCCTGGTTCGTCGAGGACCTCACCTCCTCGATCGCGGCCAAGGCCTGGGAGTTCTTCCAGCAGATCGAGGCGGACGGCGGCTTCGTCGCGGCCCTCGAGTCCGGACTGGTCGACGACCGGATCGCGGCCACCCGCGCGGCCCGTGAGTCCGACATCGCGCACCGCAAGACCGCGGTCACCGGCGTCAACGAGTTCCCGAACCTCGATGAGAAGGCACTGACCGACGCTGCCTCGCCGCTCGACGGCGTGGCCCGCTACGGCGCCGCGTTCGAGGCGCTCCGCACCCGGTCCGACAGCTACCTGGCGGAGAACGGCTCGCGGCCCAAGGTGCTGCTCGCCGCGCTCGGTTCGGTGGCCGAGCACAACGGCCGGACCACCTTCGCGTCGAACCTGCTGGCCTCCGGCGGCATCGAGGCGGTCAACCCGGGCACTCTCGACCTCGGCACCCTGCCCGCCGTCGTGCGGGACTCGGGCACGACGGTCGCGGTGCTCTGTGGCACCGACAAGCGTTACGGCGCGGACGGTGTGCCCGCGGTCGACGCGCTGCGCGCAGCCGGCATCGAGACGGTGCTGCTCGCCGGTCCCGAGAAGACCTTTGCCGACGCGGAGGGTTCCGACCGCCCCGACGGCTTCCTCACCGCTCGTATCGACGCAGTGTCGGCCCTGTCCGGCCTGCTTGACACCTTGGGAGTGAAATGACCAGCCGCGTCGGCCACCTGATCGGCAGCTTCGCCGACGTCCCGCTGACGGACCCGGCCGCGCCCGCCCCGCAGGCGCCCACCGCGGACCGGACCACCGCGCACATCGCGGAGGCGGCGGCCGCGAACAACTACACCGCCGACGAGGTGGTGTGGTCGACCCCCGAGGGCATCGACGTCAAGCCGGTCTACACCAAGGCCGACCGCGACGCCGCCGAGGCCGAGGGCTACCCGCTCGACAGCTTCCCGGGCGCGGCGCCGTTCCTGCGCGGGCCGTACCCGACGATGTACGTCAACCAGCCGTGGACCATCCGTCAGTACGCCGGGTTCTCCACCGCCGCCGAGTCGAACGCCTTCTACCGCCGCAACCTCGCGTCCGGTCAGAAGGGCCTGTCGGTCGCCTTCGACCTGGCCACGCACCGTGGCTACGACTCGGACCACCCGCGGGTGGCCGGTGACGTCGGCATGGCCGGAGTGGCCATCGACTCCATCCTGGACATGCGTCAGCTCTTCGACGGCATCGACCTGTCCCAGGTGTCGGTGTCGATGACGATGAACGGCGCGGTGCTGCCGATCCTCGCGCTCTACGTCGTTGCCGCGGAGGAGCAGGGCGTCACGCCCGAGCAGCTCGCCGGAACCATTCAGAATGACATTCTGAAGGAGTTCATGGTCCGCAACACCTACATCTACCCGCCGAAGCCGTCGATGCGGATCATCTCCGACATCTTCGCCTTCGCCAGCGCGAAGATGCCGAAGTTCAACTCGATCTCCATCTCCGGCTACCACATCCAGGAGGCCGGAGCGACGGCCGACCTGGAGCTGGCGTACACCCTCGCCGACGGCGTGGAGTACATCCGCGCGGGTCTGGACGCGGGCATGGAGATCGACGAGTTCGCGCCGCGACTGTCCTTCTTCTGGGCCATCGGCATGAACTTCTTCATGGAGGTGGCCAAGCTGCGTGCCGGTCGCCTGCTGTGGTCCGAACTGGTCGAGAAGTTCGAGCCCAAGAACGCGAAGTCGCTCTCGCTGCGCACCCACTCGCAGACCTCCGGCTGGTCGCTGACCGCGCAGGACGTGTTCAACAACGTCGGGCGTACCTGCGTCGAGGCGATGGCCGCGACCCAGGGCCACACCCAGTCGCTGCACACCAACGCGCTCGACGAGGCCATCGCGCTGCCGACCGACTTCTCGGCCCGCATCGCGCGTAACACCCAGCTGCTGCTGCAGCAGGAGTCCGGCACCACCCGGCCGATCGACCCGTGGGGCGGCTCGCACTACGTCGAGTGGCTCACCCACCAGCTGGCGAACCGTGCGCGTGCGCACATCGCCGAGGTGGAGGAGGCCGGCGGCATGGCGCAGGCCATCAGCGAGGGCATCCCGAAGCTGCGCATCGAGGAGGCCGCGGCCCGCACCCAGGCGCGGATCGACTCCGGCCGCCAGCCGCTGGTCGGCGTCAACAAGTACGTGCCGGACGAGCTCGACAGCATCGAGGTGCTCAAGGTCGAGAACTCCAAGGTGCGTGCCGAGCAGCTCGCGAAGCTCGCAGCGCTGCGGGCCGAGCGGGACGAGGACGCGACGCAGGCCGCGCTCGCCGAGCTCACCCGGGCGGCGGCGTCCGCCGAGGGCGGCATGGAGAACAACCTGCTCGCGCTCGCCGTGAACGCGGCCCGCGCGAAGGCCACCGTCGGGGAGATCTCCGACGCGCTCGAGAAGGTCTACGGGCGTCACCAGGCCGAGATCCGGACCATCAGCGGTGTGTACCGGGACGAGGCCGGAAAGGCGGAGAACATCGCCACCGCAACCGAACTCGTCGAGGCGTTCGCCGAGGCCGAGGGTCGTCGTCCCCGCATCCTGGTCGCCAAGATGGGCCAGGACGGACACGACCGCGGCCAGAAGGTGATTTCCACGGCGTTTGCCGACCTCGGCTTCGACGTGGACGTCGGACCGCTGTTCCAGACCCCCGAAGAGGTGGCCAACCAGGCCGCCGACGCCGACGTGCACGTCGTCGGTGTCTCCTCCCTGGCTGCCGGACACCTCACTCTGGTGCCTGCGCTGCGGGAGGCGCTCGCCGCGGTGGGCCGCCCCGACATCATGGTCGTGGTCGGCGGCGTCATCCCGCCCGGTGACTTCGAGGAGCTGTACCAGGCCGGCGCGGCCGCCATCTTCCCGCCCGGCACGGTGATCGCGGATGCGGCCACCGGACTGCTCGAGAAGCTGTCGGCACAGTTGGGGCACGATCTGAGTGGCAGCTAGACCGGTCCTGGACCTGACCGCACTCGGTGACGCGGTACTGGCCGACCGGCGGGCTCAGCTCGCCAAGGCCATCACCCTCGTCGAGTCGACCCGGGCGGACCACCGGGAGCAGGCGCAGCAGCTGCTGCTGCGCCTGCTCCCGCACGCAGGCGGTGCCATCCGGGTGGGCATCACCGGCGTGCCCGGGGTGGGCAAGTCGACCACCATCGAGGCGCTCGGGATGTACCTGCTCTCGTTGGGGCACAAGGTCGCGGTCCTGGCCGTCGACCCGTCCTCGACGCGGACCGGCGGGTCGATCCTGGGTGACAAGACCCGGATGCAGAACCTGTCGGTGGAGCCGAACGCGTACATCCGGCCGTCCCCGACCTCGGGGACGCTCGGCGGCGTCGCGAAGGCCACCCGCGAGACCATCGTGCTGCTCGAGGCGGCCGGCTACGACGTGATCCTGGTCGAGACGGTCGGCGTCGGGCAGTCCGAGGTCACCGTCGCGAACATGGTCGACACCTTCACCTTCCTGACCCTCGCCCGCACCGGCGACCAGCTGCAGGGCATCAAGAAGGGCGTGCTCGAGCTGGCCGACATCGTCACGGTGAACAAGGCCGACGGCAAGCACAAGATCGAGGCGAAGGGCGCGGCGCGGGAACTGGCAGGCGCGTTGCGGCTGATCTACCCGCACGACGCGTTGTGGAAGCCGCCGGTGCTCACCATGAGTGCGCTCGAGAACGACGGTGTCGACAAGTTCTGGGACGAGGTCCTACGGCACCGCAAGGTGCTCGGCGACGCCGGGGAGCTCGAGCGCAAGCGTCAGCAGCAGCAGGTGGACTGGACCTGGTCCATGGTCCACGACCAGTTGCTGCGCCGGCTCGACGACGACGCGAAGGTCAAGACGATCCGGCACGAGGTGGAGCAGCAGGTGCGGGAGGGCTCGCTCACGGCGGCCCTGGCCGCGCACCAGATCCTGGACGCGTTCGACAGCTGACGGTCGGTTCGTCCGTCGCATTCGTGGCCGTCCACCCCAGGCAGGGGTGGGCGGCCACGTTGGTTGTGCCGGCTAGCGCTCGACGGTCGTGGCGATCAGGTCGTGGCCGAGGTCGAACCGGATGCCGTCGGGATTGGTCAGTCCGGGTCCGCTGTACCAGCTCTCGTCGGCCTCCGGGTGCGGGCCCACCACCCCGACGCGTCCGGCGCCGTAGCCGGTGACGGCGGCGGCGACGGTCCCGGTGCGGTACCGCGCCAGCACCGTGGTCGCAGGCGCGGCGACCCAGTCGCCGGTGAACTGCGGACCGTCCTGGAAGAACATGTGCCGTTGCCCGCCGCGCCAGTCCACCGCAACGACGGTGTCGTCGGTGTCGTGGACCTCCGAGCCCTCGGTGTCCATGTACCGGTTCACCTGCTCGGGGATCAGACCGAACCCGGGTCCGGTGCCTGCGAGGTAGGCGCCGAGGCAGAAGCCGAGGTAGTTGCCGCCGCCGTGCACGAAGGCCCGGACGTCGTCGGCATGCGCCCGCATCCGACGCCACGCGGGGCCGACCTCGCCGCCGCCGGGCTGGGCGTACACCGCGGCGCCTGCGAGCGCCTCCGCCGTCAGCTCGACGTCCTCGCCCGGCCCGCAGTAGACGGCCCGGAACGGGGTCGGTGCGGTTTCCAGCAGCTGTGCAACGGATTCGGCGCAGCCCTGGCAGGCCGCCTTGCCGCGGTACACCAGGGCCACAGGCCGGTCGTCCGTTCTGGGCTGCAGCGCGAAGGCCGCCGCGCCGCCGCCGAGGGCGACGGCGCCGACACCGAGCAGCAGTCCGCGTCGGGTCAGGGTCCGTCGTCCGGGGTTCACGCGTCGAGGCTAGTGGCGGTCCGGTGCCGGGCCCAATCCCGGGCACGCCGCTGCGCCCGGGTGGTGACCGCGGTGACCAGGCCCTCGAGCGGGCCGCGTCCGGCGGTGGCCCGCCAGACGATCGCCAGCAGGATCATCACCACCACCTGGCGCAGGTAGCCGGACCAGGGTCCGTAGACGTCGAAGTCCGAGTTGATGAACGCGATGTGGCCGACGTAGGCCGTGAGCGACATGCTGCCGATGGCGGTGAGCGGCACGAACAGGACCCGGACCGCGATGGCGAGGTAGCGCTGGGTCACGTGCCCGAGCAGCAGTGCCACCCCGAGCACGGCCAGCGAGCTGCCGATCGTGGCCATCAGGTCGAACGGGGTGCCGGTGTGCGGGCCGTTGACGCCCAGCCACCACCAGGTGGTGGTGGG
The DNA here is from genome assembly GCF_042654025.1 of Rhodococcus kronopolitis. Taxonomy (NCBI): domain Bacteria; kingdom Bacillati; phylum Actinomycetota; class Actinomycetes; order Mycobacteriales; family Nocardiaceae; genus Rhodococcus; species Rhodococcus kronopolitis. The sequence continues at coordinate 398,647 of NZ_JBHSFO010000005.1, read as the reverse complement.
GACGGTGCCGTCGCCGCCGAAGAGGAGCAGTTCGGTGATGACGGCGTCGTCGGTCGTGGCGTCGATCCGGTCGAGCCCGCCGAACGGGTTCAGCAGAGCCCAGGACACCACGGCGGAGCCGAGCATCAGGGCGAGACCGGTGCCGAACAGCGACGCGGCGACTCGCAGCGAGGACAGCGTGAGCCGGCCGACGACGAGTCCCGCGCCCACGTACGTCATCCAGACCAGCGCCGGGAACTCGCCGGTGAAGACGAGCGTGGCGAGCACCCCGAGTGGATCGTGGACCAGGTGGGAGAAGGACAGCTGGCCGTCGAGGAACTCGGGAAGGACGGGTCTCAGCAGCTGGCTCGCCGCCGGCAGGAGCAGCCCCGCGGCGACGGTGAGCACCACCAGCGTCCGGGTGGAGAGGTAGATCAGCGGAATCGCGAGCAGGAACATCACCGCGTAGTAGGTCAGGATCACCACGCCGAACTCGATCTCGGTGTATCCCAGGAACAGCCCGATCAGCCCGATCACCACGGCCCGGGCGGCCAGCGACGCGCTGATCCCGGTCGCCTCGGGTCCGCGGTGCTGCCGGCGCCGCTTGGAGATGAAGGCGATGCTCACGCCGGCGAGGACGGCGAAGATCGCCGCCGCCCGGCCCGCGGAGAGCGAGTACATCCAGGTGGGGTCGCCTGCGTCGTCGTACTCGTTGAGGGAGTGGACGGCCATCATGCCGAGGATGGCCAGTCCTCGGGTGGCGTCGATGCCGGCCAGGCGCGAGGCCTTGCGGGTCGGGGGAGCGGTGACGGGGGTTGCGGTGGTGGACATGTCAGCACATCACCGCGTCGATGAGGTCGAGCCCGGCGGCGACGCCGCTGGACTCGGGGGTGCGCAGTCCGGAGTCCGCGAACCAGTGGGAGTCCGCCTCCGGGTGCGGGCCGACCACGCCGACCCGGCCGGAGCCGAAGTCCGTGACCAGCGCGGCCACCTGGCCGTTGGCGTAGTTCGCGAGGACGTCCACGGGAGTGTGGGGCGCCGGGCTGAGCTCGAACAAGGGTCCGTCCTGGAAGTAGAGGGGTTGCCGGTAGCCGCGCCACCGCACCTCGACGGTGGTGGCGTCGGTGGTGGCGACACCGGCCCCGGTGGAGGCGATGTACTGGTCGGCGTCCCCGGGAATCAGGTCGAATCCGGGGGTGGCGCCCGCGAGGTAGCCGCCCAGGCAGAAGCCGAGGTAGCGGCCGCCGCCGGCGACGAACTCGCGCACGGTGTCCCGGTGCCTGCGCATCTGCCGCCAGGCCGGGCCGAGGGTGGCGCCGCCGGGCTGGGCGTAGACCGTGGCGACACCGAGGGCGGCGCGGGTCAGCTTGACCCGTTCCCGCGGGCCGACGTAGTGCACGTCGAAGTTCCACCGGCTGCGGCGCAGCAGTGCCGCGACGGACTCCGGGCAGCCGGGCTCGGTGGCGCCGCCGCGGTAGACCAGTGCGAGCGGCCGACGGGTGGTCACGACCGGACACCCTGCGCGGGGATCCCGTGCCAGCGGGTGTGCGGCGGCAACTGCTCGCCCTTCATCAGCAGCGAGAGGGCGTCGAGCTCGGCGCCGTCGCCGACCACCGCGTCGTAGAGCACGATCGAGCGGGTGCCGACCGAGGCGCCGTCGCCGACGGTCACCGTGGACATCTTCATCACCCGGTCCTCGAAGAGGTGGGTCTGCAACGAGACTCCCGCGCCGACGGTCGCGTCGTCGCCGATGCGCACCAGGTCGAACTCGGTGAGGTAGGTGGTGCCGATCCAGACCCGTCGGCCGATCGTGGCCCCGAACCCACGCAGCAGCGGGGCCAGGAACGGGGTGCCCATCAGCTGGTGCAGCAGCACCGGTACCGCGGCCGCCTCGTACACGCCGGTGGCGAACTCGGCCCGTCGGACGAACTTCGCCCACAACGGCTCGACCCGGGGGACGTAGGTGCCCACCATGTTTCGCTTCACCGCCGCGGCGTAGAGCACCACGCAGTACGCCGTCCCGAGCGCCAGCAGCGGCGCAGTCAGGATCGTCACCAGCATGCCGGTGGTGCGTGCGAACTGGGAGAGCCCGAGCAGGTAGAAGTACAGGCTGACGCCGACGACGGTGGCGGGCAGGGTGATCCGGAAGAACTCCATGAACAGTCGGTGCGCAATGACGCCCCGGGTCGGGTTGAAGATCTCGGAGTCGTCGAACTCGCCGCTGTCCTGGCGGGCGGGCAGGAAGATCGCGGGCGAGCCCAGCCACGACGTGTCGGCGGGTACGCCCTCGGCCGGCGGGACCGTGAGCACGCCGATCAGCGAGCCGTCCCCGGTCCGGGTGCCGCTGGGCACCATCGCGGCGTTGCCGATGAAGGCGCGGGTGCCGACCTCGGTCCGCGCGAACGACATTCGGCCGTTGCAGAAGGTGGATCCGCCCAGGCTGGCCATGTCGGCGACGAAGCTCTCGTCGCCGATGGTCAGCAGGTCGGGGTCGATGTGCGCGACCGTCGACACCTCGGCGCCGGAGCCGACCCGGGCGCCGAGCAGCCGCAGCCACGGCGTCGTGTACAGGGTGGCGTACAGCGAGTTGGTGTAGGTCAGGCTCATCTCGAACAGCTTGTCGGTCATCCACTTCCGGACCCCGAGGCCGGAGGCGGCCGTGAACTCGCCGGCCGGCAGCGTCGGCAGGATCAGGCGCTTGCCGCCCGCGACCACGGCGCAGACCGTGAGCACGTAGACGGCGCCCGACAGCAGGGTGGCGAGCAGCGCGGCGATCATGCCGTACTCGAGCAGCACCGCCCAGACCAGCACCAGCGACGGCACGATGGTCGCGATGGCCAGCAGTTCCAGTGTCGCGAGTCCGGCCCACGCGGCGGCCAGCAGTCCGCCTGTCCACCGCGGCGCGGGGTCGGCGGCGTGCATCTGCTCGACGGTCGGGCTCAGCGCGGGGACCTCGGACGGCGGAGAGCCGATCCAGCGCTGGCCGTCCGGGATCCGCCTGCCGCGGGTGAGGGTGGACTGCTCGCCGAGCATCGCGCCGTCGCCGAGCCCGGATCCCGGTTCGAGGACGCAGTTCTCGGCGACGAAGGCGCCGTCGCCGACGACGATCGGCTCGAGGGTGACCCAGCCGTTCTTGACGTGCCAGGGCCGGACGTCGGTGTTGTAGCCGATCGAGACGCCGTCACCGATGGTCACCATCGACGGGAAGGGCAGCGCGCTGGTCCCGATGTAGCAGTCCCGGCCCACCTTTGCGCCGGTCGAGCGCAGGAACTGCGACATCATCGGCGACCCGCTCAGCACGGGCAGCGGCGAGAGCATCATCAGGTGCTCGACCATCCACAACCGGACGTAGGTGCCCCCCCACAGCGGATAGGTGCCGGGCTCGATGCCCCGGGAGAGCGGGCGGACCAGTAGTACCGGCAGCACCCAGCGGACCAGCAGATACGTCGGCACGGTTGCCAGGAGCAGGTCCATCAACGCACCGACGGACGGCTGGCCGTTGTGCACGCTGTAGACGACGGAGACCGGCAGGGTGACGACGAGCAGGATCAGCAGCAGCATCGCCCCCTGCGCGCCCCCTGCCCTGCCCACCTCCGCGGTGCTGGCCACCCGCGGTGGTGTCCGGTCGATCGGCGGCGCCGCGACCGCGCCGTGGCCGGACGTCGGCGCCAGGGCGGCGGCGAGCTCGCGGACCGTCGGGTGCGCGTACACGTCACGGATGCCGAGGGCGTCGTCGATGCCACGCTCGCGGAGCGTGGTCACCAGCTGGGCGGCGAGCAGCGAGTGACCGCCGAGTTCGGTGAAGAAGTTCGCGTCGACCGACAGTGACCCGACCTCGAGTCCGAGTTGTTCCGCCCACACCAGCTGCAGGGTGCGCTCGAGCTCGGAGCCGGCGGCCACCACGGGGCCGGTGGCCACGGCGAGGCGCTGGCCGCTGGGTTCGGGCAGCCGGGGGCGGTCGACCTTGCCGCTGGGCATCATCGGCAGTTCGTCGACGATGTCGACGAAGGTGGGGACCATGTAGTCGGGCAGCCGGGAGTGGGCCTCGCCGTGCAGACGCTCGACCAGTTCCGCGACGTCGCCGGGCCGGGCGACGCCCGAGCGCAGCACCAGGTAGGCCGCGAGGTGCTGGGAACCGGACACCGTGACCAGGGCGACGACGCTGCTGGCGACCGCCGGGTCCTCGAGCAGCACGCTCTCGATCTCGCCGAGGTCGACTCGGTGACCGCGAATCTTCACCTCGGCGTCGGCGCGTCCGAGGTACTCGATCTCGCCGTCCGCGGTGATCCGGCCGAGGTCGCCGGTGCGGTAGAGCCGGCCGCTGGGACCGGCGAAGGGGTGCGGGAAGAAGCGGTCCTCGGTCAGGTCGGGGCGGCCGACGTAGCCGCGGGCGACGCCGGGGCCGCCGATGCAGATCTCGCCGACCTCGCCGTCGGCGACCGGGTACCGGTCCTCGTCGAGGATCACCACCGAGTAGGTGGGCAGCGGAACGCCGATGGTGACGGGACGCCCGGGCAGCAGCTCGCACCAGGTCGCGGTGACGGTCGCCTCGGTCGGGCCGTAGGTGTTGAGGATGCGCCGGCCGGGTCGTGCCCAGCGCTCGACGATCTCGCGGGGACAGGCCTCGCCGCCGACCAGGATGCTCCGCAGGCCCGGGAGTTCGCGCGGGATGGTGGCGAGCAGGGTCGGCACGCAGTACAGGACGGTGATGGCGGTCCGGTCGAGGAAGTCGGCCAGGTCGCCGCCGAGTCGGCCGGCGTCGGTCGGGCCTGCGACCAGGGTCGCCCCGACGGCCCAGGTCGGCCAGATCTCCTCGATGGAGAAGTCGAAGGAGATGGTCATGCCCTGGTAGACCCGGTCGGTGGGCTGCACGTCGTAGACCTCGGGCACGACGTCGAGGAAGTTGCAGATGCTCGACTGCGCGACCTCGACGCCCTTGGGACGGCCGGTCGAGCCGGAGGTGTAGATGACGTAGGCTGCCGGATCCTTGTGCAGGACTTCGAGGATCGGGCGGCTGCTGGGCCGCCGGGCGATCTCGTCGGCCTGGGTGTCGACCTCGAGCCAGTCGGTGTGCAGGGTGGAGAGGATCTCGGCGAACGACGAGGTGGTGATCACGAGGTCGGCGCCGGCGTCCGAGGTGATGTAGTCGATCCGGTCCGCGGGTGAGGCGGGGTCGATCGGCACGAAGGCCGCGCCGGCCTTGAGGATGGCCAGCAGTGCGACGTAGGTCTCGACGGAGCGTTCGAGCAGGATCGCCACCCGCGAACCCACACCGCTGCCGACCGCGACCAGTTGGTGGGCGAGCTGGTTGGCCCGGTACTCGAGCTGTTCGTAGCTCAGTCGGGCATCGCCGCACTCGACCGCGACGCTGCGCGGCGCCCGATCGCAGGAGGCCTCGAAGACATGATTGAGCCGTCGGCCGTGTGGCGCGTCTGTCCGGGGTCCGGGCAGCACCGACTCCACCCGACGAATCGGGCCTGTCATCTCGTCGTTCATTCCACCTTCTCAGGGCGCGGCAAACATCTAGCTAACTTATGCGCCCAACGACTGACGGGTGGCGTGGCGACCTGCCCATCGAACCACGCCGCCGCGGGCCGCTCTGACCAATTGGTAGCTTGTGGTGTAGCTCACCTGCGGGTTCGGGTTGTGACTGTCGCGGTGGCTGCCGGGCTGCTGCCGCCGCGGGTTGCCGCAGGATGCTCCGGCATAGCGGCGGTCCGACGGCGGGTCTGTGCCGCAGCCGTTCCGGCCGGTGCCCGAGGTCGGTCGGCGCCCGCACCGGCGGGTTGTCGAAAGACGCGGGTGAAGTTCACCCCTGATCTTCACCCGATCCTGGGGTGCGGACGCGATATGCGTCACTTGGAGTCATGGATAGATTGCGGCCGCCGGAGGGGCTGCGGGTAAGATTGCGGAACAATAGCGGTGACTTGAATCGATCAAGATGCCTGTGGACTGGGGTGGTGTTGGGGAGTGCTCGAATCGTTGCGCGGCGACGCCCTCACGCCCCGGCCGAGACTCTTCGAGCGAATCGCCGAGGGAAACCCGCTGACCGTGATCGGCGGACCACTGGGTTCGGGCAAGTCCGCCCTCGTGCATTCGTGGCTCGCTACTCCTCAGGCAGCTGATCTGCGGGCGGTGACGTTCGCCGCGCCGGATGCCGTTTCCGGAACGGCGGGGTTCTGGGACGAGGTGGACGCCGCGTTGCGCGGGTCGGCCGACGATCGGGCTGCCGTCCTGGTCCTGGACCTCCCCGAGCGAATCGGGGCGCGCGATGCCCGCGCGCGGATACGTGCCCTGCTGCGGGCGCTTCCGGGGCTCCGGGTCATCGTCACCACCCGGGTGGCGTCGGAGTTCGCCACGTGCTCGTTCCCGGACGTCGAGTCGACGGTGATCCTCGGGACCGAACTGGCGTTCACCGTCGAGGAGGTCGCGGCGAGCTTCGTGCGGGCGGGTGTGCACCTCGACCGGCGGGCCTACCGTGAGATTCACGAGACCGTCGGTGGCCATGCGGCCCTGGTGACCTCTGCGGTGGGGTTGGCGCGGGCCTTCGACGCCGACTTCGAGTACGAGTGGGCCCGTGCCGCCCGGTCCCTGGACCTGGCCGTCGACCGTTACGTCTACCGCCGGATCCTCGACGATCCGGTGCTGGCGCCGCACCGCTCTTTCCTGCTGTCCACCGCGGTCGCCCGGACCCTGACCGTGGAGGTCGCGCTCGCCCTCACCGGCGACGGTGCGCGCGAGCGGATCTCGACGCTCGAACGGGCAGGCGTGCTGGTGCGTGCGGCCGGTCCGCTGCTGGACGAGTGGCGCTACCCGGCCGCGTACCGGGCGTCGTTGGTGCGCGCGGCGCGGGCGGAGTCCGGTGTGCGGACCCTCCCGCAGTCGGCGGTGCTGACGGCGCACTTTCACGAGGCAGGCGACCTCGACGAGGAGTTGTTCCATGCGGTCGACGCCGGACTCTGGGACCGCGCCGCCTCGATTCTGCGGACGCACTGGGTCGAGATGATCTGCACCCGCCCGCAGCTGGTGTGGGAGAGCCTCGCCGCGCTGCCGCCGGAGGCACTCCACGGTTCCCCCGCGCTCGTCGCGGCGCGGGACCTGTTCCGCCGGTGGGAATCGGACAAGACCCGGCCGCCGCATCCGGCCGCGGTCGGCGTGCCACGCGTGAGCGTGGCCGCCCGCGAGCGGATGGCGCTCAACACCCTGCAGCTGATCCTGATGCGGTTGGCCGGCGAGTTCGGTCCGGCCGCCGAGCTGGCGGCCCGAGAATCGGAATCGGTCCTCGTCCTGGCGCCGTCGTGCCGGGACTCGGTGGGCGAGATCCTGCCGCTGCTGCGGCTGCAGTGGGGGATCACCAGGCAGCTGGCCGGTGACCTCGCCGGCGCCGCGGACGAGCTGCGACTGGCGTACGAGGGCGATGCGGTGCCCGGTGCCGAGTTCGTGCCGCGGAACGCGGCCGGGGCGCTCGCGCTGAACTACGCGCTGGCGGGTGAGTATCTTCACGCGGAGCGGTGGCTCGAGGCCGAGGCGCGTTTCGGGACGGTCGGTGGCTGGGTCGGGCCGATGGTGCGAGTCCCGGGGCTCGTTGCCCGTGCTCTCGTGGCCGTCGGCCGGTCGGAGACCGAGCGGGCCGCCCACACCCTGGCGGCGCTCGGCGACCCGTCCGATCGGGAGGAGTTGTGGGGCTTCGTCACCTACGCCCACTGCCTGCTGGCGCTGGCCACCGGTGAGGCCGAGCACGGCCTCGACCGGATTCGGCGGGCGACCGCGGTGTACGGCCGGTGGCTGGCGCCCGGCGCGGTGGCCGGTCCGCTGCTGGCCTCGGTGGAGGTGGAGCTCGGCAGCGCGCTGGGGCGTGCGTCCACCGCACGAACCGGCGACGCGTACGGACTCGACCCGGTGGTCGCGTTGGCCCGGGCTCGCGCCGACTTCCTGGCCGGCGACTCGCGGGCCGCCGCGGAGGCCTGCGTCGCGCTGGGGCGCCGGTCCGACACCTGGGTGCGGACCCGGTTGGAGGCGGTGCTGCTCGGTGCGGCGGCACTGCACGACCTCGGTGACGGTACCGCCGCCGGCCGGGCCTGGCGGCGGGCGGTGGCGATCGCCGAGCAGACCGGGGCGGTGGGTGCGTTCTCGACGGTGCCTGCGGAGACGGTGAATGCGCTCGCCGCGGCCGAGCGCCCGGCACCCGGTCGCTGGCGGAGCCTGGATCCAGGCGACCGCGTCGAGCAGTTCCCGGCGCCGATCCGGTGGATCAGGCTCACCGAACGGGAGTCCGCGGTGCTGCGGGCCGTGTCCGGCGGTGCCACGGTCGCGGAAGTCGCCGTGTCACTGTATGTCTCGCCGAACACGGTGAAGACCCAGCTGCAGTCGATGTACCGCAAACTCGGTGTGCACACCCGAGCCGAGGCGATCCGGGTGGCACGGGAGATCGGGCTCGTCTAGTCAGCCGTAGACGGTGGTCTCGATCAGGTCGTGCCCGAGTTCCGGATGAATCGCGTTGGTCGGCGAGACTCCGTCTGCGCGGAACCAGCCCGCGTGCGCCTCCGGGTGTGGACCGACGACGCCGACCCGGCCTGCCGCGTAGTCGGCGACCACCGCGGCCGGCTGACCGCCTGCGTAGGTCGCGAGCACCTGTGCGGTGTGGTTCCGGTTCAGGGCGAAGGCGGGACCGTCCTGGAAGAACAGGGTGCGTTCGACGCCGCGCCACTTGACCGTGATCCGGGTGGCCGCGGTGGTCTTGACCGTCGCGTTGGATGCGGTGATGTACTGCCAGGTGTCGCCGGGCAGCAGGTTGAACCCCGGCGTCGCGCCGGCCAGGTAGCCGCCCAGACAGAAGCCGAGATAGTTTCCGCCGCCGGAGACCCAGTTCCGGATGACGTTGGCATGCGGCTGCATCACCGACCAGGCCGAGGAGAGGGAGCCACCGCCCGGCTGCGCGTACACGGTGGCGGTGTCGAGGACGGCCCGGGTGATCTTCAGCGGCTCCTTCGGCCCGACGAATGCCGTGCGGAAGGGGCGGGGCGAGGTCTGCAGCAGGGTGGCGACGGACTCGGGGCAGCCCGGCACGGACGCCGGCCCGCGGTAGACCAGCGCCAACGGCAACGGCGGCTCGCCAACGGAGAGTCTCGGCGGCAGCGCCCCGCTCGACTGCGCGACGGCGGGCGAGAGCCCGGCGGTTCCCGCCAGTAGTCCGGCGCCCGCGGCGCCGAGGAGCAGCCTCCGTCGATCGATCATGCAGACCTCCCGCTCGTGATGTCCCGTGCCGGGATTGGTTCGACGGTAACTGGTTTCGCGGTCAATGTGATGTAGGTATCAGCTCGGGCAATTCGTGTCCGCGGTCAGCGCCAGTGTGTCCCCGCGTGGGTGCCCACCCGGTCGACGAGGAGCCGGAAGAACGCGGCCGGGTCGGTGGCGACCGCGACCTCGGCGTTCGGCGGCCTGCCCCACATGCCCCGCCAGTCGGCGACAGTGCAACCGCGAGTGAGGGTTCCGGTCAGTTCGACGTCCACCGTGGCGGGCCGCAGGGTGGCGAGCGACGGGTCCAGGGCGAGCGCGGCGGCGAACGGGTCGTGCATGTGCGCGAGGAATCCCTGGTCGTGTTCGCGGTGGAACTCCAGGTAGAACCGCACCGCGTCCGTCAGCGCCCGGATCACGGGATTGGAGGTGACGGAACGGGTTCCGGCCGGATCGTCCTCGGTGACCGGTTCGGCGGGCGTGCTGCCCGCGGCCAGCGCCAACAGGTGCAGGTGCTCGGGTCGCATCTCGATGGTCTCGGTGATGTCGAGTGGGCAGACGATCGGCAGGCGGTCGGCGGGGGCCGCGGAGAAGGCGGCGAACACCTCGTGCGCGGCCTCCGGGTCCACCGAGATGTTCCACTCCGACTCGGGTGTGGTGTTTCCCGGGTGGTTGAACGCGCCGCCCATCACCACCAGGCGCCGAAGCAGGTGCGGCAGTTCGGGTTCCATCCGCAGGGCCAGGGCGAGATTGGTCAGCGGTCCGGTCACCAGCCCGGTGACCTCGCCGGGCCGTGACCGCGCCACCTCGACCCAGGCCTGGGCGGAGCTTCGCCGCGACACCTGTCGGGTCGACGCGGGCAGTTCCGCGTAGCCGATGCCCTGGGGGCCGTGGGTGTCCTCGGTAGTCCGCAGCGGGTCGGTCAGCGGACCCGGGGCGCCGAGGGTGACCTCGATGTCCGGCCGTCCGCAGAGGTCAAGCCAGGCCAGGTTGTTGGCGGCGACCTGCGGGGCGGGCACGTTCCCGGCCGTGCTCGCCACCGTCAGGATCTCGGCCTCGGGACTGGCCAGCAGGTACAGCAGGGCGAGTGAGTCGTCGATGCCGGTGTCGAGGTCGAGGATCAGTGGGACCGTTGCCGATTCGTCGGTCATCTCAGGCCTCGATCCGGACGTCGGCCTGGTGGTGCACCGGGAAGTTCACCGAGCGCGCGATGAAGCACATCTCGTGGGCCCGGTGGTGGAGCGCGTCGAGTCGGTCGCGGACGTCCGTCGCCGATCCCGTCGACGCAGGCACCGTGACCTCCGGCCGGAGCGTCACCTCGGCGAACTGTCCGGCGCCGCCGGGCTCCTCGGTCATCGTGCCGTTCGGGTGGTCGACGTACCCGGTCACCACCACCCCGGCCGCCGCCGCGAGGCCGAGGAACCAGAGCATGTGGCACTGGGACAGGGAGGCGACCAGCAGTTCCTCCGGGTTCCAGCGCGACGATTCGCCTCGGAACGAGGGGTCGGAGCTGCCCGGCAGGTCCGGCTTCCCTGGCGCCGAGACGACGTGGTCGCGGTCGTAGGCGCCAGGGTCCGCGGTGCCCTTGCCCACGTTGCCGGTCCACGTCACGGTGAGGTCGTAGCGATGTTCGCGCACCCCGCCGATTCTGCCAGCCCGCGAGCCCGTCGCGCTCCGGTCAGACCCAGTGCGGGGCGTCGGCGCCCCACTCGTGGGCGGGAAACGGATAGTCCTGACAACCCGGCAACGGGGGACGGGCGGCGGTGACCGCCCCGTGGGTGACGGTGGTGTCCGGGCCGGGTACCCGCGCGGCCGGCGGATCGGCGACCCGACCCGGTGCGTCGATCAGCCAGCGGGCGGTCCTGGCCAGCGACACCGACACCGCCCGCCCGGCGCCGTCGCCGCTGCGCAGGGTCAGCGCGTCGACGATCCCCGCGGCCAGCAGGTACCCGCTGGCGTGGTCGAGCGCCTGCACCGGCAGCGCGCCGGGATGCTCGCCGCCCTCGACGAGCGAGATGCCGGTCGCGGCCTGCACGATGGAGTCGAATCCCCGGCGGTGTGCCCACGGACCGTCGGTGCCCCACGCGCTGACCGAGCCGTGCACCTTCCCGGCTTCGGTGAGCCCGAACCGGTCGAGCGCGCCGGGTCGGTAGCCGGTGACGAGTACGTCGACGTCCGGCAGCAGCTCGCGCATCGACCGTGCCCCGTCGTCGGAACCGAGGTCCAGCAGCGCCGACCGCTTGCCCTGGCCGGTGTCGCGGTGCTGCCAGTCGATCTCGTGCAGGTGCGGCGGGTCGACGCGGAGCACCTGCGCCCCGAGCAGCGCCAGCGCCCGCCCGGCGACCGGGCCGGCCAGCACCCGGGTCAGGTCCAGGACCCGCAGCCCGGCGAGCGGACGGGCCGGATCGGTGGCACTGCCGGCGTGACCCAGCGGGGTCGGGTCGGTGTCGCGCGCCGATCCGGTCGTGGTCATCCGCACGATCGGCCCGGCGCCGGAGGCAACGCCCTGGGGATGGCGTGCCCACTGCGCCTCGGTCCGCACCCGCGCCGCGATCGCACCGGACTCGGCGGCCCGGTCCTCGACCTCCTGCGCCGACATCGTGCCGATCCGCGAGGACAGCACGCCCGCGTCGGCGTCCGCCCCGAGTTCGAGCGCGTCCAGCAGGCGGGTGCGATGGTGCGGGTAGTTGCCGTGGGTGCGAACCCACCCGTCGGCGGCGGCGAAGAACCCCGACATCGGCGCGAAGCCGGACACCGGTTCGCCGTCGATGCGCATCATCGCGTCCCCCGCGAACGACGCGGCGACCCGCTCCGGGTCGAGGACCCACGGGTGTGGCTCCAGTCCTCGGGCGACGAGCAGCCGGTCGACGGCCGAGCACAGCGCGCCGACGGACCCCAGGGCGAGGGCGGCGACCGGCAGCCGGGACGAGAGGTAGCCGTCGGCGGGCGGGAAGACCACGCGCCCCGAGGACTGCGGCAGCCCGCAGCCGTTCTGGTAGTCGGTGAGGAGCAACTCGGCGGACACCATCCCTGGACGCTATACCCCCAGCTAGCCTGGGCGGATGATTGCCGACCCCGCACGGACTTTCGGTCGCAGGCCCGCCGCCGCGCTGGGCGCGTTCGCCGTGGTCTCGGTGATCCACCTGGGCGCGCAGCTCGTCGGCGCGGACGGTGTGGCGAACGTGAGCCAGTGGTTCCTGATGCCGCTGCTCGCCGGGTTCCTGGCGCTCGCGACCCCCGCGCCGCGCCCCCGGCTGGTCCGGCTGACGCTGGTGGCGCTCGGTCTGTCCTGGCTCGGGGACGCCGCGCCGGACCTCGCGGACGGCGACACCGCGTTCCTGGTGATGATCGGGTTCTTCCTGCTGGCGCAGCTGGCGTACATCGCCGCGTTCTGGCCACACCGTGCCGCGAGCGTGCTGCGCCGACCGGCGGCGAGTGGCTACGTCGCGGTGATCGTCGCCCTGGTCGCGGCCTGCGCGCCGGGGGCGGGCCCGCTGCTCGTGCCCGCCCTGGTCTACGGCGTCTGTCTCGGCACGATGGCCGTGCTCAGCACGGCGCTCGGCCGGGTCGCGGCCGTCGGTGGGGCGCTGTTCCTGCTGTCCGACTCGCTGATCGCGCTCGGCGCGTTCGCGGACTGGTACCACCCGCCGCTCGAGGGTTTCGCGGTGATGCTCACCTACATCGTCGGGCAGGCGCTGCTGGTGTTCGGGGTGCTGGCGGCCACCCGGTCGACGGCCGCCGGCACCCCCGCGGCGACTACGTCCGCCGGACGCTGATCTCGAATCCCGCGGCCCGGAGCCGGTCGACGAGGGCGTCGCCGATGGCGGTGGCCGGGGTCAGCACGCCCGCGGCGTCCGGCAGCTTCTCGCCGTCGAACGCCAGCGCCAGCGCCGACTCGCCGAGCATCACCGCGGTCGCGGCGTACCCGGGGTCGCCCTGCGCCCGCACCCGGGCCGCGTACCGGGCGCCGGTGCTGGTGGTGGTGTAGAGGTCCATCGTGAAATGGCCTGTCCGGCGGGTCTTCTCGCTCGGACCCTCGCCGGGCGCGGGCAGCACGCGGTCGAGGAGGTAGCGGGTGGGGCCGAAGGCGAGACCGGCCATCAGCGCGCCGAGGCCGGCGGACACCCCGGCGGCGTACACGGGCGAGAGCGCGGACTGGCCGACACTCATCACCTCCCGGTACCTGAAGGCCCGGCCGTAGGCCCACTTGCGCAGCGAGTTGCTGCGGCGCACCACCCGGGTGTTCGTCGAGCCCATCACGAACGGAGCGGTGCGGCCGCGCAGGCCGGGCGCGATGTCCGAGCCCTTCACCATCTCGAAGTCGGACTGCCGGCCCAGGTCGGGTTCGGCGGCGAGGTCGGGGCTCAGCGAGTACGGGCCTGCCGCGACCCGGCGGGCGCCGCGGTCCAGCTTCACCGTGTCGACGAGGTTGCGCATCGAGTCGATGGTGCCGCCGCTGACCCCGCCCTTGAACGCGCTGACCAGCAGCGTGGTGTCGGTGAGGTCGCCCTCGCCGTCGGCGCTGACCTGCTGGTGCAGCACGTGCACGCCGAGGTCCGAGGGGATGGAGTCGACGCCGCAGGAGTGCACGATCCGGGCCCCGGAGGCCGCCGCCACGTCGTGGAACCGGTCGATGCTCTCGCGGCCGAAGAGCACCTCGCCGGACAGGTCGGCGTAGTCGGTGCCCGCCTCGGCGCAGGCCCGCACCAGGTCGATCCCGTACTTCGCGTACGGGCCGACGGTGGTGACCACGACGTGCGTCGAGCGCGCCAGCGCTGTCAGCGACTCCGGGTCGTCGGCGTCGGCGATCAGGATCGGCCACGCCGAGGCGCCGGGCAGCGACTCCCGCACCCGCTCGAGGCGCTCCCTGCTTCGGCCGGCGAGGCCGATCCGGGTGCCGTCGGGCGCGTGGCGGGCCAGGTACTCGGCGGTGAGCCTGCCGACAAAGCCGGAGGCGCCGTAGACGACGACGTCGAGGTCGCGGGTGCGGGTCATGCCGCCGAGCCTAGGTGGCGCAGGTCACCACGGCGAGGGCTGGTAGTCCTTGAGGAAGCAGCCGTAGAGGTCCACGCCGAGTTCGCCCTGCACGATGGGGTCGTACACCCGCGCCGCGCCGTCCACCAGGTCGAGCGGAGCGTGGAAGCCCTCGTCGGCCAGGCGCACCTTGGTGTAGTGCGGGCGTTCGTCGGTGATCCACCCCGTGTCCACCGCGGTCATCAGGATGCCGTCCTCGTCCAGCATCTCCTTCGCGCTGGTGCGGGTGAGCATGTTCAGCGCGGCCTTGGCCATGTTGGTGTGCGGGTGCCCGGCGCCCTTGTAGGCCCGGGAGAACTGGCCCTCCATTGCGGAGACGTTGACGACGTACTTGCGCCGGAAGTTCGACGCGGCCATCGCCGGACGCAGCCGCGAGACCAGGATGAACGGGGCCACCGAGTTGCACAGCTGCACCTCGAGGAGCTCGATCGGGTCCACCTCGGCGACCGTCTGCACCCAGCTGTTGGTGTGGGCGAGATCCGGCACCAGGCCGCCGGCGTCGATGGCGATGCCCTGCTCGATGCGTTCGAGCGAGGCCGACCCCGCGACCATGGCGAGCTCGCTGACCTGGTGCACGATCGACTGCGCGGCCTCGGGCAGCGAGCTGGCCAGGGCGGCCGGGTGGGCGTCGCTGGTCTTGCCGAAGGTCAGCACGTCCGGCAGCTCGCCTGCGGGCAGCGGACCGGACTCGGCCTCGGCCAGCGCGGAGTACGCGCCGGGGGAGCGACGCACCGTCTGCGCGGCGTTGTTGATCAGGATGTCCAGGGGGCCCTGGGCGGCCACCGAGTCCGCCAGCGAGACCACCTGGGCGGGGTCGCGCAGGTCGATGCCGACGACACGGAGCCGGTGGATCCAGTCGGCGCTGTCCTCCATCGCCTTGAACCGGCGGATCGCGTCGTTGGGGAAGCGGGTGGTGATGGTCAGGTGGGCGCCGTCGCGGAGCAGTCGCAGCGCGATGTACATGCCGATCTTGGCGCGGCCGCCGGTCAGCAGGGCACGCCGGCCGGTGAGGTCGGTGCTGGCGTCGCGCTTGGCGTGGCTGCTGGCCGCGCAGTCCGGGCAGAGCTGGTGGTAGAAGGCGTCGACCACCGTGTAGCGCTGCTTGCAGATGTAGCAGGGCCGCGGCCGGATCAGGGTTCCGGCGCTCGCGCCCGCGGTGTTGGAGCTGATCAGTACGCCGGCGGTCTCGTCGTCGATGCGTTCCGGCGAGCCGGTCGCGGTCGCGGCGACCACGGCGCGGTCGGCCTCGGAGACCAGGTCGCGGGCCTGGATCCGGCGTCGACGCTTGAGTTCCTTGAACATCTTGCCGCTGGCGCGCTGCAGCAGCTGGGAATCGGGGTGGTCGGCGTCGAGGTCGCCGGCCGCGGCCAGTACCCGGATGCAGGTCTCCAGGTCGGCGGGATCGATACCTGTCATTGGATGTGCCATCGGTTGCAAGCTCAGTTCTGATCTCGTCGTACTGGTCACCGCAGATCCTACCGAGTCGGCGGCCACCAGCCGATTCGCCCGCTGCCAACTGGTGACATCGGTGCCGGGCACGAGGAAAATTCTTGGTGTCGGGGGGCCGAGGGAGGCCAGAGTCATGAACGAGCAAGGAACGAACGAGTACAGCGCGGACGGCAGCGGGGCGTGGCACCCGACCCTGCACGCGGAGTCGGTGGTGCCGGTATGCGCGCCGGTGCAGAAGGACGGCCCGTTCCTGCCGGAGCTGACCGAGATCGATCCACTGGTGCGGGTGCCCGAGGCGCGACGGGACTTCAACGTGGGCGGTGCGGGCGTCACGGTGGCGGTGCTCGACACCGGGCTGCGGACCACCCACGTGGACTTCGCGGGCCGGGTGATGCCGGGCCGGAACCTGACGGGCGGCGACCCGGCCGACGTCACGGACCGGCACGGCCACGGCACCCACGTCGCGGGCATCGCCTGCGCCGGCCGGATCCACACCGGCGTGGCACCGAACGCGCGGGTGGTGCCGATCAAGGTCCTGCGTGACGACGGCACCGGCAGCTTCGCGGACATCCGGGACGGACTGGACTGGGTGCTCGACCACCGTGAGGCGTTGGGCATCTCCGCGGTCTGCATGGCGATGTGCGCCTCGGACAACCGGGTCACCGACACCGACATGCCCGGTGACGCGATCGGGGCACTGCTGCAGGAGCTTTCGGATGCCGACGTCGCCTGCTGCGTCAGCGCGGGCAGCGAGTACTACGCGCACGGCGGTCTGCAGGGGATGAGCTACCCGGCGATCTTCCGGCAGGCGATCAGCGTCGGCTCCGTCTACGACGCGGACGAGGGACCGTTCCGGTACCGCGACGGTGCCAAGGCCTTCAGCACGGCGCCGGACCGGCTGACCCCGTTCTCGCAGCGCCTGCACCACAAGCTCGGTGGGCCGTGCGCCACGTCGGTGTTCGCGCCGGCATCACCGGTCGCCTCCACCGGGATCAGCAACGACACCGGGGAGTCGCTCCAGAACGGAGTCAGCCGCGCGACGCCGGTCGCAGCCGGCCTGGTGGCGCTGTTGCAGTCCTTCTGCCTGCGGACGACGGGACGGTTGCCTGCCGTCGCGGACCTGCTCCGCTGGCTGGACCGCGGCGCCGCGGTGATCTACGACGGCGACGACGAACACGACAACGTGGGGCACAGCGGCCTGACGTACCCACGAGCGAGCGCAGGCGGCAGCCTGCTGGCGTGTGCGCGGGAACTCGCGATGCGCGAGCTGACGGCGGCCGAGCAGGCCGGTACGCGGACGGCGCATCGGGAGCCGGTGATGTCCGCGAGGTGAGAACAGTTGCGGCACAACGCGGTCCGGCCGAGAAGTGAGACTGCAAAACAAAGAAGGCCCCGGATCGAAATCCGGGACCTTCTCAGTTCTGTCTCAACCAGAGTGCGCGAGGGGGGACTTGAACCCCCACGTCCATTAGTAGGACACTAGCACCTCAAGCTAGCGCGTCTGCCATTCCGCCACTCGCGCTTGCACACACTGTGTTGCTTGCTCGCTGCTCTCGCTGCGTGCTGGAAAAGATTAACCCAGAGAGGGTCAAAGCCCCAAATCGTCCCGTATCTGCAGGTCAGAAGGCTGTTTTGTGGGTGGATCCACGGCTCGGCGGCGGAAACGGGTGGCGTTCGGTGGGCGGTGGTAGGAAAGGGAGGTGTCCGAGACGGCGAAATCCCCGCAGCCCCAGAAGTCCCAGCAGTCCGAACCGGCCCGCGGCCGTGCCGAGGCGGAGGTGGTCGAGCTCGTCAGCGCACTGATCCGGTTCGACACCTCGAACACCGGTGAGCCCGAGACCACCAAGGGCGAACGCGAGTGCGCCGAGTGGGTGGCGGCCCAGCTCGAGGAGGTGGGTTACGAGACGGAGTACGTCGAGTCAGGTGCGCCCGGCCGCGGCAATGTCTTCGCCCGGCTGCGCGGCGCCGACTCGGCCCGTGGCGCCCTGATGATCCACGGCCACCTCGACGTGGTGCCGGCCGAACCCGCCGACTGGAGCGTGCACCCCTTCTCCGGTGCGGTGGCGGACGGATACGTGTGGGGCCGCGGCGCGATCGACATGAAGGACATGGTCGGCATGACGCTGGCGCTGGCCCGGCAGTTCAAGGCCGAGGGCACCGTGCCGCCGCGCGACCTGGTGTTCGCGTTCCTCGCCGACGAGGAGGCGGGCGGCAAGTTCGGGTCGCAGTGGCTGGTCGAGCACCGACCGGACCTGTTCGACGGCGTCACCGAGGCGGTCGGCGAGGTGGGCGGCTTCTCGCTGACCGTGCCGCGTCCGGACGGCAGCGACGCCCGGCTGTACCTGGTCGAGACCGCGGAGAAGGGACTCGGGTGGATGCGGCTGACCGCGAAGGCCCGCGCCGGACACGGTTCCTTCCTGCACGAGGACAACGCGGTGACGATCCTCGCGGAGGCGGTGGCGCGGCTCGGCAGGCACACCTTCCCGCTGGTCGTGCCGGACTCGGTCGCCGAGTTCCTCGGGGCGGTCGGCGAGACGACGGGCCTCGAGTTCGACCCGCACTCGCCCGACATCGACGGCACCCTGGAGAAGCTCGGCACCATCTCGCGGATCATCGGCGCCACGCTGCGTGACACCGCCAACCCGACCATGCTGGCCGCCGGCTACAAGGCGAACGTGATCCCGCAGACCGCGTCGGCCGTCGTCGACTGCCGGGTGCTGCCGGGCCGGCAGGCGGCGTTCGAGCGGGAGGTCGACGAGCTGATCGGACCCGACGTCACCCGGGAGTGGATCACCAAGCTCGACTCCTACGAGACCACCTTCGACGGCCACCTGGTCGACGCGATGAACGCCGCGATCCTGGCGCACGACCCGAACGGTCGCACCGTGCCGTACATGCTCTCCGGGGGCACGGACGCAAAAGCGTTCGCCAAGTTGGGGATTCGGTGCTTCGGCTTCGCTCCGCTGCAGCTCCCGCCGGAACTGGACTTCACCGCGCTCTTCCACGGCGTCGACGAGCGAGTGCCGGTGGACGCACTAGAGTTCGGTACCCGGGTGCTCGAGCACTTCTTGTTGAGCAGCTGAGAGATCTTCACGCCGGCCGAGCCGCCCCTTCGACGAAAGGAACCCCATGTCGCACGACCCGTACGGACCGCTCCCGGTGCTGCCGACCTTCGAGCTGACCTCCGAGCAGATCACCGAGGGCGGCGAGGTGCCCCCCGCGCAGCGCAGCGGCATCTTCGGCGTCCCCGGCGGCGAGGACGTCTCTCCGCAGCTGTCCTGGTCCGGGTTCCCGCCCGAGACGAAGAGCTTCGCGGTGACGATGTTCGACCCGGACGCGCCGACCGCGTCCGGCTTCTGGCACTGGGCCGTCGCCAACATCCCGGCCTCGGTCACCTCGCTGGCCGCCGACGCCGGCGACGGCACGGGCGCGGGACTGCCCGCGGGCGCCGTCACCCTCAAGAACGACGGCGGCGGACACCGCTACCTGGGCTCGGCGCCGCCGGTCGGGCACGGCCCGCACCGCTACATCTTCGCCGTCCACGCCCTGAGCGTGGAGACCGTCGACGGACTGACCGCGGACTCCACTCCGGCCTTCCTCGGGTTCAACCTGTTCGGCCTCGCGATCGCCCGGGCGACGCTCACCGCGACGTTCGGTCACTGAGCGAGCCTGCCCGGATACGACTGAACGGGAGTTCCCGGAGGAACTCCCGTTCAGTGTTGAGCAACGAGCGGTGCGAACTACTTCTTGGCGGCAGGCGGCGCGTTCAGCAGGGTGATGAACGGGTTCGCGTTGGCGGCCATGGCGCCGAGGCCGCCGACCGCGGTGCCGACGAGCGAGGCACCCGAGCCCAGCAGCAGTGCGCCACCGATGCAACCGGCGATCGGGCCGGCGCCGAACAGCATTGCGGCCGGAGCGGAGACCACGCCCGCGGCGACGGCGCCGAGCAGGCAGCCGCCGACCAGGCCGGTCGCGCCGCCGAGGAAGCCGCCGACCGCACCCGTCAGGGTGAGGTTGTCCTTGACACCGGCGACCGCGGCGGGCAGGTCGATGTCCTTGATCGGCAGGCCGATGTCGTTGACCGGCAGGGCGACGGGGGTCGCGACGGCCGGGTTGGTGTCGGCGGTGAGGGTGGCGGTGCGGCCGTCGATCTTGGCGGCGACCGGGTGAGAGATGCCGTCGACGGCGAGTGCCAGCGGCACCGAGTCGACGATCACGCCGTTCGCGTCCTTGACCACGAGGCGGTTGTTCTCGTTGCTCAGCGAGCCGGCGCTGGTCGAGACGATGACGTGGTCACCGTCCTGGGTGACGTTCCAGCCGACGGCGGGCGCCGGCGCGGGTGCGGGCGCGGCGTAGGCGGTGCCGGCCACGATTCCCACGGACGCGATGGTCATGGCTGCGACGGCCATCGGGTTGGTCATCTTCATTCTCGGTGTGTTCCTTCTCGTTGGTCCAGGGGGACGCTGACGAGATGAAACGTAGAGGCGCAATGCGTCCACTCGTTTGACGCTAGGTGTCCAACAGGTGGCGGCTGGTGACCAGATGCTTACAATCGCCGCACTCAACCGCGGCTCGCCGCGAGAATTGCCCGAATTCTCCGGAGTGTCTGGTATTCAACGCATTTCATGGGTGTGTTGTCTATTGGATGAGCGATAACCAGTACGCCCGCCGGTGTGAGTCACCGCTTCCTCGGCATTGCCTGCCGCGCTACCGGCTCCCCTCACGGAGCGACAATGCAGCCCGGACCGAGGGGAGTGGCGGGGTTGACGGTGACGGTCTGGACGGGTCCGCCGGCCGAGGTCTGATATGCCATCAGTGAATGCTCGCCCGGCGCCGTCGGGGTCCACAACGTGACCTTGTGCCCGAGGATCACCGGCGTGCTGTAGTACGGGTCGATGTTCCAGGCGAGGTCCTGGGGGAACATGGTCGAATCGTTGGTGTAGTCGACAATGTCGGTACGCGGCTCGACCAGTCGTTCGGTACGGGCCACCACCAGATATGTGCATCCGACTCCGAACGGAGTGGTCGGTCCCGCGCTGAGGCCGGGGGAGATGGTCAGGTCGACGACCTCGGCCGAGGCCGTAGGTGCGGCCCCCAGCGCAGCAGCGGCACAGGCCGCCAGTGCAATGAGGGACAGGTTTGCCGGCGGCCATTTCTTCATACTGATGAGTCGGTTTCGGCAGGCCGTGTGTTACGCAGGATGTGAGCGATTTCGAGCGTGACGCCCGATCCGCAGCGGATTGGCGGAGATTCGCCCGCGCGATGACAGCGTCACACCGTTCGGCGACGGTCCCCTCACGGATTGCGCAGGTCGGCGGCGCTCCCTCCGGCGGTCAGGGGACCATCCAGGCGCCGCCGCCGGGCAGGAGTGTCAGTGCAAAGAACGCCACGCCGCCCGACGTGACGGTGGCGACCACCGGTCCGGACCCGGTGTGGACCTCGACGCTCGGCCCTTCGACGCGCACGGTGCCGGCCGCGCCGGTCGAGAGATTGCGCCAGTGGACCGTGTAGGGGGTCCCGGTGAATCGGGTGATGCCCGGCATTGCCGGGTCGGTGCTGGCCGTCACGTAGTTGATGTCGCCGGTGGGGAGGTTGGTCGCTGTGTGCCCGATCCACACCACGGGGACAGGGAAGACGGTGTCGGTCGGCGCGGCGGCGGCGGCCGGCTGTGCCGCGGAGAGCAGCGCCAATCCAGCTCCGGCGACGATGGATGCTCGGCGTAGACGGTGACGTTGTCTCATCGACGGTCCTCCCTGCCTGGTGGTCAGCTCCCGGTCGTGAGCACCGGCGCCGGCCGAAGGTTGCTGTCAGCCTACGTCCGCGCCGGGAGGCCCCGGGGGCATTCGGACCGGCAGTCCGTCGCTTCGTCAAAGCCGACAGCCCCGGCCGAGATTCTCGGCCGGGGCTGCTCTAGTTCTCCGTGACAGCGGGTGCGGGTTCAGACCCGGTGCTCGGCGCCGACCGCGTCGGACAGCGACCGGTACCCGCCCGCGCGCAGCCGCTGCGCCAGGCCCTTGTGGATCCGGCGCATCCAGAACGGTCCGCCGTAGATGAACCCGGTGTAGCCCTGCACCAGCGACGCGCCGGCCAGGATCCGCTCCCAGGCCTGGTCCGCGGTCTCGATGCCGCCGACCGAGATCAGCGTCAGCTTGCCGCCGACCCGCGCGTAGAGCCGCCGAAGCACCTCGACGGACCGATCGGCCACCGGAGCGCCGGACAGCCCGCCTGCGCCGATGGCGGCGACTTCGGCGTCGGGCGTCGCCAGGCCGGCCCGGCTGATGGTGGTGTTGGTCGCGACGATCCCGGCCAGGCCCAGCTCGAGGGCCAGGTCGGCGACCGCGTCCACGTCCTCGTCCGACAGGTCGGGCGCGATCTTCACCAGCACCGGCAGCTCGACGCAGTCGAGCACGGCCTGCAGCAGCGGCCGCAGGGACTCCACGGCCTGCAGGTCGCGCAGTCCGGGGGTGTTCGGCGAGCTGACGTTGACCACCATGAAGTCGGCCAACGGACCGAGCAGTCGCGCGCTGGTGGCGTAGTCACCGGCGGCGTCCTCGGCGGCCACGATCTTGGTCTTGCCGATGTTCGCGCCGATCGGGATGCCGGCGCGACGCTGGCGCAGGTGGTTGGCGGCCGCGCCCGCGCCGTGGTTGTTGAACCCCATCCGGTTGACCAGTGCCCGGTCGGCGGGCAGCCGGAACAGTCGCGGGGCCGGGTTACCGGGCTGGGCCTGCGCGGTCACCGTGCCGATCTCGGCGAACCCGAAACCGAGCGGACCCCACGCGTTGACGCCGGCGGCGTCCTTGTCGAACCCGGCGGCCAGGCCTAGCGGCGCGGGGAACTCCACGCCGAACGCGGTGCTGCGCAGCACCGGGTCCCGAACGCTCAGCACCCGCGCCACCAGGGCGCGGACCGGTCCGAACACGGTGACCGCACGCATCGCCCAGAAGGCCAGGTGGTGCACGCGTTCCGGCGGAACGAGGAACATCAGTCGAAGCAGCAAGCGGTACAACGGGTCTCCCTGTGTTTCCTGGTTACCGAGTGTTCTGGTCACTGTCCGGCGGTCTCGATGCGCTGCAGCCCGTCCCCGGTGCCGGACGCGACGAACAGGGTGCCGGTCTTCGAGTCCACCGCGACCGCGTTGGGCTGGCGGACGGTCGGGTAACGGTGCTTCTCGATCGGGATGCCGCTGGCGAGGTCGTAGCCGATGACCTCGTTGGTGCCGGTCACGGTCACCCACACCAGGTTGGTGCTCTCGTCGACCGTCACCGCGTACGGGGAATTCGGCACGGGGTAGCGCTGACGCATCATCAGCGGGTCGGTGGTCAGCGCGATCAGCTCACCGCCGGTGGTGTCGGTGACCAGGATCCGGCCGAAGTGGTCGGTGGCGAGGTTGGTCGCACCCTCGCCGGCCCGCAGGGCCATCCCGATCTGTCCCTTGTCCAGGAGCACGTTCGAGACCGAGGTCTGCTCGCGGTCCAGCGCCGTCACCTGGTCGCCGGTGACCCCGAGTGCGTCCACCGAAGCGAAGCCGGTCACCTTCGCGGTCTGCGCGCCGTCGGCGTCGAGTTCGAGCACCGTGCCGTCCTCGGTGCCGACGACCATGCCGCCGTCGTCGAGCAGCGTGGCCGAGCGCACCTCGCCGTCCACGTCGACGGTGCTGGTCTCGCCGTTGGCGAGGTTCACCCGCACCACCGAGCGGCCGGCGGGCACCACAACGGTGCCGGCGTGCGGCGCGGACAGCGCGGCGACCCCGCCGGGCAGCGGCACGTCCCGCGGCGGTGCGGCGACGTCGCCGGCCGGGTAGAGCAGCAGGTGCGTCGCGTCGTCGGTGAGCAGCACGACGGTGCCGGTCTCGGCGTCGAAGGCGGCGGCACCGACGGGCTGTCCGACGGGGACCACGGCGCCGGCCGGCTGGTTCGAGACGGCCGGCGACACGGCGGCGGTCGCGGCGGTGATCGTCTGCAGGTCCTCGCCCCCGTCACCACCGTCCGCGGAACAACCGGTCGCCAGCAGTAGCAGCGCCCCCGCCAGAACGGTCGTGGTGCGCGCCGCCGGTCTCCGCATGTGTGTCTCCTCGTGTCGCCGTGTGCCTGTGCCGACGGGTGTCTGTGTCGACGTGTGTTCCCTTTAGCATCCCTGATCCGGATCCGGGGCGGGAATCCGAGTCGGACATTCGGGGCCGCGCCGGGCTAGCGTGGGTTTTGGCACGGCTCACGGGGTGCCGGGGGGAGGGGTGAGCAGATGGACGCAGACGACCCGCCGCGGTTCGTTCTCGAGGACTTGACCGTCGGCGTCCACGCCTGCGGGTTCGGGCGCACGGACGACGGGGAGACCTTCGCGTTCCGGGTCCGCGGGCACCTGCTGCACCTGGAGGTGTACCGCCGCGGCTACGAGTCCGAGGTGCCCGAGCAGGCCGACGTGGTGGCCACCGCCGAGTGTGAGATCACCGACGTCGACCTCACCGACGAGCGGAGCATGACCGCGGTGGTGCGTGACGCGGTCGCCCGCGCCGAACCGGTGGACCCGGACCGCGACGGGCTGACGCTGCGCGCGCTGCTCACTCGGATCGGTGCGGCAATACCAACTGGGCGCCCGTCACCGGATGCGCGAGCACCTCGACCGGATGGCCGTACACCCGACTGAGCAGGGACTCCGTGAGCACCTCTCGGGGGCTGCCGTGCACGGCCAGGTGGCCGTCGGCGAGCACCGCGACGGTGTCCGCGTAGGCCGCCGCCAGCGCGAGGTCGTGCAGCACCACGACCACGGCGGCGCCCGCGCGGGCCCGATCGCGTGCCAGCGACATCACCGCCTCCTGGTGCCCGAGGTCCAGGGCCGCGGTCGGCTCGTCGAGCAGTAGCGTCCCGGTCCGCTGGGCCAGCACCCGGGCCAGCGCAACCCGGGACCGCTCGCCGCCCGAGAGGGCTGCGAACGACCGGTCGGCGAAGATCTCGACGTCGCACGCCGACATCGCCTCCCGCACCGCCTCGTCGTCCTCGTCGCGCAGGGGCGTCCGCAGCCACGGCGCCCGGCCCATCCGGACCACCTGCGTCGCGGTGAACGAGAAACCGACGGTGTGCTGCTGGGGGAGCACCGCACGACGCTGGGCCATGTCGGTGCCCGTCCAGTCGGCCAGCGGCCGGCCGTCGAGTTCGACGGTGCCGCCGGCGAGCGCCTGGTCGCCGGACAACGCGGCCAGCAGTGTCGACTTGCCGGCACCGTTGGGCCCGACCAGCGCCAGCACCTCGCCTGCGCGCACGTCCAGGCTCACCTCGTCGAGCACCCGGCGTCGACCGCGGTCCACGCTGACGCCGACGGCGCGCATGCTCACCTCGCCGGGCGCGGGCGGGGTCGGGACCGGCAGTTCGCGGGCGAGAATGCTCTGCACCCGGCGGGCGATCGCGCTCATGCCCAGCCTCCCTGCTGGTGCCGGGTGCGCCGCAGCATCCAGAAGAAGAAGGGCCCGCCGATCAGGGAGGTCAGCATGCCCAGCGGCAGGTCGGCGTTGGGCACCAGGGTGCGCGCGCCGAGGTCGGCCGCCAGCAGCACGATCGCGCCGCACAGGGCGCTGGCCGGGATCAGCAGCCGGTGGCCGGGTCCGACGATCATCCGCATCAGGTGCGGGACCACCAGGCCGACGAACAGGATGATGCCGGTGAACGCGACCGACGCCGAGACCAGCAGCGCGACCACCACCACGGCGAGCTGACGCAGGCGCTCGACGTTGACCCCGAGGTGCGCGGCGGCGCTCTCGCCGAGGGCGAGCAGGTCCAGCTTCGACGCCATCGCCATGCTCACCGCGATGCCGATCACGGCCATCGGGGCGACGATCGCGACCGCGTTCCAGGTGGCGCCGTTGAGGCTGCCCAGCTGCCAGAAGACGATCTGGTCGCGGGCGGCGGGGTTCGCGACGAAGGTGAAGAAGGCGATGAGTCCGCCTGCGAAGGCGTTGATGGCCACGCCGGTGAGTACCAGGGTCACCACCTCGGTCCGGCCCTCGGAGCGGGCCAGCAGGTAGACCAGGGCGGTGGTGATCAGGCCGGCGACGAAGGCGCCCGCCGCGACCGCGCTGCCCGCGACGAACGCGCCGCCGGTGACGATGACGAGGCTTGCACCGACCGCCGCGCCCGCGGAGACGCCGATGACGCCGGGTTCGGCCAGCGGGTTGGCGAAGACACCCTGGAGCAGGGCGCCCGCGCAGGCCAGCGCCGCGCCGACGATCACCGCGAGGGTCACCCGCGGGAAGCGCACCTGCCAGAGGGTGACCTCGCCGCTCGGGTGCGCGGGCATCGGTCCGATGTCGAGGCCGATGCGGTGCAGGATGCTGCCGATCACCTCGGCGGGGGCGGTCGGGACCTGACCGATGCAGGCCGACGCCACCGCCAGCACCAGCAGCAGCAGGGTCAGTGCGATCAGCACCGTCCCGCCGCGCACCCGGCGGCGGGCGGGGGTGGTCGGCGGCGTGGTGCTCTCGGGGTCGGCGGTCACGGGGTCGGCGGTGGTGGTCACTGGGCCGAGGGGGTGTACAGCGCCGTGGCCAGCGCGGCGAGGACGTCGCCGGTGCGGGGGCCGAAGCTGAGCAGCACGCTGTCCTGCATGTCCACCACCCGCTGGTTGCGGCCGGCGGGGGTCTGCGCGACGCCCGGGATCTTCGCCAGCCCGTCCAGCCCGCCGATGGAGTCCAGGCCGTTCGACATCATCAGGAACACGTCCGGCGCGGAGGCGACCATGGCCTCGCTGGTGATCGGCTGGAACTTCTGGGTCAGGCCGGCCTCGGTGCCGGCGTCGACGCCGCCGAGCGCCTCGATCAGCGAGTCGGCTCCCGAGCCCGGGCCGGCCATCATGGTGATGGCGGTGCCGCGCATGTAGAGGAACGCGATCTTCGGCTTGGCGCCGTCGGTCGGGGCCATGGCCGTCGCGGCCGCGATCTGGTCGGCGGTGCGCCGGCTCAGCTCGGCGCCCGCCGCGGGCACGCCGAGGGTGTCGGCGACGGCCTGGATCTGGCCGGGGACACCGGCGAGCGTCCGCGTCGGGTCGAAGAACACCACGGGCACGCCCGCCGCCCGCAACTGCTCCTGCACGGCCCGCGGGCCGATGGTGGTGTCGGTGAGGAACACCGTCGGGCGCAGGTTCAGGATCGCCTCCGCGGACAGCGAGTGCCCGCCCGGCGTGATGTCCGGCACGGACGCGACGGCGGGGAACCCGGAGGCGGTGTCGCGTCCGACCAGGTTCTTGCCCAGGCCGAGCGCGTACACCGTCTCCGTCAGCGTGCCGTACTGGTCCGCGGTGACGATGCGACTGGTGTCGGTGATCGTCACCGCGACCCCGTCCGCGCCCGTCACGGTCACCGGCAGCGTGGCGGCCGGGTTGTCCGCGATCGGCTGCGGGTCCAGGCTCGCCAGGGTGGCGGTGCTGCGCCCGGTCTGGCCGCTGGTGGCGGCGTCGTCCTGGGAGCCGCACCCCGCGGTCACCATGATCACCGTGACTGCGGCGGCGAGTGCGCCGAGAACGCGGCGGCGGTGATTGATCATCGGATGGTTGGCGCCGGTGACTCCTCGTGCCGAGGAGCGTGAAGGCGCCATCCTCCTTTCGCGGTTTGGTGCGGTTCGAGCCTGAGATCTCCTGCCGTGGGGCAGGAAGGAATTACTTGACGAGGTAGCTCTCGATGTCGGCCTCGAGCGCGGAGAAGAGGTCGCCGTTGAGCTGGTAGGCCAGGTTCACCTCGTCGATGAGCTGGCGCTGCTCATCCTCGGAGAGGGGGGCCGCGTCGAGCTTGGCGCGGTACTCGTCCTTGTAGACCTTGGGCTTCTCGATCTTGTCGAAGATGTAGAAGCGCAGGCCGTCCTCGGTGTAGCCGTAGGCGCGCTCGAGCATCCGGCGGATGATCTGGCCGCCGGACAGGTCGCCCATGTACCGGATGTAGTGGTGCGCAACGAAACCGGTCGACGAGTCGTACGCGACCTCGTTGATCCGCTCGATGTAGCGGGTGGTCGCCGGCAGCGCGGTGACCTGCTCGCGCCAGTCCTGCCCGAGCAGGAACTCGAGGTCGGCCTCGAGGGCCTCGGTGCGCAGCAGCTCCTCGCCGATGAACGGCGCGGCGACGGGGTCGCTCGCCTTGGCCCGGCCCGCCTCCTCGAGCGCGACGTACACCAGGTAGGTCTGGCCGATCAGGGCGGCGTGGGCGGCCGAGGTCAGCTTGCCGCCGAGCAGGTCGCCGACGAAGCGGGACTGCTCCGTGTTGCGGTGCGCCGCGTCGGTCTCGGACCGGATTCGTTCGGCCAGTCCCGGCGCCGTGGTGTCGGTCGCGTCCAGCGTCGTCATGCTCATCTCCCAGTGGGTTTGTCGTGGTTTGTCGAGACCTGCGCGGAGCGCGGTCGTCGAGTTGTAACTAGGTTAGCCTGCCCTTCCGGAACGCGTTGCAGTGGCAGACCAACCGGCCCACCGATCGGGGCGGAAAACGATCACCGGTCCGGCCGGCGGATGCGCCGTGTACTGCGGATACTTGGCGACGAGGGCCCGGATCCCGGCAGTGCCGTCGGGGCTGGTGGCGTTGACCACGCGGGCCTCGCAGTCGACGCGGACCCACCAGAGCAGGGTCCAGTCCTCGTCGTACTCGTCGACGAGCAGGCTGGCCCGGCCGGTGGCCGCGATGTGGTCGAGCCGACGCAGGTCGCGGGTGGACTTCGGCTTGTCGTCCACGGCGGAGTACACGAGGTCGTCCGCCGTCGCGAACACCAGCGGCACCAGGTGTGGGCGGCCCGCTGCGGTGACGGTGGCCATGCGTGCCACCCGCGCCGCGGCGAACCGCCGACGCTCTTCGTCGGCCTGCACGGTCCCCAGCCTAGGTGGCCGGGGCTCCGTCAGGCGCTGACGTCGTCCAGCGCCGCCGAGATCGCGGCGGGCAGCTCCAGCTCCCCGGATGCCAGTACACCGGTGTGCTGTGCGTAGTCGCGGGCGCCGACGATCGCGCTGGCGACCCCGGGGCGGTCCCGCACCCAGGCCAGGGCGACCGCGAGCGGCGAGGCGCCCAGGCCGTCCGCCGCGGTGACCACCGCCTCGACCACCCGTGCGGTCTCCGGGGTCAGGTAGCCGGCGATCAGCTCCGCGCCGGTCTCGGAGGCGCCGCGCGAGTCCGCCGGAACGCCGTCGCGGTACTTGCCGGTCAGTACACCGCCGGCCAGCGGGACCGCCGCCAGCAGCCCGACGCCGTGGTGGTCGGCCGCGGGGATCAGCTCGTCCTCGACGCCGCGGGCGAGAAGTGAGTACTCGGCCTGGGTGGCGACCAGCGGGGCGCTTGACGCCACGGTGGCCAGCTGCCAGCCCAGGTAGCCGCGGGCGCCGACGTAGCGGACCCGGCCCGAGGAGACGGCGTAGTCGAGGGTTGCGGCCACCTCGTCGACGGGGGTGAAGGGATCCCACGTCGCGACCTGCCACAGGTCGAGGTGGTCGGTGCCGAGGTCTCGCAGGGTCGCGTCGAGCTGGCCCAGCAGCGCACGCCGGGAGCAGTCCACCCGCTCGCGGCCCGGATGGATTCCGCCGCTGCTCGAGATCACCAGTTGCTCACGCGGGACCACGTCGTCGAGCAGTTCCGCGAGGATCCGCTGCGCGGTGCCGCCGCCGTAGAACGGTGACGAATCGACAAGGGTGCCACCGGCTTCGGTGAACCCGACCAGCTGAGCCGCCGCCTCGTCGCCGTCCGTGTCCCGACCCCACGACAGGGTGCCCAGCCCGAGTTGCGATACCCGGAGCCCGCTGTTGCCGACAGTGCGCTGCTTCATCAGATGTTCACCACAGATCTGGAGCGTAGTGGGGTCGGGAGCCATTTGCCGCAGCAACCCGCCCGGTACCGTGCACTGCGTGAATTACTTTGGAGCTGACCGGTGATCGGCGAATCCATGACCTGGCTGCAGGCGATCGTGCTCGGTGTCGTCCAGGGCCTGACCGAGTTCCTGCCGATCTCGTCCTCGGGGCACCTGCGGATCGTCTCGGAGGTGCTCTGGCAGGAGGACGCCGGAGCCTCGTTCACCGCGGTCACCCAGCTGGGCACCGAGGCCGCGGTGCTGGTCTACTTCGCGAAGGACATCGGCCGGATCGCGATGGCGTGGTTCCGGGGGCTGCGCGACGCCGGCCGCCGCGGGCACGACTACAAGATGGGCTGGTACGTCATCGTCGGCACCATCCCGGTCGGCATCCTCGGCCTGATCTTCAAGGACCAGGTCCGCACCGGGGCCCGAAACCTGTGGCTGGTGGCCACCATGCTGATCGTCTTCGCGGTGGTCATCGCGGCGGCCGAGTACTACGGCAGCAAGCGCAGGCCGATCGAGGCGCTGACCCTCAAGGACGGCATCCTGATGGGTTCGGCGCAGGCGCTGGCCCTGATCCCCGGCGTCTCCCGCTCGGGCGGCACCATCAGCGCCGGCCTGTTCCTCGGGCTGACCCGCGAGGCCGCCGCCAGGTACTCGTTCCTGCTGGCCATCCCCGCGGTGACCGCGGCAGGCCTGTTCAGCCTGCCCGACGCGTTCGAGCCGGCCGGTGAGGGCCTCAACGCGAGCGGCGCCCAGCTCCTGGTGGCCACGCTGATCGCCTTCGCCATCGGCTACGCGACGATCGCCTGGCTGCTGCGGTTCGTGGTCAACCACTCGATGTACTGGTTCGTCGGCTACCGCATCATCCTCGGCGTGGTGCTGCTCGCCCTGCTCGGCACCGGTGTGATCGCAGCCACCTAGGCTGATGCCATGACGGTGATTCTGTTGCGGCACGGGCGCTCGACGTCCAACACCGCGGGAACGCTCGCCGGCCGCTCGGCGGGCGTCGACCTCGACGACCGCGGTCGCGAGCAGGCGGCCGGGCTGGTGGCCAGGTTGTCCGGGCTGACGCTCGCGGCGATCGTCCGGTCCCCGCTGCTGCGCTGTGAGAACACGGTGGCCCCGCTCGCGGGCGAGCGCGGACTGGCGCCGGTGGTCGACGACGCGCTCGTCGAGGTCGACTACGGGCAGTGGACCGGCAGGCCCATCAAGGAGTTGCTCGGCGAGCCGCTGTGGAAGGTGGTCCAGCAGCACCCGTCCGCCGCGGTCTTCCCCGACGGCGAGGGCCTGGCCCAGGTGCAGGCGCGGTCGGTCGCCGCGGTCCGAGCGCACGACGCGAGGCTCGCGGACGAGCACGGCCGGGACGTGTTGTGGCTGGCCTGCACCCACGGCGACGTGATCAAGTCCGTGCTCGCCGACGCACTCGGCACCCACCTCGACGGCTTCCAGCGCATCGTCACCGATCCCGCCTCCATCAGCGTCGTCCGCTACACCACCACCCGCCCGTTCGTGCTGCGGATGAACGACACCGGCGGGGATCTGTCCGGGCTGGACGGCGCCGGTCGGTCGAAGGACACGGGGGTCGGCGCGTCGGACGCCGTGCCGGGCGGAGAGGTGGGATCTCCCGCGAAGGCGGATAATGAGGGCGGGACCGATCCCGAATGACCAGTGAGCAGCTGATTCGAACAGGTGGAGGTGCAGATGTCCCGAGCGATTCACGTATTTCGCACCCCTGATCGATTCATAGCCGGCACGGTGGGCGAACCCGGTGACCGGGTGTTCTACCTGCAGGCCGTCCACGATTCCCGGGTGGTCAGCGTGATGCTCGAGAAGCAGCAGGTCCAGGTGCTCGCCGACCGGATGGGACTGCTGCTCGACGAGGTGCACCGGCGGTTCGGCACCGCGATCCCACCCGAGGTGACGGACCTGTCGGACCTGAGCCCACTGATCATGCCGGTCGACTCCGAGTTCCGGGTCGGCACGATGGGCCTGGGCTGGGACTCCGACGCGGGCGCCGTGGTGGTCGAACTGCTGGCGGTCAGCGAGTCGGAGGTGGACGAGTCCGTGGTCCTCGACGACGTCGAGGAGGGCCCCGACGCGGTGCGGGTGTTCCTGACGCCCGAGCAGGCCCGGGAGTTCGCGCTGCGGTCGGTCCGGGTGATCGCCGCGGGCCGCGCGCCGTGCCCGCTGTGCGGTGAACCGCTCGCGCCGGACGGTCACATCTGCATCCGGACCAACGGCTACCGGCGCGGCGCCACATTCGGACACGCCGTCGAACCCACCGAAGAGAACTGACTTGACCGCCGACCTGACAGACCCCGGTGACCTCGACCTGCTCGCGACGGGCGAACTGACGGTCCTCGGACGGATCGTGACCGCGAGCAACGCGACGCTGGTCTGCGAGGCGTCCTCGAACGGCCAGAGCCTGCGCTGCGTGTACAAGCCGATCCGCGGGGAACGGCCGTTGTGGGACTTCCCGGACGGCACGCTCGCCGGCCGCGAGGTGGCGTCGTACCTGGTGTCCGAGGCGACCGGCTGGGGCGTCATCCCGCGCACCGTCCTGCGGGACGGGCCGTACGGGCCCGGCATGGTGCAGGAGTGGGTCGAGACGCCCGAACCGACCGGGGAACTCGGTGAGCGCCTGGGCCTGGTCGACGTGTGCCCGCCGGACGAGGTGCCGCCGGGCTGGTTCGACGTGCTGCGGGCCGAGGGCGCCGACGGCGAGGACGTCGCGCTGATTCACGCCGACGACCCGCGACTGCAGCGGATGGCGGTGCTCGACGTGCTGATCAACAACGCGGACCGCAAGGGCGGGCACGCGCTCGAGGGCGTCGACGGCTCGGTCTACGGGGTGGACCACGGCATCTGCCTGCACACCGACGACAAGCTGCGCACCGTGCTGTGGGGCTGGGCCGGTCAGCCGGTGGTCGGCGCGCTGCTGCCGGACATCGAGATGCTCGCCGGCCGGCTGGACGGTGAGCTCGCGGACCGACTGCACGAGCACATCACCGGTGACGAGGTGGACGCGTTGCGGGCCCGGACCGCCGCGCTGCTGGCCCGGCCGGTGATGCCGAGGCCGTTCGGGCACCGCACCATTCCCTGGCCGCCTTTCTGAGATCGCCGGTTGCCGGTGGATGCCACCGTGACACCACGAACCGCCGAATCCTCGCGTCGACCAATTGAGGCGACGACCGTCGCGTCCCTATACCCTGGACGAGCAGCCTGTGCCGATAATGAAGTGATTCCCACTGCGTGAGGATCCGGATGAAGAACTTCTCATCGCCTGATCCGCACCGCGACGCCGCGCAGCCGCTGGCAGTCGTACCCGAACCGTACGGCTCGTCGGACGCGTTTCCGTTGTCTGCGGTCCAGCGAAGTGTGTGGTTCGGTCAGCAACTCGGCCCGACGGCGCCGATCTTCATTGCGCAGTACGTGGAATTGCACGGCGACGTGGACCTCGACCTGCTGCGTTCGGCGGCAGTGACCGCGGCCCGTGAGTTCGGGTCGCCGTTCCTGCGTCTGGTGGACACCGGCGGGGAACCGAGCCAGACGGTCGACCACTCGATCGACACCACGATCGCGTTGTTCGACTTCCGACAGGAGAAGGACCCGGTCGGCGCGGCTCATACGTGGATCGACCACGACTACGTCACCCCGATCCAACTGACACGGGACCGTCTGGTGGAGATGACCATCCTCCAGGTCGGCGACAGGGACTATCTGTGGTACACGCGAATTCACCACGTCGCGCTCGACGGCTACAGCGGCATGACGATGCTGAACCGGATCGCGGCCCTCTATACCGCCGCATCCAAAGGAGTTGAGCCGGAACCGAACCGGGCACTCGACCTGCGCACGCTCTACCAGCTGGACCAGAAGTACCGTTCGTCGAGCCGGTTCGAGGGTGACCGGGAGTACTGGGCCCAGCACGTGCGCGGGATCGAGGACGGTTCCACGCTCGCGCACCGGGACGGCCCGGCGGCGGCCCGGAGCCGGCTGGCGAGCGCAGAGCTGAGCGACTCGGCGCTCGATCGGCTGAACTCCTCCGACGCCCTGGTCGGCGCCACGTCCGCGGCCGTACTGATCGCGGGGTTCGCCTGCTACCTGTCGAGGATGACGGGCAGCCGCGCCGTCCTGGTGAACATGCCGGTGTCCGCGCGCACCACCGCGCCGCTGCAGCATTCCGGCGGCATGCTCGTCAACGTCGCCCCGCTCCGAATCACCGTCGATCCCGACGACACCGTCGCCGGCCTCGTGCGACGGGTGCAGCTGGAGCTGATGGGCGCGCTGCGTCACCAGCGGTGCAGTCTCGAGGACATCCGGCGCGATGCCGGGTTGACCGGCGCGCAGCAGGGACTGTCGGGGCCGATGGTCAACGTGATGCTCTTCCGCCAGGAGATCACCCTCGGGTCGATCGTCGGCGAGTACCACATCGTGACCTCCGGACCGGTGCGGGACCTACTGGTCAACATCTACCAGAGCGGCTCGCCGGCCAGGACACTCGTCGACTTCCGCGGCAACCCCAACAGATACGAAGAGGAGGAGTTGCGCACCCACCACCGGCGCTTCGTCGAACTCGTCGAGGCCCTGCTCGCCGCCGAGCCGACCGCGGTGCTGTCGGACCTCCATGCCGAGTCTGCCGAGCTCGGGGAGCGCATGCTGCACGAGACCGCCGAGCTGGCGTTCTGGACGCAGGAGTTGGCCGGGCAGCCGGAATCGGCGGTGCTGCCCCGCGCCGGCCCGGCGCCGACCGGCCGGACCGGTCGGAGATCGGTCGCGCGCGTACTCGACCGGGACCTGCACACCGCGACCACGGCGCTCGCTCGCAGTCTCGACGTCGGGCCGTTCACCATGCTGCACACCGCACTGGCCGCGGTGCTGAGCAGGCTCGCCGACGCCGACGCCGACGCCGACGACATCGTCGTCGCCGCTCCGGTGCCGTCCCGGTCCGCCAGGTCGCCCGACATGAACCGGGACCCGCCCGGCACCCGCAACACCGTGGCCCTGCGCACCCCGGTCGACCCGTCCGCCGCGTTCACCGACCTGGTGCACGAGACCGACGAGCGGGAGCGCCGCGCGTTCGCGCACCCGGAGACCCCGCTCGAGCGGGTCATCGAGGCGTCGGGCGCACCCCGGCCCCAGGTGAGCGTCGGCGTCCACACCGCCCCCTCCGCCGCGATCGCTCCGGAGGACAGCGAACTCACGGTCGACTTCACCGAGCACTTCACCGCGCAGGGCACGCCCGCCGGCATCGACGCGCGACTGACCTACGACAGCGCGACGCTCGACGAGCACACCGTCACCACGCTGATCGACCGGTTCGAGCGCCTGCTCGCCGGTGTCGCCGAGGATCCGGACCGGCCGGTGGGGGACGTGCCCATCCTGACCGCCGCGGAGACCGCGGGCCTGACCCCGGTGGCGGGCCCGGCCGACGTCGCCCCGCGGACCCTCGCGCAGATCCTCGCCGATGCGGTCGCCCTCGATCCGGACCACGAGGCGGTCGTCGCCGACGGGCGCAGGCTCTCCTACCGTGAACTCGACGAGCTCGCCGACACCGTGACCGCCCGTCTGCTCGATCACGGTGTCGGGCCGGATTCCGTTGTGGCCGTCGCGATTGCTCGCTCGGTCGAATCGGTGACCGCGCTCTGGGCGGTGGCGCGCGCCGGGGCCGCCTTCCTGCCCGTCGACCCGAACTACCCGGTGGACCGGATCGAGTACATGCTCTCCGATTCCGGCGCCGAAATCGGCCTGACCGTCCGGGCGCATCGCAGCCAGTTGCCCGAGACCGCCACGTGGTTGGTCCTGGACGACCCGATCTCCGCGCCGGTCCGCACGGCCTCCGGCGCGGCCCGTCCGGTCCATCTCGACGACGCCGCCTACCTGATCTACACGTCCGGGTCGACGGGCCTGCCCAAGGGGGTGGTGGTCACCCACCGCGGGCTGGCAAACCTCGCCGCGGAGGAACGCGAACGGTTCGCGATCACCGCGGACTCTCGCACCCTGCACTTCTCGTCGCCCAGCTTCGACGCGTCCGTGCTCGAACTGCTGATGGCGGCGGGCTCCGGCGCGACGATGGTCGTGGCACCGCCGAGCGTGTACGGCGGCGAGGAGTTGGCGGACCTGCTGCGCCGCGAGCGGGTCACCCACGCGTTCGTCACCCCCGCGGCGCTGGCGTCGGTCGATCCCACCGGCTTCGACCGTCTCGAGTGCGTGGTCACCGGCGGTGACGTGTGCCCGCCCGCGCTGGTCCGGCAGTGGGCCGCATCGGTATCCCCGAGTTCCCGCGGTGCCGGGCGCAGGATGTTCAACGCGTACGGTCCGACCGAGGCCACCGTCGTCGCCGGCATCAGCACCGCGTTGCGGCCCGGCGCCGCCGTCACCGTCGGCGGACCGTCCCGCGGGTGCGGGGAGATGGTCCTGGACCGGCGGCTCCAGCCGGTGCCGGTGGGCGTGGTGGGGGAGCTGTACCTGACGGGCGACGGGCTGGCCCGCGGCTACCGGCACCGGCCGGGGCAGACCGCGAACCGCTTCGTGGCGGACCCGTTCAGCGACACCGGTGAGCGGATGTACCGGACCGGCGACCTGGTGCGGTGGCAGGCTCGAACGAGCGACGTGACGTCGGCGGAGGCCGCACCCGAGCTCGAGTACCTCGGCCGCAGCGACTTCCAGGTCAAGATCCGCGGCTTCCGGGTCGAACTCGGCGAGATCGACGGCGTGCTCCGGGCGCATCCGGGCGTCGCGTCCGCGGCGACCGTGGGGCACACCCGGCCCTCGGGCGACGTCGTGCTGGTTGGATACGTGGTGCCCGCGGCCGGCGTCGAGATCGACGAGGCCCAACTCCTCGCCCACGCCGCGGAGTCGCTGCCCGCGCACATGGTGCCTGCCGCCGTCGTCACTCTCGACCAGATGCCACTGACTCCCGCGGGCAAGCTGGACCGAAAGGCCTTGCCGCCGCCCCGCTCGCGCGCATTCGCCGCCGAGTACCGGGCGCCGCGCACCGCGACGGAGGGCACCGTCGCGAGGGTGTTCGGGGACCTGCTCGGGGAGGAGCGGGTCGGCACCGACGACAGCTTCTTCGACCTCGGCGGCGACTCGCTGGTCGCCACGAGGGTGGTCGGGCGGGTGAACGCGACGCTGCCGGTACAGCTGAGCGTGCGCGACCTGTTCGAGGAACCGACCGTCGAGGGACTGGCACACCACGTCGACCGGCTCCTCGAGGGGGCGGGCACCGGTGGGCCGAGACGGGACCGGCCCGCGCTGGTCGGCCGGGAGCGCCCGGACCGGCTCCCGCTGTCCCCGGCGCAGCAGCGGATGTGGCTGGTGAACCAGTTGGACGTCGCGTCGCCGGCATACAACGTCCCCTTCGCGGTCACGTTGACGGGCGAACTCGACCGGGCTGCGCTGCAGGCGGCGCTGCGCGACGTGATCGAGCGGCACGAGACCCTGCGGACGGTGTTTCCCGCGGACGCGCGGGGGCCGTACCAGGTGATCCGGCCGGACTCAGGCGCGGCCGTGGACCTGACACCGGTCGCGGCGGACCCGGCACGGCTGGCGGAGTCGGTCGCGGCGACGGCCGCCGAGGGATTCGACCTCCGCGAACAGGTTCCGCTGCGAGTCGCCCTGTTCCGCACCGCGCCGCGATGCCACGTCCTGGCCGTGGTGCTGCACCACATCGCGGCGGACGGGCGGTCCGTCGAGGTACTGGCCCGCGACGTGGCGGTGGCATACGCGGCGCGGGCGGCCGGACGCGCGCCCGACTGGGATCCACTGCCGGTGCAGTACGCCGACTACGGCCTGTGGCAGCGCGAACTGCTCGGCGCGGAGGGCGATCCACAGTCGCTCGCGGCCCGGCAACTGGCCTACTGGGGCGACCGGCTGGCCGATCTTCCAGCGACGATCTCGCTGCCGCACGACCGCCCGCGGCCGGCGCGTGCGACTGCGGACGGCGACCGGGTCGAGTTCGATGTCGAGGCCCGGATCCACCGTGATCTCGTCCGGATCGCGAGAGAGCACGACTGCACGCTGTTCATGGTCCTGCACGCCGCGCTCGCGGTGCTGCTCGCCCGGCTCGGCGCGGGGCCCGACGTCGCACTGGGGACGCCGGTCGCCGGTCGCGGTGAACCCGAATTGGACGAGCTGGTCGGCATGTTCGTCAACACACTCGTCCTGCGGAGCCACGTCCGGCCCGAGGTCACCTTTGCCGACCTGCTCGCGCAGGTACGCGATGTCGACCTGGGAGCGTTCGCGCACGCCGAGCTGCCGTTCGAGCGGCTGGTCGACGAGTTTGCCTCGGACCGGTCTCCCACGCATGCGCCGCTGGTACAGGTGGTGCTCGAGTTTGCGCACGGCGAGCCCACGGCGGTGGCGATGCCGGGACTGTCCGCCGAGGCGGTCGAGGTGGATCCGGGTGTCGCCAAGTTCGACCTCCAGCTGGGTGTGCGGGAACGGTTCGACGAATCGGGGGGTGCCGCCGGCCTGTCGGCGGTCCTGCGGTTCGCGACCGACCTGTTCGACCCGGCCACGGTCGCCGCGATCGGCCTCCGGCTGGTGCGGATCCTCGCCGCGGTGACCGCCGATCCGACCGCGGTGGTGGGCGACATCGAGATCACCGGTGAGCAGGAGCGGGCGCTCGTCGCGCGGGAGCCGCCCGCTGCCGCGGTACCGGCGAGCACACTGCCGGAGCTGGTCACGACAGCCGCGGCACGGAGACCGGACGCGTGCGCGGTCGTCTCCGGGACCACTCGCGTCAGCTACTCGGACCTGGTCGACCGCGCGAACAGGCTGGCCCGTCTGCTGATCGGCCGGGGCGTGGGGCCGTCGTCCCTGGTGGCGATCGCGATGACGCGTTCGGTCGACCTTCCGGTCGCGCTGCTTGCGGTCCTCACGGCTGGCGCCGCCTACGTCCCGGTGGACGTGGACTATCCGGCGGACCGTATCGCCTACGTGCTCGCGGACGCGTCTCCGACGTGTGTCCTGGT
This sequence comes from Rhodococcus kronopolitis, assembly GCF_042654025.1. Lineage (NCBI taxonomy): Bacteria > Bacillati > Actinomycetota > Actinomycetes > Mycobacteriales > Nocardiaceae > Rhodococcus > Rhodococcus kronopolitis. The sequence continues at coordinate 360,171 of NZ_JBHSFO010000005.1, read as the reverse complement.
CGACGGCGCCGCAAGCGGTTCTGTTCTGCGGCGCAACGACATTCCGGTCGTCGACCTCGGCGATCCCCGGGTCACGGCCGCGATCGACGAGCTGTCGTCGGCGGCGGTGACCGACGCTGACCGGACCGCGCCGCTGCACCCGGATTCGCTCGCCTACCTGATCTACACGTCCGGATCGACCGGACGGCCCAAGGCGGTTGCGGTGTCGCACCGCAGCGTGACCACGCTGTTCGCCCACGCGCAGGAGTTGTTCCGATTCGACGGCGACGACGTGTGGACGATGTTCCATTCGTACGCCTTCGATTTCGCGGTGTGGGAGTTGTGGGGAGCGCTGATCCACGGAGGCACCGTGGTGCTGGTCGGCCACACCACGGCTCGGTCGCCACGCGAGCTCCTCCGGCTGCTGCAGGACGAGGCGGTCACGGTCCTGTGTCAGACCCCGAGCGCCTTCTACCAGCTCGCCGCCGCCGAGCGGGCCCGCGCCGACGACGTGGACGCCGCCCTGCTGCGGCTGCGGTACGTGATCTTCGGCGGGGAGGCGCTGGATCCGGCGCGGCTCACCGCGTGGTTCGCGCGCCGAGGGGATTCGGCACCGCAGTTGGTGAACATGTACGGGATCACCGAGACGTGCGTGCACGTGACCCACGCCCCGCTGACCCGGGCGTCGGCGGCCCGTGGCCGGGGGTCGATCGGCCGTCCGTTGCCGGGGCTGCGGGTGCGGGTGCTCGACGAGCGACTGCACGTCGTCCCGCCCGGTGTGGTGGGCGAGCTGTACGTCTCGGGCGGGCAGCTGGCGCGCGGCTATCCGCGTCGCGCGGCGGAGACCGCCGCGCGGTTCGTCGCCGACCCGTCCGGGTCCGGCGCACGGATGTACCGCACCGGCGACCAGGGCCGGTGGCGGACGGACGGCACCTTCGAGTACGCGGGCCGCTCGGACCACCAGGTGCAGGTGCGCGGCTACCGGGTGGAGCTGGGGGAGGTGGAGTCGGCGCTCGCGGCCGCGTCGGGGGTGGCGTCCGCGGTCGTGGTGGCGGACGAGGGCCCCCTCGGGATCCGGTTGGTGGGGTACGTGGTGCCCGACGGCGGTGCGGCCCTGGACCCGGACGAGGTGAGGGCGTCCGTCGCCCGATCGCTTCCGGGCTACATGGTGCCGTCGACGGTGGTGACCCTGGACCGTCTGCCGGTCACCGCCCACGGCAAGCTCGATCGCGCCGGCCTGCCTGCACCCGGTGCCGCCGCGGACTCCTACGTCGCGCCGCGGAACCCGGTCGAGGAGATCGTCGCGGGCGTGATCACCGATCTGCTCGGCGTCGACCGGGTCGGCGCGGGCGACGGATTCTTCGCGCTCGGCGGCAACTCGCTGGTGTCGGCGCAACTGGTCGCCCGGATCAACGACGCGACCGGCGCCGCGCTCGGCATCCGGGACGTGTTCGACGGCCCGACCGTCGCCGAGCTCGCCCTGCGGGCCGGTGGCGAGGGCAGCGGGGTGCACCGGCCACCGCTGAACCCGGGTGCCCGGCCCGACCGGATCCCGTTGTCGCCGGCGCAGCGGCGGATGTGGTTCGTCAACCAGTACGACCCGCAGTCCCCGGCCTACAACATCTCGTTCTCGCTTCGGTTGTCGGGCGACCTCGACGCCCCGGCGCTGCGGGCCGCGCTCGGCGACGTCGTCGCCCGGCACGAATCCTTGCGCACGGTCTACCCCCTCACCGGCGACGGGCCCTGCCAGCGGATCCTGCCGGTCGAGCTCGCGGGCCCCGGACTCGAGGTCTCCCGGGTGCGCGACGGCGACGACCTGCGCTCCCGGGTGCGGGCGACGGTGGCCCGCGGCTTCGATGTTGCGGCGCAGGTCCCGTTGTCGGCAAGCCTCTTTCGGGTCGACGAGACGAACCATGTGCTCACCGTGGTGTTGCACCACATTCTCGCGGACGGCTTCTCGCTCACCCTGTTGGCGCGGGACGTAGCCGCGGCGTACGCGGCGCGCCTCGGCGGCGGCGCACCGCAGTGGCCGCCGCTGCCCGCGCAGTACGCGGACTACACACTGTGGCAGCGTGACTGGCTCGGAAGCGAGGACGACGCGTCGTCCCCGCTCGCCCGTCAGCTCGACTACTGGACCACCACGCTGGCCGGCCTGCCCGAGGTGCTGGACCTGCCGAGCGACAGGCCCAGGCCGGCGGACCGTTCACAGTCCGGTGGGCGCGTCGAGTTCGCGGTCGACGGGCGGCTGCACCGACGCCTCGTCGCGCTCGCCCACCGCCACGACGCGAGCGTGTTCATGGTGGTGCACGCCGCGCTGGCCGCTCTGCTGTCCCGGCTCGCAGGCAGCGACGACATCGCGATCGGCACCCCGATCGCCGGCCGCGGCGCGGCCGCCCTCGACGACCTGGTGGGGATGTTCGTCGGCACCCTGGTCCTGCGCTGCGATGTCGGCGGCGCGTGCTCGTTCGGTGAGCTGCTGCACCGGGTCCGGGAGACCGACCTGGGTGCGTTCACGCACGCGGACATCCCGTTCGAACGGATCGTGGAGGCGCTGGATCCGCCCCGCTCGCGCGCGCACACGCCGTTGTTCCAGGTGATGCTCGAGTTCCGGAGCATCGCTCGGCCGGACCTCGCGCTGCCGGGTCTGCGGGTGGAGGCACTCGACTCCGGCGAGGTGGCCGCGAACTTCGACCTGCAGCTCACCGTGGCGGAGGAGTTCGACGACGCGGGCGGCGCAGCGGGCCTGGCCGCCGGCCTGGTGTTCGCGACCGACATGTTCGACGAGGCCACCGCGCGTACCCTCGCCGACAGGTTCGTACGAATCCTGCAGGCGGCGGCCGAGTCCCCGGACCTGCCGGTTGCGGACATCGACATTCTCGACGGTGCCGAGCGCACCGGGCTCACCGCGGTGGAGGGCCCGCCGGGCGCGGCGCCGCGCACGTTGGCCGAGGTGCTCGCGGCGGGCGCGGCGATCGATCCGCACGCGCCTGCGATCCGATTCGACGGCCAGGAGATCTCCTACCGCGACCTGGACCGCGCGTCGACCGGGCTCGCCCGCAGCCTGATCGGCACGGGCGTCGGACCGGGATCGGTGGTCGCGCTGGCCATGCCGCGCAGCGTCGAGTTCGTGATCGGCCTGTGGGCCGTCGCGAAGACCGGTGCCGGCTTCGTCCCGGTCGACCCGGCGCACCCGGCGGAGCGGATCGCCTTCCTGCTCGACGACTCGGGTGCGGTCCTCGGACTGACGCTCGCGCGGTCCCGGGACGCCCTGCCCGACGGACCGCGCTGGTGGGCGCTCGACGCCGGCCGCCTGATCGGCGAATCCACCGCCGCCGCACCGATCCGCGACACCGAGCGGACGGCCCCGCTGCGGCTCGACCACGCGGCCTACCTGATCTACACGTCCGGCTCGACGGGAACCCCGAAGGGCGTGACGGTCACTCACCGCGGGCTCGCCGCGTTCGCCGACCACCTGCAGCGGCGGTGCCGGACGATGCCCGGCTCCCGGACACTGCACTGCGCGTCACCCAGTTTCGACGCATCGATCCTCGAGTTCCTCCTCGCGTTCGGCGCTGGGGCGACCATGGTGATCGCGCCGCCCACCGTGTACGGCGGCGGCGAGCTGAGGGATCTGCTCGCCGCCGAGCGGGTGACCCACTGCATGCTCACGCCGACGGCGCTCGCGGCGACGGATCCGGCCGGACTCGATTCCCTCGTGTGCGTGCTGTCGGGCGGTGAGGCGTGCCCGCCCGAGGTGGTGGCCCGCTGGGCCCCGGGCCGGCAGATGTACAACGCGTACGGTCCGACGGAGGCGACCGTCGCGGCGAGTGTCAGCGACCCGCTGTGCCCGGGCGAGCCCGTCACGATAGGTGGCCCGGGGCCGGGGTTCCGGGTGCGAGTACTCGACCGCAGGCTGGCGCCGGTACCGGTCGGGGTGCCCGGCGAGCTGTACCTCGCGGGCCCGGCGTTGGCCCGCGGCTACCACCGGCGTTCGGGGCTGACGGCCGGCCGGTTCGTCGCCGAACCCGGCGGGGATCCAGGCGAACGGATGTACCGCACGGGAGACCTCGTGCGCTGGACCGTCGGCGGTCGGCTGGTCTGCCTGGGTCGCGCCGACCGTCAGGTCAAGGTGCGCGGCAACCGGATCGAGCTCGGCGAGGTCGAATCGTGCTTGACGGCAGACGGATCCGTCGCTCAGGCGGTGGCCGACGTGCGCGCGGTCGGGCGTGGGGGAGATCGCCTGGTCGGGTACGTGGTGGCCGCCGCGGGGGCGGAGGTGGACACGGCGCGCCTGCGCGAGGCGCTGGCGGCGAGGCTGCCCGGGTACATGGTTCCCGCACACCTCGTGGTGCTCCCCGAGCTGCCGATGACCGTGCACGGCAAGCTCGATCGGGCGGCCCTGCCGACGCCCGACCGCGGGGCGGAGGTGTCGGTGGGCCGGGCGCCGTCCGGCGCGGCCGAGGAGACCCTGGGCCGACTGTTCACGGAGGTTCTCGGGCTCGGCACCGTCGGGACGGAGGACTCGTTCTTCGCCCTGGGCGGCGACAGCATCATGTCGATCCAGTTGGTGGCGCGCGCGAAGGCGGCGGGGCTGTCACTCACCCCACGCGACGTGTTCGATCACCCCACCGTCGCCGGGCTCGCCGCGGTGGCCGACTCGAACACCGCCGCGGCGCCGTCGACGCTCGAGGAACTGCCCGGCGGTGGTGTCGGGGAGGTGCCTCTCACCCCGATCCTCGCGTGGATGCTCGGCCGCAGCGCCGGACGGATCGACCGGTTCTCCCAGTCGGTGTTGCTGGCGCTGCCCGACGGAGCCGACCGGGCCGTGCTCGAGGTGACGGTGCAGGCCGTCCTGGACACGCACGACATGCTCCGGGCCCGGCTCGCACCCGACGGCGCCAGTGGCTGGAGGATGACGGTTTCCGGCACCGGCAGTGTCACCGCCCGGGCCGTGCTGACGCGTGACGAGGTGGATTCGGTGGACGACGCCGCCTTCGACGTCCGCGCTGCGGCTGCCGCCGATGCCGCGGCCGACCGCCTGGATCCGGCCGCGGGCACGATGGTGCAACTCGTGTGGTTCGACGGACCGTCCGGCGTCGGCCGGCTGCTGCTGGTCGTCCACCACGCCGTCGTCGACGGCGTGTCGTGGCGAGTGCTGGTGGCGGACCTGGCGTCGGCGTGGGCGCAGGCGTCGGCGGGGCGGGTGCCCGCGTTGCCGCCGGTGGGCACGTCGATGCGCCGGTGGGCGATCGCGCTGGAGGAACTTGCCCCGCAGCGGGTCCCGGAACTGCCGATGTGGGAGCGGATCCTCGACGGACCGGACCCGGCGATGGGGTCGCGGCCGCTGGATCCCGCGCGCGACGTCGCGGCCACGAGCGAGGTGCTGACCTGGGAGGCGCCGCCCGAGGTCACCGCCGCCGTGCTCACCGCGCTGCCGGAGTCGCTCCGCACCGCCGTGCTGGACGGGCTGCTCACGGCCCTCGCGATGGCGGTGGTCCGCTGGCGCGGCGAGCGGGGGGCCCCGAGGTCCGACGTCCTGCTCGGCGTCGAGGGACACGGGCGGGAGGAGACGGCGGTGCCCGGTGCGGACCTGACGCGCACGGTCGGCTGGTTCACCACGCTGTCGCCGGTGCGCCCCGACCTGTCGTCGATCGACATCGCCGCCGCGTTCACCGGCGGCGCGGCGGCGGGTGCGGCGGTCAAGCTCGTGAAGGAGGCGCTGCGGGCGATCCCGGACCGGGGGATCGGGTACGGACTGCTCCGCGAACTGGCCGGGAAACCCGGGGCGGGAATGGCCGGGGAGCCTGGGGACCGGGTGCGCGGGTGGCGCGAGCCCCAGATCGTCCTCAACTACCTGGGGCGGATCACGGCGGGCTCCGGCGACGATCCACAGGCGTGGCTGCCCACCGGGCGGCACGGGCTCGGCGGCGCCGCCGACCCACGGATGCCGGCGACGGCCGTCGTCGACATCGCGGCCGGGTTCGTGCCGCGGCCGGGAGGCGCCGTCCTGCAGTCGTCCTGGACGTTCCCGACCGGGGTCCTCGATGCCGACGAGGTGCGCCGGCTCGCCGACCTGTGGCACCGCGCGCTCGGCGCGCTCGCCGCCTACGCCGACAGCCCCGGCGCGGGCGGCCTCACCCCGTCCGACGCCGACCTCGTCCCGCTCGACCAGGCGGCGATCGACGCGCTTGAGGCGCGGCGACCAGGGCTGACCGACGTGTGGCCGCTGACCCCGTTGCAGTCCGGGCTGCTGTTCCACGCCCGCCTCGCGGAGCGGTCGGTGGACGCGTACCTGGTCCAGCTCGTCGTCGAGCTGCACGGCCGACCCGTGCGGGAGCGGATGCGCCGGGCCGCGCGGACCCTGCTCGACCGTCACCCGAACCTGCGGGCGTGCTTCGTGCAGGACGGCGCGGGCGAGACGTACCAGGTCGTCGAGGGCCGGATTCCGGTGCCCTGGAGCGAGATCGACCTGCCCGGACTCGACGGGGCAACGGGTCGGGAACGCTGGCGGGAACTGCTGGCGGCGGATCGGGCGACGCCGTTCTCGATGGACCGTGCACCGCTGCTGCGCTTCACCCTGATCCGGACGGGACCGCAGGAGTATCGGCTGTTGCTCACCCACCACCACATCCTGCTGGACGGCTGGTCGACGCCGCTGCTGCTCGAGGAGCTGCTCACCCTGTACGCCGCGGACCGGGAGCCGCCGCCGGCGGGCGACTACCGGGACTACCTGGCGTGGCTGACCGCGCAGGACCACGCGTCCGGCGTCGAGGCCTGGCGGCGGGCCCTCGCCGGCGCCGACGGGCCGACGCTGCTGGTGCCGCGGGCGGACGGTGCCGCGGTCCCGGCCGAACCAGGGGCGGTGACGCTGACTCTGCCCGCCGAGGAGACCGCGGCGCTGGCGGCGGCCGCCCGGGAGCGAGGCGTGACGGTCAACACCGCCGTCCAGGTCGCCTGGGCGCTGGTGCTCGCCGCCCTGACCGGACGCACCGACGTGGTGTTCGGTGCGACGGTGTCGGGCCGTCCGCCACAGGTGCCCGGGATCGAGTCGATGGTCGGGCTGTTCATCAACACCGTGCCGGTGCGGATCGAGTTCGATCCCCGCGAAACCGTCGGTGAGCTGCTGAGCCGCGTGCAGGCGGAGCAGGCGGCGATGCTCGACCACCATCACGTCGGGCTCGCCGACATCCAACGGGAGGCGGGTCCGGCGGCGGTGTTCGACACCCTGACGGTCTTCGAGTCCTATCCCGTCGACCGCGCGGCGCTGGCGAGCGAGACCGACGTCGCCGGCCTGCGGGTGGCGGGTGTCGAGGGCTTCGACGCCACGCACTATCCGCTGACCGTGCTGGCGAGCGTGGACGAGTGCCTGCGGCTGGTCCTGAAGTACCGGCCGGACCTGCTCGACCCGGCCGAGGTGGAGTCGATCGCCGACCGGCTGCGGCGGGCGCTCGCGACCGTGACGCACGAAAGTGCAGGCCCCGTCGCCCGGGTTGACCTGCTGTCCGCGGACGAGTGGGCCGCGGCCGCGCCGATCCGCGGGGGTGCGGCGAGTCCGCCGCGCCCGCTGCCGGAGATCCTCGTAGCCGGGGCCGGGATCGATCCCGACGCCGTCGCGGTGGACTCGGAGGACACGCGGCTGTCGTACCGGGGCCTCGACGCGGAGTCGAATCGACTGGCGCGGCAGTTGATCGGTGCGGGCGCGGGACCGGGCGCGGTGGTGGCGATCGCGCTGCCGCGGTCGGCGCGGTCGGTGACGGCGGTGTGGGCGGTGGCGAAGACCGGTGCGGCGTTCGTCCCGGTGGACCCGACCTACCCGCCCGCCCGCGTCCAGCACATGCTCACCGACTCCGATGCCGCGGTGGGACTGGTGCTCGCCGCCGATCGCGGGCGGATGCCGGACTCCACGGCATGGCTGGTGCTCGACGACCCGGACTGCGCGGCGGACCTCGCCGCACGGCCGGCGGATGCCGTCCACGACGAGGAGCGGGCGAGGGCGGTGCGCGTCGACGACGCGGCGTACCTGATCTACACGTCGGGATCCACGGGCACACCGAAGGGCGTGAGCGTCACCCATCGCGGGCTGTCGTCCCTGCTCGCCGCCCAAGGCGACCACTACGTGATTCCGACCACGGCGCGCTGCCTGCACGTGTGTTCGCCGAGCTTCGACGTCTCGGTCCTCGAGCTGCTGCAGGCCGCGTCCGCCGGCGCGACGCTGGTGATCGCGCCGCCGCGGGTGTACGGCGGGGACGATCTCGCCGGACTGCTGCGCCGTCAGCGAATCACCCACGCCTGCATCACACCTGCCGCACTGGCCACTGTCGGGCCCGAGCGCCTCGACGACCTCGACGTGCTGGTCGTCGCGGGCGACGCCGTCGGTCCGGAACTGGTGGCCGACTGGGCGCCCGGTCGGACGATGCTCAACGGATACGGGCCGACCGAGTCGACGGTCCTGACGACGATCAGCACGCCGCTGGTGCCCGGGGCGCGGGTGCCGATCGGGGGGCCGGTGCGCGGCACCGACCTGCTCATCCTCGACGGCTTCCTGAGGCCGGTCCCGGCCGGCGTGCCCGGCGAGTTGTACATCGCGGGAGCGGGACTGGCCCGTGGTTACCACCGGCGGGCCGGGTTGACCGCCGCGCGGTTCGTCCCGGACCCGTTCGGCGTGCCCGGCAGCCGGATGTACCGCACCGGTGACGTCGTCCGGAGCCGGCCGGACGGGACGCTCGACTACCTGGGCCGCAGCGACTTCCAGGTCAAGGTGCGGGGTCTGCGAGTTGAGCTCGGTGAGATCGACGCGGTGTTCGCCGCTCACCCGGCGGTCGGGTTCGCCGTCACGGCCGCGCGGGCACGCGAGGCCGGCGACCCGATGCTGGTCACCTATGTCGTCCCGAACTCCGCGGCCGGCGTCGACGTCGCGGCCCTCACGGACTTCGCGGGCGGGCACCTGCCGGCGCACATGGTGCCGACGGCGGTGGTGACGCTCGACGCGGTCCCGCTCACCCCGGTGGGCAAGCTGGACCGCGCCGCTCTGCCCGAACCGGAACTCGCCTCGGCGGCACCGCGATTCCGGGAACCGGGCAACTCCACCGAGGCGGGACTGGTCGCCGTGTTCGCGGAGGTGACCGGCATCGACACGGTGGGGGTCGACGACAACTTCTTCGCGCTGGGTGGCAACTCCCTCAGCGCGACGCGGGCGGTGGCCCGGATCAACCGCAGGCTGGGCAGCGGGATCGGGCTGCGCGACCTGTTCGAGTGCGGCACCGCGGCCGCGCTCGCGCCGCGGTGCACGGCCACCACCGCACTGCCCGAGGACGGGCTGCGCACAGGCGTCCGGCCCGACCGCATCCCGTTGTCGCTGGCACAGGAACGCATGTGGTTCGTCAACCAGTTCGACCCGGCGTCGGCGGCGTACAACGTGCCGATGGTGTTGCGGCTCTCGGGGATCCTCGACGGGCCGGCCCTGCGGCTGGCACTGGTCGACGTGGTGGAGCGGCAGGAATCGCTGCGGACGGTGTTCGTGTCGTCGGCCGCCGGACCGTCCCAGGTGACGGTGCCCGCGCCCGGCGTGGTCGGGGACCTGACGCCGGAACCGGTCACCGCGGACCGGGTGACCGCCCGCGTCGGCGAGATCGTGCACGAGGGATTCGACGTGGCACGCGAGGTCCCGGTGCGGGTACGCCTGCTGCGGACCGCTCCGGACGAGCACGTCCTCGTGCTGGTGGTCCACCACATCGTGGCCGATGGCTTCTCCATCGGACCCCTGGCCCGTGACGTCGCGACGGCGTACGCGGCCCGGGTCGGCGGCGCCGCACCGACCTGGGGACCGCTGCCGGTCCAGTACGCGGACTTCGCCGTGTGGCAGCGCGCGACGCTGGGTTCGCGGCACGACGCGGGCCCGCGCGTCTCCGGCGCGATCGCCTGGTGGGACGAGCGACTCGCGGGCGCGCCGCCGGTGACGGGGTTGCCCCTGGACCGTCCGCGCGAGCCCCGGCGCTCGACGCGCGGCGGACGGGTCGGGCTCTCTGCGGAAGCCGGTGTCCACCGCGGGCTCGCCGAACTCGCCCGCAGGCACGATTCGACGCTGTTCATGGTGGTGCACGCGGCGCTCGCGGTGCTGCTGTCCCGAGTGGGGGCCGGACGCGACGTCGTGGTCGGAACCCCGGTCGCCGGGCGCGGCGAGGCCGAACTCGACGACGTGGTCGGCATGTTCGTCAACACCCTGGTGCTGCGCACCGCGGTCGATCCGGCGGCCCCGTTCGACGCGGTGCTCTCCGACACGCGCGAGGCGGACGTGGACGCCTTCGCACACGCCGACGTGCCGTTCGAGCGGCTCGTCGAGAGGGCGGCCTCGGCGCGGTCGACGTCATACGCCCCGCTGTTCCAGGTGATGCTCGAGTTCCGCAACGTCGACCGGCCCCGCGTCGACCTGCCGGGCCTGACCGTCGAGGTGCTCGACGTCGCCATGGGCGAGGCGAAGTTCGACCTCCAGTTCGGGATCGGCGAGCGATTCGACGAATCCGGCGCGCCGGCGGGCCTGACGGGCGAGCTGCTGTTCGCATCCGACGTGTTCGACGAATCCACCGCGAGGGCGCTCGCGGACATGTTCGGCCGGGTGCTCGCGGCGGTCGCGGCGGAGCCCTCCGTCCGGGTCGGGGACATCGACATCGCGGGGGAGTTCGCGCGCGAGGTGGCGGCGGAACTCGCCGGCGGACGCGCGTCGGCGGACGGGACGCTGCCGGCGGTGCCGGCGTACGGGACACTGCCGGACCTGTTCGCCGCGGCGGCCGCCGCCGGCCCGGACACGGTCGCCGTGGTCGCCGCGGGCGTGCGGGTGACGTACCGCGAGCTCGACGAGCATTCGAACCGGCTGGCGCGCTGGCTGATCGACCGCGGCATCGGTCCGGAGTCGGTGGTCGCGGTGATGATGGGCCGGTCGGCGGACCTGGTCGCCACGCTGGTCGGGGTCGCGCGGTCGGGTGCGGCGTACCTGCCGGTGGACCCGTCGTATCCGGCGGCGCGCATCGAGTTCCTGTTCGACGACGCGGCACCGGCCTGTGTGCTGGTCGACGCGGGCGTGCCGGTGGACCAGGTTGCCCGTGCACCCGTGGTGCGTCTCGACGACCCGGACATGCGCGCACAGCTGGACTCCCTGAGCGGCGCGCCGGTGACCGATGCCCACCGCACCGGGCCCCTGCACGCGGATTCCGTCGCCTACGTGATCTACACGTCGGGTTCGACCGGGAGGCCCAAGGGCGTCGAGGTGACCCATCGGAACGCGGTGACGCTGCTGACCGGAGCCCGTGCCGTGCTCGGCTTCGGCGCGGCCGACGTGTGGACGATGTTCCACTCGTTCGCGTTCGACTTCGCGGTGTGGGAACTGTGGGGGGCCTTGGGGTTCGGTGGCCGGCTGGTCGTCGTCGAGCACGACACCGCACGGTCCCCGGACGAGTTGCGACGCCTGCTGGTGGCCGAGTCGGTGACGATGCTGAGCCAGACGCCCTCGTCGTTCTACCAGTTCGCGCGGGCCGATGCCGCGGCCGACGAGGGCGCCCTCGCGCTCCGCTGGGTGGTGTTCGGCGGCGAGGCGCTGGACGTCGCCCGCCTCGCCCCCTGGGTCGACCGGCACGGGTGCGCCGCACCGGCTCTGGTGAACATGTTCGGCATCACCGAGACCTGCGTGCACGTGACGTGGCGGGTGCTCGACGTCGCGACGGTCACCGGGCCGCGTCCCACCGGGTCGGTGATCGGCGGCGGACTTCCCGGGGTGCGGGTGTGGGTGCTCGACGATCGACTGCGTCCCGCACCGCTCGGGGTTGCGGGCGAGCTGTACGTGTCGGGCCCGCAGGTGGCGCGGGGCTACCGGGGGCGACCCGGACTTACCGCCGGACGTTTCGTCGCCGACCCGTTCGCGGCGTCCCACCGGATGTACCGCACCGGCGATCGCGCCCGGTGGACCCCGCACGACGAGCTCGAGTTCCTGGGGCGCAGCGACTCCCAGGTCCAGATCCGGGGTTTCCGCGTGGAGCCCGGGGAGGTCGAGTCGGCGCTGTCCGCGGTTCCGGGTGTCGCGTCCGCGGTCGTGCTCGCGCAACCCGGACGGGTCGGCGGCGGCGCGCGGCTGGTCGCCTACGTGGTCCCGGAGTCCGGCGCCGACCTCGACCCGGTTGCGGTCACCGAGGCCGTCGGCCGTCGGCTGCCCGGACACATGGTGCCGTCCGTGACGACCGTCCTCGCGGAGTTCCCGATCACCGTGCACGGCAAGCTCGACCGCGCCGCACTCCCCGAACCGCGACCCGAGAGCGTCGGCGGGACGGCACCTCGCGCCGGCACCGAACGCGTGCTGGCGAAGCTGTTCGCGGAGATCCTCGGCGTCGAGACGGTCGGTGCCGACGACTCGTTCTTCGGACTCGGCGGTGACTCGATCATGTCCATCCAACTGGTGTCCCGGGCGAAGGCAGCGGGGGTGACGTTCACCCCGCGCGACGTGTTCGAGCGCCGTACCGTCGCGGGCCTCGCCGGGGTCGCCGACCGCACCGATCCCGACGACGTCGTCGAGCTGCCGGAACTGCCGGGCGGCGGCGTCGGCAACGTTCCCCTCACCCCGATCATGCGCTGGATGGTCGAGCGTGGCGGCGACTTCCGCCGCTACTCGCAGTCGGTCCTGCTCGAGGTGCCCGCCGGAATCGACGGCGGCACCCTGACGCGCGCGCTGGGCGCGGTCCTGGACCGGCACGACATGCTGCGGTCCCGGCTGCGCCCGGACGCCCGCTCGGAGTCCGGATGGCGGCTCGAGGTGCGTCCGCCGGGCGCGGTGCCCGCCGACGCGGCCGTGCGGCGGATCCCAGTGGAGACCGTCGCCGGCGCGGGCTTCGTCGCGGTCGCCCGAGACGCGGTGGAAGCCGCCGCGGATCTGCTGGACCCGGAGTCCGGGACCATGATCGAGCTGGTGCACTTCGTCGGTGTCGACGCGGACCGGCTGCTCGTCGTCGCCCACCACCTCGTGGTGGACGGGGTCTCGTGGCGAATCCTGATCCCCGACCTCGCGCTCGCCTGCGCGCAGGTCGCGGACGGCGCGGAGCCGGACCTACCGGCGATCGGAACCTCGATGCGGACGTGGGCGGACGGGCTCGTGCGAGCGGCACGGGACCGCACCGGCGAGCTGGACCTGTGGCTGTCGACGGTCTCCCGAGCATCGGTGGGACGCGCTGCGGGAGAACTCGATCCGTCGGTCGACACCGCCGGCACCCTCGAGCGCGTCGAGGTGGAGCTGCCTGCCGACGTGACCCTGGGACTGACGACCACGGTGCCGCGGGTGTTCCACGGCGTCGTCGAGGACGGACTCCTCGCCGCGCTGGCACTCGCTCTCGCGCACTGGCGGCGCGACCGCGGCGTCGACACCGACGATGTCGTGGTGGCGTTCGAGGGACACGGCCGCGAGCCCCAGGTGGTGCCGGGCGCCGACCTGTCCCGCACGGTGGGGTGGTTCACCTCGATCTACCCGGTACGGCTGGATCTGTCCGGCATCGACATCGACCAGGCCCGCGGCGGTGGCGCCGCCGCGGGTGCGGCGGTGAAGTCGGTCAAGGAGCAGTTGCGCGCCGTGCCCGACCACGGGATCGGCTACGGACTGCTCCGGTACCTGGGCGACGAGATCCGGCCCGAGCTGACCGGGTTGCCCGAGCCCGAGATCAGCTTCAACTACCTCGGTCGGCTCGACGGCGGCTCCGTTTCGCGGGGGGACGGAAGTTGGCTGCCCGTCACGGAGTCCGGTCTGCACGACGCCGTCGCGGCCGGGATGCCGGTGGCGTTCGCGATCGACGTCAACGCGGTGACGGTGCCCGGTCCGGACGGCCCGCGGATCAGGGCGACGTGGGCGTTCCCGCGCCGGGTGCTCGATACCGCGGACGTGGAACGGCTGGCGCAGGGGTGGACCGTCGCGGCGCGCGCGGTGGTTGCGCAGGCGGGCGCGCCGGGTGCGGGCGGTCGGACGCCGTCGGACCTGGACCTGGTGCATCTGGACCAGTCCGCGGTCGAGCGGTTCGAGGACCGGTTCCCGTCGCTGTCCGACGTGTGGCCGCTGACGCCGATGCAACGCGGCCTGTTCTTCCACGCGGAACTGGCCGGCACCTCGGTGGACGCGTACCTGGTGCAGCTGATCCTCACCCTCGGCGGCGTCGTCGACTCCCCGCGCCTGCGGCGTGCGTTCCAGGGTGTGCTGGACCGGCACGCGAACCTGCGCACGGGATTCGTGCGCGCTCCGGACGGGGAGGCGGTGGCGATCGTCCAGGTCGGCGTGGCCGCGCCCTGGGCGGAGACGGACCTGCGCGCGTCCACCGAGTCGGCGGCGTCGGAGCGGTTCGCCGAGATCCTGGTCGAGGACCGCGCCGCCCCGTTCGTCATGGCGTCGCCGCCCCTGCTGCGAATTCGTCTGGTGCGCCTGCCCGGTGGCACCTGTCAGCTGGTCCTGACCAACCACCACATCCTGCTCGACGGCTGGTCGACGCCGCTGCTGCTCGAGGAGATCGTCGTCCTCTACGCGACCGACGGCGACCCCTCGGCGCTGCCGCGGGTGCACCCGCACCGTGACTATCTCGAATGGCTCGCCGTCCAGGACCGGTCGGCGGCGTTGCGGGGGTGGACCGATGCCCTCGACGGTCAGAACGAGCCGACCCTGCTGGTCCGCGCCGGATCCGCCACGGCCGCGCAGTCCACCCCGTCGCGGGACCTGCCCTACGAGTTGGACGTCGAGACGACCGAGCGGCTGCGGGACCTCGCGCGGGAGCGCGATCTGACGCTCAACACCGTCGTCGAGGTCGGGTGGGCGATCGTCCTCGGACTCCTCACCGGCCGCGACGACGTCGTGTTCGGCAGCACGGTGTCCGGGCGGCCCCCGCACGTGCCCGGCATCGAATCGATGGTCGGGCTGTTCATCAACACCGTGCCGGTCCGGATCCGGCTCGATCCCGCGGAGACGCTGGGCGCGTTGCTCGACCGGGTGCAGGCGGAGCAGTCGTCCCTGCTCGACCATCACCACGTCGGGCTCACCGACATCCAGCGCGCGGCGGGACCAGGTGCCGGATTCGACACGCTCACCGTGTTCGAGTCCTATCCCGTGCCCGGAGAGCTGTCCGCGGACGCCGACATCGCGGGGATGCGGGTGACCGGCATCGAGGTCCGCGACTCCGCCCACTACCCGCTGAGTGTGGTCGCGTCCCCGACCGACCGCCTGCGCCTGACGATGAAGTTCCGCCCCGACCTCCTCGGCGAGACCACGGTCGACGCCGCCGCCCGCAGACTGCTGCACGTGCTGCGCGCGATCGGCGACGATCCGGGGCGGCGCCTGGCCGGACTGGACCTGCTGACCGCGGACGAACGCCGGGTGCTGGCGCCGGTTCGGGGAGCCCCGGTCGCCGCCGCCCGCACCCTCCCGGAGATCCTCGCGGCCGCGGTCGCCCGCAACCCGGAGGCGGTCGCGCTGGCCGCCGGCGGGCGCGAGCTCACGTATGCGGACCTCGACACTCGGTCCAACCGAATCGCGCGGGCGCTCATCGACCGAGGTGCGGGGCCGGAAACCTACGTGGCGCTCGGTATTCCACGGTCTGTCGAATCGGTTCTCGCGATGTGGGCGGTGGCCCGCACCGGGGCCGCATTCGTCCCGGTGGACCCGGACTATCCCGCCGAACGGGTGGCGCACATGCTCGCCGACTCCGGTGCCCTCGTCGGGCTCACCGTCGCGGCGCACCGGCACCGGCTGCCCGACACCGTGCCGTGGCTGACCCTCGACGACCCGGGATTCGCCGCGGATTGCGCCTCGCGATCATCCGCGCCGGTGGCCGACAGCGAGCGCACGGCGCCGCTGCGGGTCGACAATCCCGCCTACCTGATCTACACCTCCGGCTCCACCGGAGTGCCCAAGGCCGTCACCCTGACCCACCGGGGCCTGGGGAACTACGCCGACGAGCAGCGGGATCGGTGCGCGGTGACCGCGGACTCCCGAACGCTGCACTTCTCGTCGCCCAGCTTCGACGTCTCGCTGCTCGAGTACCTGCTGTGCTTCGCGGCGGGCGCGACCATGGTGATCGCGCCCCGCACCGTCTACGGCGGCGCGGATCTGGCGGCGGTCCTGAAGAAGCAGCGCGTCACCCACGCCTTCATCACGCCGGCTGCCCTCGCCTCGATCGACCCGGCCGGGCTCGACGATCTGCAGTGCGTGATGGTCGGCGGGGAGGCGTGGCCGCCGGAACTGATCGCGGACTGGATGCCGCGGCGACGCATCGTCAACGTGTACGGGCCGACGGAGACCACGATCGTGGTGAACATCGAGGACTGCGTGCCGGGAGTCGCGCCGATTCCGCTGGGCGGGCCGATCCGCGGCGTCGCCGAGACGGTCCTGGACGCGCGGCTTCAGCCGGTGCCGGCGGGCGTCGAGGGCGAGGTCTACATCGCCGGCCCCGGTCTGGCTCGCGGCTACCACCGGCGGGCCGGTACGACCGCCGGACGCTTCGTTGCGGACCCGTTCGGCACCGGTGGGCGGATGTACCGCACCGGGGACGTCGGGGTGTGGACCCCGGACGGGAAGCTCGAGTACCGCGGGCGCAGCGACTTCCAGGTGAAGGTCCGAGGCTTCCGCATCGAGCTCGGCGAGATCGATGCCGTGCTCGCGGCGCATCCCGACGTGCGGTTCGCTGCCACACTCGGGCGCCCAGGGCCGGGCGGTGACACCGTGCTGGTGTCCTACGTGGCGGCGGCCGACGGCCGGGACGTCGCCGTCGACGACCTCCGGGCGTGGTTGGCCGCGCGAGTCCCCGACTTCATGGTGCCGACGTCGATCGTGGTGCTGGGCGACATCCCGCTGAGCCCCACCGGCAAACTCGATCGTCGCGCGCTGCCCGATCCCGAGTTCGGTCACGCCGCGGCGGTGTTCAGGGCGCCGACCAACCCGGTGGAGGAGGCGGTGACCGAGGTGTTCGCGACGGTGCTCGAGGTGGACCGGGTGGGGACCGGCGACGACTTCTTCGAACTCGGCGGCAACTCGTTGTCCGCGACGCGCGTCGTCGCCAGGCTCCGGGAGACCCTCGGCATCGATCTGGGGGTCCGCGCGCTCTTCGCGGCTCGGACGGCGGCGGCACTCGCCGAGCGCATCGAGCACCTGGCGGCGGACGCGTCCGGGCGCCCCGTCCTCGAGCCGACCGAACGCCCGGACGAGATCCCGCTGTCGCCGGCGCAGCAGCGGATGTGGTTCATCAACCAGTTCGACCCGGACTCGCCCGCGTACAACGTCCCGCTCGTGGTGCGCCTGTCCGGTGCCCTCGACGCCCCGGCTCTCGACGCGGCGCTGACCGACGTCGTCGACCGGCACGAGTCGCTGCGCACCGCCTTCCCGGTCGGTCACGACGGCCCGGTGCAGCGGATTCGGGCCGCGGTCGCGGCCGCGCCCGCCATTCGGCCGGTACCGGTCGCCGACGAGCACGAGCTGGCCCGGCGGATCCACGCCGAGGTGTCCGCCGGGTTCGACGTCTCCGCCGACGTGCCCGTGCGCGGCGCGCTGTTCGCACTCGGTGCCGACGAGCACGTCCTGGTGCTGGTGGCACACCACATCGTGGTCGACGGGTTCTCGACGGGGCCGTTGTCCCGGGACCTGGTGCGCGCGTACGCGGCGAGGGCGGCGGGCCGCGCCCCCGAGTGGTCGCCGCTCGCGGTGCAGTACGCCGACTACACACTGTGGCAGCGCCGACTGCTCGGTGACGACGACGACCCCGGGTCGGTGGCCGCACGGCAACTCGACTACTGGACGTCGACGCTCGCGGGGGCGCCGGACCTGCTGGGGCTGCCGACCGATCGACCCCGTCCGTCCCAGCAGTCGTTCCGTGGCGGCCGAACGGGCTTCGCGATCGAACCGCGGTTGCACCGCAGGCTCGAGGAGTTCGCCCGGCGTCACGGGACGAGCGTGTTCATGACGGTGCATTCCGCGCTTGCCGTGTTGTTGAGCCGTCTCGGCGAGACCGACGACATCGTGGTCGGCACCCCCGTCGCGGGCCGCGGGGAATCGGCTCTCGACGACCTGGTGGGCATGCTCGTCGGCACGCTCGCGCTGCGCACCCGGGTCGACGCCGCTCAGTCGTTCGCCGATTTGGTCGCCGCAGTGCGGGAGGTGGACCTCGGCGCGTTCGGGCACGCCGACCTTCCGTTCGAGCGAGTCGTCGAGGCGCTGGACCCGCCGAGATCGACCGCGTACTCGCCGATCTTCCAGGTGACGTTGGAGTTCCAGAACGACACGCGGGCCCGCCTCGACCTGCCGGGCCTGACCGTCGAAGGCCTCACCCCGCCGTCCGGTGCGGTGAAGGAGGACCTCGAGTTCGTGCTGGCCGAGCAGTTCGACGGTTCGGGCGCGCCGGCCGGCATCGCCGGGAGCATCGAGTACGCCGCGGACCTGTTCGACGCCGACACGGTGCGCGGGCTCGCCGAACGGTTCCTCCGGGTCCTCGAATCCGCGCTCGCCGATCCGCACCGCGCGGTCGGTGACCTGGGGATCCTGAGCGACGACGAACAGCGCGACCTCACGGCGGCGCACGGCGGCCCCGACGCCCCGGAAGTGCTGCTGCCGGGGCTGTTGGCCCGCGCCGGGCGGGATCGGGATGCGGTCGCGGTTGTCTGCGACGGCCGTGAGCTGACGTACGGCGAGCTGGATCGGCGGTCGAACCGGCTGGCTCGGGTGCTGATCGGCCGCGGAGCCGGGCCGGAGCGTTGCGTCGCGCTCGGGTTGTCGCGGTCGCTCGAGTCGGTGCTCGCGGTGTGGGCGGTCGCGAAGACCGGGGCGGCGTTCCTGCCGGTCGATCCCGGCTACCCGGCCGAGCGGATCGAGTACATGCTCGGCGACTCCGGCGCGGTGCTGGGGGTGACCGTCGCCGAGTCGAGGAGTCCACTGCCGGACGACGTCGACTGGGTGGTGCTCGACGATGCCGACACCACCGCGGTGGTCGCGGTCATGTCGGACGCGGAGGTCGTCGACGCCGAGCGGATCGTCCCCCTGAGGGCCGAGAACCCCGCGTACCTGATCTACACGTCCGGCTCGACCGGCACCCCGAAGGGCGTCGTGCTCACCCACCGGGGCCTGGCGGACCTCGCCGCCGAGGAGCGCACCAGCCTGGACGTCACTCCCGACGCCCGCACCCTGCACTTCGCGTCCCCGAGCTTCGACGCGTCGGTGTTCGAGATCGTGATGGCGCTGTGTGCGGGCGCGACCATGGTGGTCGTCCCGCCGGACGTCTACGGGGGCACCGAGCTGGCCGCGGCCATGGAAGCCGGCAGGGTCACCCACGGATTCCTCACCCCGACCGCGCTGGCCTCGGTGGATCCCGACGGGCTCGACTCGCTCCGCACCCTCGTCGTCGCCGGTGAACCGTGCCCCCCGGAACTGGTCGCCCGCTGGGCGCCGGACCGGACCATGCTCAACGCGTACGGCCCCACCGAGACCACGATCATGGCGAACATCAGCGATCCGATGACCCCGGGTGAGCCGATTACATTCGGCGGGCCGATCCGCGGCGTGTCCGAGCTGGTGCTCGACGAGCGGCTGCACCCGGTGCCGGGTGGCGTGGTGGGGGAGCTGTACGTCGCGGGGCCGGCCCTCGCCCGCGGCTACCACCGTCGTCCGACGTTGACGGCGGCCCGCTTCGTCGCGGATCCGTTCGGTTCGCCCGGTGACAGGATCTACCGCACCGGCGACCTGGTCCGTCGCCGGGCCGACGGCACGCTCGAGTACGTCGGCCGCAGCGACCTCCAGGTCAAGGTTCGCGGCTTCCGCATCGAACCTGCCGAGACCGACGCGGCGCTGGCGGCGCAGGCGGGCGTCGGGTTCGCGGTGACGATCGCGCGTACCGGGCCGGCGGGCGAGACGCTGCTGTGCTCGTACGTGCGCGCGAGCGGGAAGGCGCACCTGGAGCCGGACGAGCTCCGACGCGGGGTGGCGCAGCGACTTCCGGGCCACCTGGTTCCGGCGTCGGTGACGGTGCTCGACCGGGTCCCGTTCACCCCGACGGGCAAGCTGGACCGCGACGCACTCCCGACGCCGGAGTTCGCGTCCGCCGCGGCCGCGTTCCGGGAACCCGCCGGTCCGGTCGAGTCCGCGGTCGCATCGGCATTCGCCGCGGTGCTGGGGGTGGAGCGGATCGGCGCCGACGACAGCTTCTTCGACCGCGGCGGCAACTCGCTGCTCGCGACCCGCGTGGTGACCGACCTCCGCGAGCGACTCGGGCGGCAGGTCCCGTTGCAGACGATCTTCCTGGCTCCGACGCCGGCCGGGATTGCCGACCGGATCGGCGCGACGGCCGCCGTCGGTGTCGAGGACGCCCTCCGGGTCGTGATCCCGCTGCGCGGCACCGGAACCGGACGACCACTGTTCTGCGTTCATCCCGGAATCGGGTTGTCCTGGGGGTACGCCGGACTGGTCCGGTACGTACCGGCCGAACGCCCCGTGTTCGGCCTGCAGTTGCCCGCGATCACCGGCGGGCCGGGATACGAATCGATCGGGGGGCTCGCGCGGCGGTACGTCGACGAGATTCGCGCGATCGCCCCCGAGGGACCGTACGACCTGCTCGGCTGGTCCCTCGGTGGCGTCCTCGCGCACGCGATGGCCGTCGAGTTGCAGCGCCGGGGTGAGTCCGTCTCGACCCTGGCGGTCATGGACAGTTACCCGGACGACGGCGCGGACCCGATGCTCGGCAGGCTCGAGCTCGCGGAACTGCTGCGCGGTCTCGGGCTGGACGTCGGAGTCCCCGACGGACATCGGGACCTGACCTACGACTCGGCGGCGCGCATGCTGGGCGAGTTCCTCGGCAGCGAGGGGATCACCGCGGCACACCTCGAGCGGATCAACGACGGATACGCGCACTCACGACTGCTGGTGCACCGCTTCGTGCCGGGTGTGTTCGACGGCGACATCCTGGTGTTCCCGGCGCAGCGGGGGCAGGAGGGTGGCACCGACCGCTCGGCGCAGGAGTGGCTGCCGCTGGTCACCGGCGCCATCGACGAGTGCCCCGTCGACTGCGGGCACAACGAGATGATCGAGCCGTCGTCGTTGGCCGTGATCGGTCCCGTGCTTGCCGCACGACTCGGTCGGCGAACCTGAATGGTCGCGGTCGCGACGACCTTCTTGAACCGACTGGTGCGGGTCGCGTGTCCGGGCCTCCGATAGGCTCGGGGCCATGCAGTCCTGGTCCGACATTGCCGTTCCCTCCGTCCCCGGTCAGGGGCCGCCCCTGCGCCTCTTCGACACCGCGGACCGCCGGGTCCGGCCCGTCACCCCGGGTCCGGTTGCCACCATGTACGTCTGCGGTATCACCCCGTACGACGCGACCCACCTCGGTCACGCCGCGACCTACCTGGCCTTCGACCTGGTGAACCGGCTCTGGCGTGATGCCGGGCACGAGGTGCACTACGTGCAGAACGTCACCGACGTCGACGACCCGCTGTTCGAGCGGGCCGAGCGCGACGGCGAGGACTGGGTGGTGCTCGGCATGCGCGAGACCGCGCTGTTCCGTGAGGACATGGAGGCGCTGCGGGTGCTGCCGCCGCGCGACTACATCGGCGCGGTCGAGTCCGTGAACGAGGTCGTCGAGATGGTCGGGAAGCTGCTCGCCGCCGGCGCCGCCTACGTGCTCGACGACGCCGAGTACCCGGACGTGTACTTCCGCGCCGACGCCACCGAGCAGTTCGGCTACGAGTCCGGCTACGACCGCGAGACCATGGAGCGATTCTTCGCCGAGCGCGGCGGGGACCCGGACCGGGCGGGCAAGCGGGATCCGCTCGACGCGCTGCTCTGGCGCACCGAGCGCCCGGGCGAGCCGTCCTGGCCGTCGCCGTTCGGCGCGGGCCGGCCGGGCTGGCACATCGAGTGCTCCGCGATCGCGCTCAACCGCATCGGTACCGGCTTCGACCTGCAGGGCGGCGGCAGCGACCTGATCTTCCCGCACCACGAGTTCTCCGCCGCGCACGCCGAGGCACTGGTCGAGCAGCGGCGTTTTGCCCGCCACTACGTGCACACCGGGATGATCGGCCTGGACGGCGAGAAGATGTCCAAGAGCCGCGGCAACCTGGTGTTCGTCTCGAAGCTGCGCGGCGAGGGCACCGACCCGATGGCGATCCGGCTGGGCCTGCTCTCCGGGCACTACCGCACCGACCGGGCCTGGACGGACACGGTTCTCTCCGCCGCCGAGCGGCGGCTGGACCTCTGGCGGCGCGCCGCGGCGCTGCCGACCGCGCAGTCCGCCGAGGACACCGTCGCGCGGCTGCGTCAGCACCTCGCGGACGACCTGGACACCGGCAAGGCGATCGACGCGGTCGACGGCTGGGCCCGCCGGGCCGTGGACCACGGCGGTTCCGACGCCGGGGCCCCCGGTCTGCTGTCCGACGCGGTGGATGCGTTGCTGGGCGTGTCGCTGCGCTGACATCCGCGTTGCCGCCCCCCGGTCCGATGTCCTGGCAGGGGTCGGGACGACCTCGCACCCGGTGGGAACGCAGGGCGACTGGGCGAAGACTACGGTGAATGCCTTGTTCTTTGGTACGCGGCCACCATGCCTGAGCAGCGCGTCGTCCCTATCCTCAGACAATGGGCGCAACGGACATGAACTGGTCGGATCGGGGCGACGCGCCGGCCGAGACGATCGCGGTAGCAGGCGCAGTCACCGCCGATCGCGACGTGGACGACGAGGCATCACTCGGTGCGCTGCTGGAGCTGTCGTCACGGCAGGACCTGGAAGAGCGTGCAGAGAGAAGGGCGGCGCAACAACGTCACCCGAGTGCGAGATTCGCTCGGCGACGACCGCTCCTGCGACTCGTCGAATGACCGTTTTGGCCGTGTTCTTCGTCTGATTGTTCCTGTGCGGCAACATTTTCCGCGCGGTGTCCGCCGCAGCGGTCACCGGCGAACAGTGCGTTGCGATCGAACTCCAGTTGCCACCTCCGGGCGGCGATAGGGTTCTTCGAGATGTCGACCGAGGCCTGTGACATTGCGACGGAGTGGGGGGACGTATGGACGAGCTGGCTCCGATGCGACCGGTCGTGGTTAATGAGGATGCCCCGGCGTCCGAGCCGTGGTGGCCGGGTGCGGTGGGGCTCGCGCTCGCCGCGGCGGGATGGATCTACGCGTTCGGGAGCCAGCCGTCCGGAGCCGTCGCGTGGGTGGTGGGCGTCCTTGCGATGCTCGTCGGCCTCGGGTTATTCGTCGCGGCGACGCGGCGGACCCTGCGCGAGAACGCCGGCCACCGGATTCCGTGGTGGGGTACGCCGCCGGTGCGACCGCGGCAGTGGGATCTGCTCGCCGGTGTCGGGAGTCCGTTCCTGACGGTGGGGATCGTCGTTGTCGCCGGCCTTGTCGGGCGCGGAGTTTGGCCGGTGCTGGTCCTACTGGCGGCTGTCGTGATCGCCGCAATTGGGGTCAACGTCGTCCACAACCGTCGCATTTCAACCGGTGATCCAGGCCGACTCGGCGGGCGCGGGAGCTTCGGCTCGGATTAGATGGGCCCATGGACACAGTCAGGTTCTTCGAGCTGTCGACCGAGGCCTTCGAGGTGCTCGGGGTCCTGGCAATGGTGGTGGGTTTCGTCTACGCCTTCTTCCTCGCCGCGCTCACCTGGAAGCGGTCCGGCGACGGCGGGCGGGCGTTCAAGACCCTGCGCGAATCCCTCGGCGGGGCAATCCTGCTCGGCCTGGAGCTGCTGGTCGCGGCGGACATCGTCAAGACGGTCACGTCCACACCCTCGCTGACCGACGCGGCCGTCCTGGGCCTGATCGTGCTGATCCGGACCGTGCTGAGCCTGTCCATCGAGGTGGAGATCGAGGGTGTGCCGCCGTGGAAGCGGGCGCTGACCACCGGACCGCAGGTGCTGGCCCGGGCCACCCGTCAGGCCGGCGACGAGGCGCGCTGACGCGGCCGGCGTGAACCGCCGGCCGCGCCCGATCCGCTAGGCCGGGACGGCCGAGTCCTGCTGTCCCCGAGCCGAGCCGGTGTCGCGAAGGGTGGACACGGCGAGGCGGGTGTCCTCGGCGATCAGGTCCGCGTTCAGCGCGGCGCCGGCCATCACGCCGGCCGCGGCGGCCCCGATCACCTGGGCGCGCGGGTCGGTGACGTTGCCGGCGGCCCACACCCCGGGCACCGCCGTGGCGCCCATCGCATCGACGGGGATGTGGGTTCCGATCACGTGGCCGCCCATCTCCATCTCGGCCGACTCGAGACCCAGGCCCGCGAGGAAGTCGGCGCGGGCGGTGAACAGCGGCGAGACCACCAGCGCCCGAAGGTCGGCGCGCTCGCCGGTGGCCAGCTGCACGCCGGTGAGTCGGTCCTCGGAGACCTCCAGACCGGTGACCTTCCCGGTCACCACGGCGATGCCGCGGGCCTCGAGCTGCTCGGCCTCGTCCGCGGTCGGGGTGGGGCCGTCGTGCAGGAACAGGGTCACCTCCGCGCTCCACTGCCGCCACATCAGGGCCTGGTGCACGGCGAGCGGCCCGGTGGACAGCACACCGATCCTCTCGTCGCGCACCTCCCAGCCATGGCAGTACGGGCAGTGCAGCACCTCGCGACCCCACCGCTGCGCCAGGCCCGGCACGTCGGGCAGCTCGTCGACCAGGCCGGTCGTGACCAGCAGCCGCCGCGCGATCACCCGGCGGCCGTCCGCCAGCTCGACGCGGAATCCGTCGTCCGTCGCCTCGGCGGTGGTGACAGCCCCGGTGACCAGCTCGGCGCCGTAGCCGGCGGCCTCGTCGCGTCCGTCGGCCAGCAATGCGGCGGGGTTGTCGCCCTCGCGGCCGAGGTAGTTGTGCATGTGCGCGGCCGGGGCGTTGCGCGGGGCGCCTGCGTCGACGACCAGGACTGAGCGCCTCGCCCGTGACAGCGTCAGTGCCCCGCTGAGCCCGGCCGCGCCGCCGCCCACGACAATAACGTCGTACTTCTCGTTCATCTGTCTCCTCGTACTCGTCGGTGGGCTCCGACTCTGCGCCCGCCGACGCGATGCTGGCAAGTTCTTTTGCCGATGCGGCAAAGTGGGGGGATGAACGACGACCCGCACGCCCTCGACGACGTCCTCGACGCGGTGGGGCCGCGGCTGCGGGTGTTGCGCCTGCAACGGGGTGCGACCCTCGCGCAGCTGTCGGAGTCGACGGGAATCTCCGTGAGCACCCTGTCCCGGCTCGAGTCCGGTCAGCGCCGGCCCACGCTGGAGCTGCTGCTGCCGCTGGCCCGTGCCCACCACCTGCCACTCGACGAGCTGGTGGGCGCGCCCGCGACCGGCGACCCGCGGATCCACGCCCGGCCGATCAGCCGGAACGGGATGGCGATCATCCCGTTGACGCGGCGACCCGGCGGGGTGCGGGCGTTCAAGCACGTGATCCCGCCGCACACGCCGGCGGGGGAACCGACGCTCCAGGTGCACGAGGGATACGAGTGGCTGTACGTGCTGTCCGGGCGGTTGCGGCTGCTGCTCGGCGAGCACGACATCGTCCTGACGCCGGGGGAGGTGGCAGAGTTCGACACCAGGACCCCGCACTGGTTCGGCAACACCGGCGACGAGCCGGTGGAGATGCTCAGCCTGTTCGGACCGCAGGGCGAGCGCGCGCATGTCCGGACCAGCCCGGGCGTCTCTGCCTGAGGCGACCCACCGCGGCGCCTCGTGCCCCAATTGGCTCGGCGCCGAGCATGCGCCCTCCGTGCGCCATATCCTGGGTGAATGAGCACGAACCCCGCTGCGGATCGGATCGCGCGTCTACTGGTCGAGCGGGACGATCTCCTGCTCGATGGCCGCGAACTCGAGGCTCGCCTGGACAGATTGCGGCGACGGCTCGATGACGTGGACACGGAGATCGCCTCGCTTCGCCGAGTCGAGAGCGAACTACTACAGCGGCATCCCGAGCTTGGACAGGACTGAGTCCAAGGCCGTTTCAGTGCGGGTCGGCGGCTCATGACGACTGGCACCGCAACGACGGGACCAGTGTTCGAAGCATGTGGCGACTGTCGCCGCGGATGGCCCTATGTGCACGTGAAACTTGGTGAAATCCTGGCGTTTTCGGCGTAAACTAGTACGCATGTTCGAAGGCTTGGAAGGGGCGGAACCGGCGGTTGTCAGCCACGCCGGGCGCACACCCAGTCGCCCCGCCGAGTTCGTGATCGACCACGAGTCGGGATTCGACGCACTCGCCGCGCTCCGCATCCATGCGCGGGCCGAGAATGTCGCGGCGGCGCACAAAGTCCTCACCCTCGCCGCCTTCGCCCGCCGCGCCTTCGAGGACGACCTTGACCGCTTCGGCGAGGACATCGCGCTCGAGCGGGGCGGTCGCGGCGCCGAATCCGAGGCGGCGCTCGCACTCGGGCTGTCCTTCAGTCTCGCGGGGAAGTACGTCGCGGTCGGCAACAACCTCGACCACCACCTGCCGCTGACCCGGGCCGCGTTCCTCGACGGCCGCCTCGACTACCCTCGGGTCCGCACCATCTCCGAGTTCACCGACCAGGTCAGCGACGCCACCTTGGAGGCTCTGGAACCGCTCGCCGTCGACGCCGCCCTGCAGCGGCCGCCGCGGGCGTTGGCGGCGGAGATCATGCGGCAACTGATTCGCATCAACCCCGATGAGGCCGCCCGCCTGCGCAAACGCCGCGAACGCAACTCCCGATTCATCTCCGTCAGCGCCGACCGGCACGGTATGGCCACCCTCTTCGGGACCCTGACCGCCGCCGAGGGGCAGGCCGTCGCCGGGTTGATCGAGGAGATGGGCGGTACCGTCTGCGCCGCAGATCCGCGGACGCCCGACAACCTCCGCACCGACGCTGGGGGTACCTCCCTGCACGAAGTGCTTGGGGGATCGTGGCGCTGATGCACGGCGAACAACACCTCACCTGCCAGTGCCCGGATCAGGCGTGCCCGACGAAGCTCCTCCCGGCCCACGAGCGGGAACGCGGAAAGGTCGACGTGCAACTGCACATCGACCTCGACACGCTGCTGGGACTGGTCGACGACCCCGGCTTCCTGTCCGGTCACGGGCCAATCGATCCGGAACTCGCGCGCAGGATCGCCGAGGACGCGACGTGGCAGGCGATCATCGCCGACGCCCGCAAGATCGCCGCCCAACGCGACGGCGATTCCGGCAGCTCACGCCAGGATGACGAAAACCCGGTTGAGGGCGGGGAATCCGATTGTGCCCGGGAGGGGCTTTGCACTGACGAAGTCGTCGAGCAGCCCGCCGCGCCCGGTATCCCCATCCGCTACCGCAGTCGACGTCGGACGGCGGGCGCCGTGCCGTCAGGACCCGACGAACCACCCCCGAGCTGGCAGGACCCACCGCTACCGCCGCCGCGCACCGACCTGAATCCGGAAATCACCACCGGGGACATCCACGCAGCGATCACAACGAACCCCGCCCTGCTGGACGGCGAGTTCCCCGACGGGCACGGCGGATTCGACCAGCCACCCCGTGGTGCGCTGACCTACCGACCATCGAACGCGGTCCGGAAGGCGGTGTTCGCGAAGTACTCCACCTGCACCTTCCCGGGCTGCACCGTCCCCACCCGCAAGTGCCAGTTCGACCACATCGTGGAGTACGACCACGACGACCCCGAACGCGGCAGCTGGACCGTCGAGACCAACGGCGAACCTTCCTGCGGGCTGCATCACCAGGCCAAGACCGACAGGCACTTCCGCGTCGTCCGCCTCGCGGGGGACGTGATCGTTTGGATCGGGCGAAACGGGGCCATCGGCGTCACGCTGCCGGACCGCTACGTCGCGACTGCTTCGCCCCGACGGCCAAAGGTCCGACCACTTGAAAGCCCGCCGGCCGCCGAGAAACCCCCGGATGCACTGATCTACGAACCGACCTGGTGGGAATCCCACATGCGCCCTTGCGACCGACCCCCCGACACTCGACGAACTCGCCACGATCGCAGACCCGGAACACCTTGCCCACTGCCGGGAGCTGCGCGCCCATCACGTCGAGCACCTCGCGGTCATCGCCGGCCGTGAGCACTACGCACCGCCATCCTTCTAGGGGCGGTTGCCGGACGCGAAGCAGTTTGGCGCAGAGTTATTGCGACCAATTTCTCCCGTGGATCTGCAATGGTAGGAACCATGCCAACAGTCACGATCGAGGTTCGGCGTAGCTACTCCGAAGCCGACGAAGTTGCCATCATCGACGCTGTCCACGGCGCGCTGGTGTCCGCCTTCCTGATCCCGCCGAAGGACAAGCACGTGCGGCTCATCGCTCATGAGCCGCACCGGTTCGCCTGCCCGCCCAATATGGCGGCACCCGAGTTCTGCACCATCGTCACCATCGACTGTTTCGCCGGTCGATCGGGGCAGGCCAAACGGAACCTCTACGCCGAGATCGTCGACCGCCTCGCGGCGCTCGGTATCCCCCGGGACCACATCACGATCACCCTCCGGGAGATCGAGCCCGAGAACTGGGGGATCCGTGGAGGGTTGGCCGCCTCCGACGTCGATCTCGGCTTCAACGTCCACGTATGACCAGGCGTGAGCAATACTTCGGCCGAGATGCGCTGGTAGCGCTCGACCTTCATCGGATCACCTGGCCGACACTGGGTGCGATGACTCGCAGCAGCGGCAGGGCGATAGCCAGTGCGAGCGTGACTAGGAGACTGCTGGTCCACACGGGACCGAGGTTGCCAGCACCGGCACCGAGAGTCGTTGCGGCAACAACAGGTCCGCTGGCTGCCCCGATGTTCAGCGCAGCGGTTGCATACGACCCACCCATTGTGGGGGCGTCCTCGGCCTCGTAGAGCACCCTTGTAATCAGGGTGCTGCCCAGCGCGAAGGACAGTGCACCCTGCGTGAACACCAGGAACAGTAGCGTCGCCGGGTACGCAGCCAGGGTCGCCATTGCGACCCAGCCGAGCAACAGTACCGGGCCGCATACTGCGATCGTGACAGCGGGACGTTGATCCGAGAGCCGCCCTGCGACAGTGACACCGACGAAAGATCCGACACCAAAAAGCGTCAGCGCCACAGGAACCCAGAGCTCTTCCAGTCCGGCGGTATCGGTCACGATCGGCGCCAGGAAGGTGAATGTAGCGAAGGTGGCGGCGTTGACCAGGGCACTGAGCAGAATGACCCGGATCAGTCCGGGCCGCGCTAGTTGGGCGATCTCGTTCCGAAGAGGCGGGGAAGCCGAAGCACCCGCTGAGGTCGCTCCGGCGTCAGCCGGAATGCCCTTGGCGATACCGACCGCAGCGGGAACGCAGAGTAGTGCGATCGCCCAGAAGGTTGCCTGATAGCCGAGCAGTGTGCCGAGCAACGCTCCGCATGGAGCCCCGGCGACGGTGGCCATCGTCGTGCCTGAGAGCAGGACCGCGAGTGCGCGTCCCTTCTGATCGGCTGCGACGAGAGTGGCCGCGGTACTCAATGCGACGGCGAGGAATCCTGCGTTGGCCAGTGCGGCGATCACCCGGGTGACCAGCAGCACCGCGAAACTTGTCGCGAGGGCGCCCACGATATGCGTGACTGCGAAGACCAGCACGAAAAACAGCAGGGTTGTCCGGGCGGGCCATCGGCGTGCCAGCGCCGCCATCAGCGGCGCCCCCACGATCATGCCGACCGCGAATGCCGAGGTGAGCAGTCCAGCTGCCCCGATCGACACCTCGAGACTATTGGCAATGTCGGGCACCAGGCCGGCGAGCATGAACTCAGAGGTACCCATGGCGAAGACCGCCACGGCGAGCATGTAGAGAGGGAGGAACATCGAAACTCCGAGGTGAGAGAACGAACAAGGAACGTCTCGTCACCGCGGTCAGCACCCGGAGGGTGCGCACAATTGCCCGCGCAGCAAGGCTGCTGGGATGTGAACTAAGAACTCAGGGGTTCCGGGGGCTGACGGCGTGACCGAAAGCCCCCGCCCGGTCTGATTCAGGGCTCGACATGGTCGCCACAGTAGCTCAACTACATCGTTGTTGATGAGCTGCTCCAACCGTGACGGGACACTAGGCGTCGGTCGGCGTCACGAACTCCGGCTGATCGAGAACCCGCAACCAGCTTCCGTCCGCCTGCCTCCGGGCGACCTGGGCCCGCGCGCCCGCACCGTCCCGTGGGGGAGTCGACGTCAGTGCGATGTCGCCGCTGATCAGGGTCGGCAGCGGCGGCTCCTGCTCGAAACGCGGCGCGTGCGCCAGCACCGATTCCCACAGCGCCTGAATGGCGGCACGGCCCACGGTCTGGCTTCCGGGCGGGTACGCCATCACGGCGTCCTCCGCGTAGAGCGCTGCGACCCCGGCCGCGTCGCCGGCATTGCTGCGTTCGACGAACAGGCGGGTGAGGTCCTCGGGGACAAGTGCTTTCTCGTTGGGCGACATGGCAATTCCTCTGCTCGGATGGACGGTTCTGCCGACAGGGTCCAGCCTTCCCGGCCGTCCGCCATGTGTCCAACAGATAGTTCTTCTGGAAACTAGAATCTGCAGTCATGGAACTTCGCCAGCTGGAGTACCTCGTCGCGGTGGCCGAGGAACGCAACTTCACCCGGGCCGCCGAACGCATGCACGTCAGCCAGTCCGGGATCAGCGCCCAGATCCGCCAGCTCGAACGCGACCTCGGCGCGCAGTTGATCGACCGCTCGAGCCGCACCGCCACGCTCACCACCGCCGGCAAGGCGGCGATCGAGCACGCCCGCGCCGCGCTCACGTCTGCGCAGGCGGTCCGGCAGTCCGTCGACGAGGTGACCACCCTGATCCGGGGCCGACTGGTGGTCGGCATGGTCACCGCGTGCACCGTCACCGGACTGTTCGACGCGCTGGCGAACTTCCACACCGCTCATCCCGGGGTCGAGATCGCCCTCGTCGAGGACGGGTCGGATCGACTGGTGGAGAAGGTGCGGTCGGGCGCCCTGGACCTCGCCTTGGTCGGGTCCGCGGCGACAGCGCCGCCGGGACTGGACGCCCTGCAGATTGTCAGCGAGCGACTGGTTGCGGCGGTGCCGCCCGACCACCCGCTGACCGGACTGCGGCGGGTGCGAGTCGAGGACCTGGCGCGGCATCCCCTCGTCTGCATGCCGAAGGGCACGGGAATCCGCACGGTCTTCGATCAGGCCTGCGCCGCGATCGGGGTCCGGCCTGCGATTGCGTTGCAGGCCAGTGCTCCCGACGCGGTGGCGGACCTCGCGACCCGCGGCCTCGGCGCGGCGATCCTCAGCGAGTCGATGGCCGGCGCCTACGACGGCCTCGTCGCCCGGGTGATCGAGGACGTCGAGGTCCCCGCGGTGCTGGCACTGGTCTGGGGCCGGATGGGCACCCCGGCGCTGCGTGAGTTGGTGCGGCACTGCCGACTGGCCTTCGGTGAGGGGCCTACCCCAGCTTGACGGTTTCGGCGACCGCCGCACCGGCGCGGCGCGCACCCCGCCGACGCTCGCGGCGCAGGTCCCACAGGTAGTGGTCGAAGTCGACCTCCATGGTGTGGCGGGCGGACTTGTAGAACCGCTTCTTGTAGAGCTGGTCGTCCCGGGTCATCTGCGCCCGCACCTCGGCGCCGTCGGGGGCGACGTAGACGCCGCGCACCATCTCGGTGATCCAGGCGCCCTGGGCCTCGGCGAGCGGCATGATCGCACCGACCGGCTGCAACAGCCCCACGAAGTACAGGCCGGGCAGGTCGGGGTGGACGGTCCGCTTCCACAGCGGCAGGTCGTTGTCCTCGACGCTCAGCAGGTCCGGGTCGAGGAACGGGAAGCTCACCCGGTACCCCGTTGCCCACACGATCAGGTCAGCCGGCGCGCTGCTCCCGTCCACGAAGACGACGCGGTCGCCGTCGAGCCGCTCGATGCCGGGCCGAGGGGTCAGGCGGGCGGATCGCAGGGCGTCCCGGATGCCCTCGGACTGCACCGGATGCGACTGTCCGGGACGGTGTTCCGGCTGCGGCAGGCCCAGCTTGGCCACATTCCCGGAGATTGCGGCGCCGAAGGCCAGCCGGGCGCTGGTCACCCACCACGGCAGCCACCCGGGCAGCGCGATCTGGTCCGACGGTCGCCCGAACGCGAACTTGCGCAGCACCCACTCGCCGCGACGCTGGGAGATCGACGCCGACCGCGCGCATTCGGAGGCCGCCACCGCGATGTCCATCGCCGAGTTGCCTGCGCCCACCACGACGACGTCCCGCCCGTCGAGCTGGTCGGCGCTGCGGTAGTCGTGCGAGTGGATCTGCTCCCCGTCGAAGCTGCCCGGGTAGGCCGGTTCGGGCAACCGCGGGTCCCAGTGGTGGCCGGTCGCGACGACGACCGCGTCGAACTCCTCGGTGCGGGTGCCGTCGGGCCCGGTGACGGTGACCGACCAGCGGCCGTCGGCGTCCCGCTCGACCTTCTCGACGGTGGTGGAGAAGGTGAGACGGCCGCCGAAGCCGAAGTGCTCGACGTAGTCCCGGAAGTAGGCGGCGACCTGGTGGTGCTTGGCGTAGGCCGGGTAGTCCTGCGGCATCGGGAAGTCGGAGTACGCCATGCGCGGGCACGAGGTGTTGATCTCGAGGGTGTCGTAGCAGGCGGACAGGCCGTTGGGGTTCTCGTACACCCAGTTGCCGCCGACGACCGGACCCTGCTCGTAGCACTCGAACGGGACCCGCGCGCCGTAGAGCGCCTTGGCCGCGGTGATCCCGCTCGACCCGGCGCCGATCACGCAGACGCGCGGCAGGTTCGGGTCGGGGGTGAGCTGCGCATGCTGGGCGGGAGCTCGATGCCTGGCCTTGACCATGTAGGACATGGTCGCCATGGTGGCACGGCGAGGGGGTGGTGCGGCAGGGATCCGGGGGCGAATTTCCGGACCGGCGGGACTTCGACGGCGGTCCGCGGCCCGCCCGCGCAGCCCCTGCGGAGCGCGGCCGGAGGTGCCAGGATCAGCGAATCAACAGATTGTTGATCCTTGAAAGGAACACACATGTTCAAACGAGGTCTAGTAGTTCTGGCGGCGCTGTCGATGACCGTCCTCGCTTCGGGGTGTAGCGACGACGCATCGAACACGTCACCCAGCACAACAACAGCCACCACCACCATGACCACGACAACGACCGTTTCGTCGGCTCCGGCAGGTGCCAATGCGCCGGCGGAGGGTCAGCAGCAACCCGCTCCGGCCCAGCAACCGGTGACTGCCCCGGGGCATGGTCAGGTCGGCGCGGGCGCGATCCCCAACCCCAACGGCGACCCGGGGTACGTCCCCTGCGAGGGCACGATCTGCACCAATCCCGATCACGGGGCGGGGACAGATCCGCAGCAGAACGGCGGTGCGGTGATGGAGAACCCGAACGGTGACGGGACGGTGGTGCCGTGTGAGGGCACGATCTGCACCAATCCTGATCACGGGGCGGGGACAGATCCGCAGCAGAACGGCGGTGCGGTGATGGAGAACCCGAACGGTGACGGGACGGTGGTGCCGTGTGAGGGCACGATCTGCACCAACCCGGACAACGGCGCCGGCGGATAGGAGCGCCAAGCTCGCCCGGGTGGTCCACGCGGTGAGGGCGTCGACCACCCGGGCAACTGGTCAGGGCCGGAGCCTGCGCAGGGCCCACAGCGACGGGGCGAGCAGTAGCGCCGCGAGGGCCAGCGCCAGCGCCGCTTCGATCAGCTGGAATCGGCGAAACAGGCTGTCGGGGTGGAACCGGATCTCGAAATGGTCTGCGCCCTGGGCGCGCTGGCAGGCAACGAACTCGCGGTTCTGCGCGGCGAGGATGGAATCCTCGCGCAGCTCGTACGCGGCGAGTGTCTCGTCGGGTCGTTGACTCCAGTCGGCATCGTCACCAATCTGGCCGCACGTGGCGTAGTCGAAGTTCACGCTTCGGCCGTTCTCATCGACCAAGCCTGAACCCAGCAGCCACATACTTCTGTTCTCGTCAGCCGGCATGTAGTGGGCCATTGTTGTCGTGGGGCCGAGAGGTTGTGACTCGACGACAGGTGTCGCGTACTGCGGTCGCGCGTCGATCTGGAAACCCACCATCAGTGCCGTCATTGCGACCAGCGTTGCCGTCATCGCCCCGAGCGTGTTGCGGAGCAGCAGCGCGGTGAGGCTTCCGAGGATCAAGGCCAGGAATGTGTACGCGCCGGCAACCAGACCGCTTGACTGGAAGAGCGGAAAGGTCAGCCGTGAGTATCCGTACCAGACGCCGTTCGAGGCGTAGGCGTAGTTCGACTGAATCCCTGCCGAGCGGGTCCACTCGAGTACCGACCCGAGGACCACCATCGCAGCGGTGACAGGTACGAATACAACCAGGAGGCGGCTCCAGTACCAACGAGCCCTGCTGACTGATTGGGACAGCCCGACGACGTGGGTGCCTCGTTCGAGGTCGCGGGAGAAGACTGTGACACCGACCAGTATGCCGAGTAGTACCGGCAACAACGTGGTGACGAGGGTGATCAGCGTGAGCGTCGACTCGGACCAACATTCGCCCGCGCCATCGCCCGATTTCGGGCAGTAGGGCATGGTGCCGAATGCCACTGGCTGTTCGGACGCTCTGATGCCGAACCCACAGACCAACGCTACGACCGCGAGGAGAAGGATCCCACCGACCGCGGCGTGGATGGTCGCGCGGTGCTGCCGCCAGGTAACCCAGATCATGCTGCCTCTTCGTCGATGGTGGTCAGGTAGGCCAGGACAATGTCGTCGAGATTCGGCTGTTCCGTGCGCCAGTCGTCGGCCCGGTTCGGCCGATCCCCGCGCACCAGGTGGGTGCGCTGCTGTGACTGGACGATGGCACCCGCGCCGATGAGTCCGGCGGGATCGTCCGGCCCGGTGAGCAGGTAGTGCTCGTCGAGGAGATCGTCGACCGCGCCGGACAGGCGAACCCGTCCGCCGCCGAGCAGCAGCAGTTGGTCGGCGATCTCGGCCACCTCCGAGAGCACGTGCGAGGACAACACCACGGTGGTCCCGTGCTCGGCGGCGTCGGTCATCAGGGTGCGCACGACGGATCGGCGGGCGACGGGGTCCAGTTCGGCCAGCGGCTCGTCGAGCAGCAGTACCTCCGGCCGACGGCCGAGCGCCAGGGCCAGCGCGACCCGGGTGCGCTGTCCGGGGGAGAGCGACTTCACCCGCGCCCCCGGCGGGATCTGCGCGTCGGCAATCAGGCTCGTCGCATACGCGTTGTCCCACTGGGTGTTCGACTTCCCACCGAATCGAAGGATCTCGGCGACGGAGAAACTGCTGTAGAGCGGCTTGTGCTGGGCGACGTACGCCAGCCCGGGGCAGATGCCGTCCCGGTCGGGACTGCGGCCGAGCACGGATATCTCCCCGCCGTCGGCCTCGAGCAGTCCCACCGCGAGGGACATCAGTGTCGACTTGCCCGCGCCGTTCGCACCGACAATCGCCGTGATGCTGCCGCGTTCGATGTCGAAGGAACACCCCCGCAACGCCTGTTTGCTGCCGAATCTCTTGTCGACCCCGCGCATGGAAAGTGCGCTGTCCGCCGCCCCGCTCATGTGAACTCCCCTGTGTCCTCGCCGAATTCGGTGTCCAGTGCCGCCGCCACCAACGCCTCGAGATCCGACCGGGCCAGGCCCGCGGACGCCGCCTGACGCGCCCAGCTCGCCAGTTCGGCCTGCAGTGCCTGCCGTTCCGCCATGCCGGGCTTGATCAGGGACGCGGTCACGAAGGTGCCCAGTCCCGGTCGCGCCTGGACGAGTCCGTCGTTCTCGAGCTCCCGGTACGCCTTGAGGACGGTGTTGGGATTGACCGTGACCGCGGCGACCACCTCCTTCGCGGTGGGGAGTCGGTCGCCCGGATGCAGGTCGCCGAGGCGCAGCGCCTGCTTGACCTGAAGGACGAGTTGGACGTAGGCCGGGATGCCGGATCGACGGTTGATGTGGAACTCCACCACCGAATCTCCATTTCACTATGACAATAGTGAAATGGATATTGCACGGTGTGGCGTCGGGTGTCAACGGTTGCGGACGATTCGGCCGCCTACGTCGGGTACGGGGTTATCGTTGCAGGCGGACCGCGCCCGACATTTCGAAGACGGTCGTCACAGGTCCTCGAGTTCGCGGTGACGGCCACCGCAGCCGCGGTGGCCGGATGGAGTTCGTATCCACCCGGGAGGGTGTCCGATGGACCTGCACCTCGATGGAAAATCCGCGGTGGTGACCGGCGCCAGCAAGGGCATCGGCCTGGCGATCACCCGAAGTCTCGCCGCGGCCGGCACGCACGTATTCGCCGGATCGCGCACCCGGACACCGCAAATCGAAGCCCTCGAATCCGAGGGGAAGGTCACCTTCGTCGCCTGCGACCTGGCTACCGCCGAGGGGCCGATCGCGCTGGTCGCGGCCGCCGAGCGACGGGGCGGTGTCGACATCCTGGTCAACAATGCCGGCGCGGTCACCCCGCGCCCGGGCGGCTTCGTCTCGGTCACCGACGAGGACTGGAACGCCTCGTGGGCACTCGGAATGATGGCCGCGGTCCGGACCACCCGCGCCGCGATCCCGGGGATGACCGCCCGCGGCAGCGGGTCCATCGTCACGGTCGGCTCGGTCAACGCCTTCTACCCCGACCCCGGAATACCCGACTACTGCGCGGTCAAGGCCGCGCTCACCAACCTCACCAAGGCCCTGTCGAAAGAGCTGGGCCCACAGGGTGTTCGTGCCAACTCCGTCAGCCCGGGCCCCGTGTCGACGGACCTGTGGTTCGGCGACGGCGGTGTCGCCGACGTGATCGGGAAGTCGAGTGGGGCGAGTGCCCAGGAGGTCGCGGACGGCGCCGTCGCAGGCACCGCGACCGGGCGGTTCACCACCCCCGAGGAGGTCGCCGACCTGGTGGTCTTCCTGGCCTCCGACCGGGCCGCGAACATCACCGGCGCGGACATGACCATCGACGGCGGATTCATCGCCACCGTGTAGACGGACTCCGATCACCCGGAAGCGGACCGCCGACGGCTCGTTGCGGTCAGAGTCCGGTCGTCAGCACGACCCGGAACCGTGCCTTCCCGCTGAGGGCGTGGCGGTACGCGGCCGGGGCGTCCGTCAGCGGGACCTCCTCGATCATCGGGCGGATGCCGGTGAGGGCCGCGAAGTCCAGGGTCCGTTCGACGTCGCGGGCGGTGCCTGCCGGGTGCCCGCGCACCGCGCGGGACTGGAAGATCAGTTGGAAGGGGCTGACCGGGATCGGCGTCGGGACGGCGCCGATGACGATCAGTTCGCCGTCCGCGGAGAGCCCGTCGATGGTGGCGGCCATGGCAGCGGAGTTGGCGGCGGTGGCCTGGACGACCTTGGCCCCGCCCAGGCCGGTCAGCTCGACCGCGACGTCCTGCGTGGTGGAGTCGATGTAGTGCCGGGCGCCGAGCTGGCGGGCCAGTGCCTCCTTGTCCGGGCCGCGGGCGATCGCCACCGTGTCGAAACCCATCTTCGCGGCGAACTGGACGCCGAGGTGCCCGAGGCCGCCGAGGCCGAGGACCGCGACCAGGTCGCCGGGCCGGGCCGCGCTCCGGCGCAGCGAGTTGTACGTGGTCACCCCGGCGCAGGCCATGGGCCCGGCCTCGGCGGCGGTGAACTCGTCGGGGACGCGGGCGATCGCGGTGGCGGGCACCACGACGGCGTCGGCGTATCCGCCGGGATAGTGCCAGCCGGGCACCTGGAGGTTCTCGCAGTGCATGAAGTCCCCGTCCCGGCACGGGTCGCAGTACAGGCACGCACCGCCGAACCAGCCGACCGCCACCCGGTCGCCGGGGCGCCAGCGGGGGACGGCCTCGCCGACCGCGTCGATCCGCCCCGCGATCTCGTGGCCGGGGGTCACCGGGAACGTCACGCCGGGCAGCGCGTTGGTCACGAACGCGTCGTCGGAGTGGCAGATGCCGCAGGCCTCGACGGTCACCCGCACCTGACCGGGGCCCGGCTCGGGCATCTCTCTCGTGGTGACGCGCAGTTCGTCGCCGGGCTGGTCTACCTGAACGGACCGGATGCTTGCCATGACGAATCGCTCCTCCCTGGCGTGATCGACGCGGGTCGGAGGACCGTACGAGATGTGGTGCGCGGCAGAGATACTCGCCAGGAGTTGGATGGGGAGACGGCCCCGACCGCCGCGGCGCGTCCCGTCC
The DNA here is from genome assembly GCF_042654025.1 of Rhodococcus kronopolitis. Classification (NCBI taxonomy): domain Bacteria; kingdom Bacillati; phylum Actinomycetota; class Actinomycetes; order Mycobacteriales; family Nocardiaceae; genus Rhodococcus; species Rhodococcus kronopolitis. Next base: position 322,162 of record NZ_JBHSFO010000005.1, on the reverse strand, counting down.
TGACGGGGCCCGCCGGCACTCGGCGTCGATGCTTCGAGCGTAGTGCCCATCGGTCGCGATGACCATCGCCCGGCCGGCCGCCGTCTCCTCCGAGGCGCCACGGGTGATGGACTTTCGGCACTTCGTGGTGGAAGTGTGGATCTCGCGCCAATCGAAGTGAATCGACCGGCCGTGACTCGGTCGGCAGCGACGGAGGAGTGGTGGCCGTGGACATGAAGCTCGAGATTGTGGTGTTGCCGGTCTCCGATGTGGACCGGGCCAAGAACTTCTACCAGTCGCTCGGGTGGCGCGAGGACGCCGACGTCACCACCGGGCCGGACTTCCGGGTGGTGCAGCTGACACCGCCGGGCTCGGCCTGCTCGGTCATCTTCGGCACCGGCGTCACCGCGGCGGCGCCCGGGTCGGCCGACGGCCCGCAGCTCGTGGTGACCGACATCGAGGCGGCCAGGGCCGAGCTGGCGAGCGGCGGTGCACCGGTCAGCGAGGTCTTCCACGACGTCGGCGGGATCTTCCACCACGCCGGCGACACCGGACGGGTCGCCGGGCCGGACCCGGACCGCACGAGCTACGGCTCGTGGCTCTCCTTCGCCGACCCGGACGGCAACACCTGGTTCGTGCAGGAGGTCACCACCCGGCAGGCCGGCCGGGTGGCGACCCCCGGTCCGGTGGCCTACGACTCCGCCGCGGACCTCGCGGAGGCGCTGCGCCGCGCGGCGGCCGCGCACGGCAGGTACGAGGAACAGCTCGGGCAGGCCGACCCGAACTGGCCGGACTGGTACGCGCAGTACATGGCGGACGAGCGCTAACGACGAGTCAGAACTGAATGGACTTCGTCTCCAGGAACTCGGCGAGACCGTCGGGCCCGAACTCGCGGCCGTTGCCGGACTGCTTGTAGCCGCCGAACGGTGCGTTCAGGTTGAACGCGCCGCCGTTGACCGCGACCTGACCGGTCCGCAGGCGGCCGGCGACCGCGCGCGCCTTGTCGACGTCCCGTGACCACACCGCGCCCGAGAGCCCGTAGTCGGTGTCGTTGGCGATCGCGACGGCCTCGTCCTCGGTGTCGTAGGGGACGATCGAGAGGACCGGGCCGAAGATCTCCTCCCGGTGGATCGTCATGTCCTGCGTGACATCCGAGAACACGGTGGGCCTGACGTAGTACCCGGCCGGCAGACCGGGCAGCGGTTCGCTGCCGCCGGTGACCAGCGTGGCTCCCTCCGACATGCCGCGGTCGATGTAGCCGCGGACCCGGTCCAGTTGCGTCTTCGAGACCAGGGGACCGAGGACGGTGCCCGGGTCGTCGGGTTCGCCGACGGGGACCGCGTCCGCGGCGGCCTTCACCGCGGACTCGACCTCGGCGAGCCGGTCCCGGGGGACGATCAGCCGCGTCAGCGCCGAGCAGGTCTGCCCGGAGTTGAGGAACGCCATCTGGATGGCGTGCGGCACCACCGCGTCCAGGTCGGCGTCGGGGAGCACCACGTTGGCGCTCTTGCCGCCGAGTTCGAGGGTCACCCGCTTGACGGTGCGGGCGGCCAGCTCGCTGACCCGGGTGCCGGCCCGGGTGGACCCGGTGAAGGACACGAGGTCGACGTCGGGGTGCGAGGCGATGGCCTCACCGACCACCGGACCGGTGCCGCTGACCAGGTTGAACACCCCCTTCGGTACGCCGACGTCGTCGAAGATCTCCGCCAGCAGCCAGGCATCGAGCGGCGCCACCTCGCTGGGTTTGACGACGACGGTGTTGCCGGCGGCGAGCGCGTAGGCGACCTTGCCCGCGATCTGGTGCAGCGGGTAGTTCCACGGGGTGATCGCGCCGACCACCCCGACCGGTTCGCGGACGATGAGTGAACTGCCGCGCTCGGTCTCGAACTCGAAGGACTCGGCCACCTCGGCGGCGTGCAGGAAGCTGTTGATCGGCATCGGCACCTGCACCGCCGCCGCGAACGAGAGCGGGGCCCCCATCTCGGCGGAGATGGTCCGCGCGAGTTCGTCCGCGCGGTCGATCAGCCCCTGCGCGACGGCCCGCAGGTAGGTGGTGCGCTTGTCGACCGGCGTGTGCCACCAGTCCTCGAAGGCGGCCCGGGCGGCGGCGACCGCGTCGTCGACGTCCGCAGGCGTCCCGTCGGGCACGGTGGCGATGACCTCCTCGGTGGCCGGGTTGACCACGTCGATCGTCGAGGTGCCGTGGGAGGGCACCCATTCCCCATTGATGTACAGATCGGTGAAGCGATGACTGCTCATGGGCGATGCTCCGGACTCGTGTGGTGGTCAGTAGTCGGCGTCGGTGTACTCGATGACCCCGCGCAGGTTCTTGCCGTCCAGCATGTCGTCGTAGCCCTGGTTGATGTCCTCGAGGCGGTAGGTCCGGGTGATCAGTTCGTCGAGCTTCAGTGCGCCGCTGCGGTAGTGGTTCAACAGCGCCGGGATCTGGGTCCGGGGACCGACGCCACCGAAGATCGCGCCCTGCAGTCGCTTCTGCAGCAGGGTCAGCTCGAACAGGCTCAGGGTGACGCTGGTGTTCGCGTAGTCGCCCATGCCGACCACCACGACGGTGCCGCCCTTTGCAGTGATGCTCATCGACGGCGCGATGATGTCGCCGGTCATCTCGCCGACGGTCAGCACGGTGACGTTCGCCATCTCACCCCAGGTGATCTCGCCGATCGTGGCGGCGGCCTCCTCGATGGAGGCGAAGGCGTGGGTGGCGCCGAACTTCAACGCCTCGGTCCGCTTGAACTCGACGGGGTCGACGGCGACGACGAACCGGGCGCCGGCGGCCCGCGCACCCTGGACGGAGTTGATGCCGACGCCGCCGATGCCGACGACCACGACCGTGTCGCCGACCTTCGCGTTGCCGATCGCGGTCGCCGAACCCCAGCCGGTGGCGACGCCGCAGCCGAGCAGCGCCGCCGACCGCAGCGGGATGTCGTCCTCCACCTTGACCAGGGACGCCTGGTTGACCGTGATGTAGGGCGAGAACGTGCCCAGCAGGCACATCTGGGTGGCGCCGACGCCGCCCACGGTGATCCGGTGGGTCTTGTCGGAGATGGACAGTCCGGTGAGCAGCCCGGCGCCCTCGTCGCAGATGTTCTGCAGGCCCATCGAGCACGGCTTGCACACGCCGCAGGCCGGGATGAAGGCGGTGACCACGTGGTCGCCCTCGGCGAGCCGGGTGACGCCGCGGCCCACCTTGCTGACGATCCCGGCGCCCTCGTGGCCGCCGACCACCGGGAACGGAACGGGGCTCTGCCCGGTGCGGATGTGGTGGTCGGAGTGACACATCCCCGAACTGGTCAGCCGGACCTGCACCTCGCCCTCCACGGGGTCGCCGAGGTCGACCTCCATGACCTTCCACTCTTCGCCGACGCCGTGGAGTACCGCTGCCTTGGTCTTCAAGATCTCTCCTTCTCCGGTCCGTGGTCGCGAGTCGCGATGGCGCCAGAGTAGGCGAAATGGTGACCTGCGTCACTCCTGCCGGTCGGCTACACCTCCGCGAACTCGAGTCCGCCCTCCGCAGGCGCGAGGACCCGGCGCCGCAGCGGCGAGCCCAGCGCCGAGGCCAGGTCGGTGCCGTCGTGCTCGGCCAGCAACTCGCCGCCCGACCACACCAGCAGCGCCGCGCTGACGGTCTGCTCGGCCGTCGAGTGCGCCAGGTCGTAGTGCGCGCACCCCGGCACCCCGGCGTAGGTCACCCACAGGTCGTAACCGGTCATGAAGAGGTCCAGGTCGAACTGCACGCTCAGCCCCAACAGCTCGCTGCGGCCGTTGTCGTCGACACCGGCGAACGCCTCGTCCAGGCCGAGCAGGCGGGGGGAGTGCGGGTCCGCGGACGAGAGCATCACGTGGGCGGCCGCGAACAGCGGCAGGTGCAGCGAGACCGACTGCTCGCCGCCGGAGAGCGCCCCGTGCCGCGCCACCGTCAACCGGTCCTCGCTGCCGTCGCCGCCGATCAGGGTGAACGAGAACACCCGCCATCGCCGGTAGTCCAGCGCGGTCGCGAGGATCTCCGGGTAGGACCGTTCCGGGTGCGCCGCCCGGGCGATCCGGATCTGGGCCGCGAAATGTGCTCGTACGGTGGCCAGCTCGTCCGGTCCCAGCCCCGACGCGTCCCGGTCGAGCAGCTTCGAGACGGCCCGGGAGTTCTCGTCGAGGTGGTCGGCCAGCACCCAGTGCACGCCGATGGTGCTGCCCGAGGACATCCGCCGCTCGCGCATCTCCGCGCCCATCTGGGCGATCAGCTCGCGGGCGTCGACGGTCCGCTCGTGGATCTGCTGCGCCAGGCCGGTGAGCAGCGCGTCCTCGAGGATGCGCCGCTCCGACTCGGTGAGCAGCTGCTCCTGGTCCGCCCGCGCGGCCGCGATCCGGGTCGCGAACTCGCCGATCGAGGAGAAGCCCTGCTCGTCCTGCACCCGCACCGTGGTCAGGCCGTCCGGCGCGTCCCACTGCAGCCGGTAGTCCTGGCCTGCCGCCGCGAGCTGCGCGTCGAAGTCCTGCAGCGCGGTGGTCAGCGCCGTCCGGGTGGCCTTGCGGGCACCGTCGCTGACCTTCACCGACTCCGTCGACGCCGTCAGTGCGGCCTGCAGTGCGAGCACCTCCGGCGGCAGCACCGGGGTGTCCGGGCCGTCCTCGTGCTGGATCCGGTACACCAGCTGGTCCGCGCTCAGCCACGCCGCGTCGGTGGCGGGCCACGAGTGCGCCTCGGTCACGCCGAGCAGCTCGAGCAGGTCGGCCCGCGCGTAGGGCGCCAACCGGTCCGCGTCGGTGCGGGCCTCGGTCAGCGCGCTGCGCAGCGCCTCCACGGACGCGCTGTGGGCGCCCTCGGACTTGCCGATCGCCTCGACCGCCGCGTCGCTGGCCTTGCGGGCGGCCCGCTGCTCGGCCTTGCACTCCTCGATCCGGTCGCGGGCCTTCGCCAGGTCCGCGTCGATCTGGTCCGCGTTGGCCCCGAGCAGTTCGCGCAGCATGTCCAGGCGCTGGACCTGCTGGGCGTAGCTCTCCTCCGCGATCGCGGACTCCTCGGCGTGCTCCTCGGCGATGCCCCGGGCCTCGGCGTGCCGGTCGTCGGCCTCGCGGCTGTGCTCGACCTCCTTGCCGTGCTCGCGGCGGCAGCGCAGCACCACCTCGCCCTGCTTCTCGAAGTGGCCGATGGCCGCGGTGAGGGAGTCCAGGTCGCGGGGGAGGTGACCGGTGCGGTGCGCAACGGCGGTGGCGCGCAACGACTTGTCCTTGGTGCCGAGGTCGGCGATGGCCTGGTCCAGTTCGCGCTGGGTCGCCGCTGCCGACTCCGAACGGGTCCGCAGCGCGCCCGCCGACTCGGTCACCGCCTTGAGGGCGGCGAGCACCGGCGTGGTGCGTGGCAACGACTTCGACGCGGCCGCGACGGCGGCGATCACCTCGGCCGTCTCCCGCTGGGCGGCCAGGGCGGCCTCGCGGGTGGCCTCGGCCGCCGCGATCGCGGCGTCCAGCTCGGCCAGTCGCAGTTCCCGGCGCCGGGCGCGGGCTGTGGCGCCGATGTACTCCGCGTCGGCCTTGGTGTGCCGACCGTGCTGCACGCCCTGCCAGAACCGGCCGTCCGTGCTGATCCCGTCCTGACCGAGCGCGATCGACTCCAGCACCGCCTGCACCCGCGCCTCGGGTACGCCGGTGTCGGACTCGACGACCAGGACGTGCGCCAGCGTCCGGCCGGCCGGACGCCGGTCGGTGGGCAACGCCGTCAGGTACTGCTCGGACTCCGCGTCGGGCGTGGCGCCGTCCCCTCCGTAGACCCAGCCGTCGAGCAGGTTCGCGGCCTGCAGCGCGGACTCGACACCCGCGGCGTCTGCCGGGTTCACCCCGTCCGCGAAGCGGACCAGCCGCCACAGCGGCGCCCCCGCGAGCCGCTCGCGGGACCCGGTGCGGGCCGCGAACGGCGGTGGGGCGTCGTCGCTCTCGGCGGCGACCCGGTCGCGGTCGGCGGTCAGCGCCGCCACCGCGGCGGCGGCCTCGGCGGCCTCCGCGCCGGCCTGCTGACGGCGGAACCGCACCTCGTCGAGGCCGGACTCGGTGTGCTCGGTCAGCAGTTCGGCCAGGGACGGGGCCTCGTCGTGGTCACCGATCTCGGTGACCGCGTCGTGCAGGTCGACGAACATCGCACTCGACACACCGATCTTCGCGTAGGTCGCGGAGCTGCGGGTCCACCAGATGCGCAACGCCTTCGCGGAGTCCGAGCGGGCCAGCGTGGCGCCGGCCTGGGCCTGCGCCACCGCGGCCGTCGCGGCGTCGAGCAGCTCCCGGCCCCGGTCCGCGGCCCGATCCGCGCGGGTGCGCTCGGTGGCCGCGCGTTCGACGGTGGCCAGCGCCTCCCGCACCGTGCGGACGTCACCGTCGCGTTCCTCGGCGTGCCCGCGGACCGCATCGGTGAGCTGGTCGGTACGGGCGTTGGGCGGCAACGGAACCCAGGCGATGCCGGCGTCCTCGGCGGCCGCGAGCAGCGCGTCCTCGGCCCGGCTCAGCGCGGTGACGGCCGCGGTGACGGCGGCGGTGGACCGGGCGGCCTCGTCGGCCCGCTGCGACAGGCTGGCCTGCGCCTTGCGGGCCTTGTCGGACTGCTGCTCGGTGGAGAGCTTGAGGGTGGCGACCACCGCGGCCAGGTCGTCGAGCTGCTGCTTGCCCTCGTAGGCGCCCGAGCGCTGCAGGGTCTCGAGTTCCGATCGGGCCTGCTCGAGCGCGCGCTCGGCTGCGGTGAACCGCTCCTCCGCCTCGGCGCGTTCGCGCCCGCGTCGGGTCGCGACCTCCGCGCTCTCGAACAGCGCGCCGACGGACTGCTCGACGGTCTCGAGCCGCCGGGAGACCTGCTCGACATCCGCGCGGGCCTGCTGGCGCAGGTAGCGGCGGTACACCGTGACGAAGTCCGCGGACGCCTGGTCGGCGGCGGCCAGGCCCTCGAGCGCCCGGCCGACCTCCTCCATGTCGCTGAAGGACCGGGCGGCCTCGAGCACCAGCTGCTCGTCGAGCGGTCGCAGCCCGTCGGTCAGCGCCTGGGACAGGCCCTTCGGGTCGAGGTTCTTCGCCAGCTGCGGGCGCCGCAGGGTGAGGATCAGGTTGATCAGCTGGTCGTACCGCTCGGCGCCGAGACCGAAGAGCCGGGCGTCGATCGCGGCCCGGTAGTCGGTGGGGCGGTCGGTGAGCGCGTCGGTGCCGAGCTGCTCGGCCAGTTGCCGCTTGGTCAGTGGCCGGTCGTCACTGCCCAGCAGTGAGAAGTCCACCCCGACACGACCTTCGGCGACGAAGTGCCAGCGGGTGACCTTGTCGTTCTGCCGGGTGGCCCGCATCCCGATGCCCACCGTGACGGACTCCGGGTCGTCCTGCGGCCCGCGGGAGAACTCCATCCAGACGTACGAGTGCGCGCTGTCCTGCCCGCGGTAGAGCAGGTTCGACTTCATCGTCCGTTCCTCGCCCGCGAACGGGTTCAGCCGGCGCGGCTCGATCCGGCCGTCGAGGACGAACGGGAAGAGCACCTCCAGGGCCTTGGTCTTGCCCGAGCCGTTGGGCCCGCGCAGCACCAGCCGGCCGTCGGCGAAGGAGAACTCCTGGTCGCGGTAGTCCCACAGGTTGATGATCCCGGCCCGGGTGGGACGAAAACGCGCGTGCGCCATGCGAAATCTGCCTCTACTTCTGTGTCGGAGTGGGATCGAACAGGTCGGGACTGGTGGCCCGCTCGCGGACGGTGACCACCACCCCGCGGTACCGGGCCAGTGCGGGCAGCGCCAGCACGCCACCGTCGGTGCGGCGCACCAGCAGCTGCTTGTCCAGCAGCTCCACCGCCCGGCGGCGGAGCCCGTCGGGATCGGCCTGCCACTGCGCGGCGAAGGTCCGGCCGAAGCGGGCGACCAGCTCGACCACCGCCGCGTCGATCCAGCTGTCCTCGATCAGCGGGTAGCGGGCAGGCTCGCGGAACTCGCCGGGTGCGTCCGCGTCGGGAGCGTCGGGGGCGGTGGCCTCGTCGGGTTCGTCCGCCAGGCCCCGGAAGATGCCGGCGTCCGGGATCGCCGAGTCCAGCTGGGCCAGCAGCTCCGCGTGCCGCGAGCTGGGCAGCGGCAGCCGAACCGACTCCGGCGCATCGGGATCGAGGACCCGGTCGGCGATCTCGCCCGCCAGCAGCAACGCGACCTGCGCGACGGTGCCGGTGTTCGGGAACCGCAGGTCCGACAGCCGGCCCGACGGGTCGATCATCGCGATGCCCTCGGCGCGGCGCTCGGCCACCAGCCCGGTGAGCTTCTCCACCTCGGCGGCGGTGCGCGGCAGCGCGAGCTGCAGTGCCTCGTCGTCGTCGAGCTCGCCTGCGTAGACGACGGGTCGTTCCACCAGCGCGCGACGCACCCGGCGGGCCGGGCTCGCCGTCTCGTCCGCGAGCAGACCCTCGACGGAGACCAGGTGCTGCAGGGCCCGCGGGGGACGGAACAGTGCGACCACCACCGAGCGGTCGATGTCGTAGAGGGCCTCTCCCGCATCGGGATTGGCCGCCCATCCGCCGGCGTCGCCGTCGGCGAGGGCGATCGCCCCGCGCGCGGCGAGCCAGCCGACGGCGTCGACAAAGGCGTCCCGGTCCGCGGCCCGCTGCGTCGAGAGCTCCACGCCGTCGACCTGGGTGGCGTCGGCGGTGACGTGGTCGGCGAGCTCGGAGAGGGTGATCTGGTTCCCGGCCCGGCCGAGCGCCGCCAGGCACAGGGCCAGGTAGGCGTACCGGTGCCGGTCGAAGTCGCGGTCGGTGCCGGTGCGGGCGGGCGCGGTCGCGTCGAGGCGGTCCGCGACGGTGAACAGCCGGGCCGTCGTCTCGGTGACCTCGAGCCGGTAGCCGAACAGCTCGAGCAGGTCGTCGCGCAGCTCGGTGGCCCAGCGGCGCAGCAGCGGCAGTGCGACCCGGTCCGGGTAGTCGGCGGTGACGAGGTGGTTGGCCAGGATCACCCGGGCCGCGCGCTGGTAGGAGTCCAGGGTCAGCGGCGAGATCTCGTTCGCCCTCACTGCACGCTCACCCGCAGCCCGTCCAGGTGCAGGCTCCCGCGCGCGGTGCGCACGGTCGTCGACTCGGTGTGCGGGGTCAGGGTCAGCCGCACCCCGCTGTCGGAGCCGGTGGAGCCGGCGACCCGGCCGCTGACCGGCACCCGGGCGGTGAGCGCGGCGTTGAGCAGGCTGAGCAGCACCGCCGTCTCCTGTTCGTCGAGGGTCCGTTCGTAGACACCGCCTGCGGCCAGCGACGCGGCGGCGACGCTGCGGGCCCGCTGCTCGCCGAGCTGGCGTTCGCGGAGCCGACGGATGCCGGCGTCGTTGCGCTGCACCCGGCCGGGCAGGCCCGCCGACGGCGACCTGCCGGTCTCGGCGAGGGTGCGGGCGATCTCCACCGGCGGCGCGTCCCACCAGGAGCGGGAGTCGGGGATGACGTCGGCGTCGGGATGCAGCATCGACAGGTGCCGGGGCTGGCCGAGGTCGAAGACGGACCGGAACAGGGCGTGGGCGGCGTCCTCGGTGGGCGTCGCGGCGAACCAGCCGGCCAGGTGCCGCAACTGGCTCTCCCGGCTGACCCCGCCGCGGCGGGTCTCGGTGACCCGGCGCAGCAGCGCGAGCACCGCCGCGATCGCGCTCATGGTGCCCTCGCGCAGCCGCTCGGACTCGCTGAGCCCGCCCTCGGCCGCGACGAACCACTGGGTCAGGCCCTGCCAGCGCGCCGCCCAGTCCGCTCGCCGCTCCTCGATCGGCAGGAACATCCGCTCGTCGCTGGTCGCGGCGCGGTCCATCAGCTGCTCGAGGCCGGTGGCCTCCACGGCCGAGATCGCACCGGTGATCTTCGGCGCGTACCGGGCCAGGTCGGAACTGAACTCGCGCATGTGGGTCAGCAGCGCGTCCTTGTGGGTCAGGAACGCCTCCGGGGTGATCTCGGTGGTGCGGACCAGGTCGCCCAGGGTGAGGTAGAACTGCGCGGCGCGGCCGGCCATCTCCGAGAGCGTCGAGTCCAGGCGGGCGAGCTTGCGGTAGATCAGGTCGCCGTCGGCGTTGCGGTTCGCCTCGGCCAGCTCGCCCAGGTCGGCGAGCAGCTCCGGCAGCGCCAGCCGGGAGAGCGCGGACTCGTCACCGCGCGCCCCGAGCACGTCCTCGACGGCGCGGAAGGTCTGGTAGCCGAGCTGGCTGAACTGGTAGACGAAGTGCCGGTTGCGGTACTCGGCGAGCGTCGCGGCCCGGGAACCGTCGTAGCTGCGCTCGAGCACACCCCAGACGTGCAGCTGCTCGAGCAGCGGACCGATCTCGGCGGCGGAGAGCCTGCCGATCCGGTCGGCCACCTCGCCGCTGTGCAGGAGCACCACGTAGTTGGCCCGGGCCTGGTCGAAGACCCGCAGCACCGACAGGTAGTCCGCACGCTTCTCCGCGGTCGCGAAGGAGAACAGTCGCAGCCGGTCGTCACGGACGGCGGTGTCACGGACGAACGTGTCTCGGGTCGCGGGGTCGGCCCTGCCGGAATCGCTCACCGGGAACAGCCTAGGGGAGCCGACGGCGCTACAGCGGGACCGGCGCCCCGTAGGTCATCACGATGTCGCCGTCGGCGGTCTCGAGGCGCGCGTACGGGCGCAGGGTGGTCGGTCCGACGGCTCCGGAGACGCTGCCGTGGACGCCGCCGACGCGGATCTTTGCGGTCGGGCCGTCGAACTCCTTGTCCTTGACCAGCGGGACGTCGGTGATGCCGCCGGGTTGCAGGTCCACGATCAGGTTCTGCTGCGGGATGATGTCGGCGAGCAGTTCGACACGGTTCTCGGTGTCCAGCAGCAGGCTCGGCTCGGGGATGAGGCCGATGAGGGCGCCGTCGGTGTGCTCGGCCTCGAAGCCGAGGGCCGGGGTGTTGATCTGGATGGAACCGCCGGTGATCGCGATCGGGTAGCCGACCTGGTAGCCGAAGGTCAGTTTGCTGCCCACCGCGTCCGCGGCGGCGGGGCCGGTGATGCGGGCCTCGGCGTAGCCGTTGTGGAAGAACTCGCGGCTGAAGGGCGAGCTGTCGAGCGGCGGCACCGAGTTGACCCGGGTGTCGCCCTGGATGATCTCGAGGGTGTCGCCCTTGGCGTCGACGATGGAGTTGGCGTTGTCGACGCCGGCGACCGCGACGCCGTTGCCCAGCACCATGCCCGTCACGACGACGCCGGCCAGTGCTGCGCCGCGCACGAACGTCGTGGAGCGTCCCCGAGGCTTGTGAGAGTCAGGCATCGATACCTCTTCTGTCCGGTCGTGCGGCCGAGCGCGTGTTCGCGTTCGGGAACTGGTGTATCCGGTGGACCTGAACGAAGGTCGTGCCGGTGGACGCTAGTCGGGGAACATTGCGAGAATTCGGTGTTCGGGTTTTTCTCGCCGGGCGTGTCGCGGAGAGAGGCGAGGTCCCACCGCCGGCGTGTGGCTGGGTGTCGCTGCCGGCGGTGGGACCGCGGTCGTTCCGGGCGTGCTGTGCAGGTGTGTCGCTGGGGGAGTCGCTACAGCCGGAACGGCGCGCCGTAGGTCATCACGATGTCGCCGTCGGCGGTCTCGAGCCGCGCGTACGGGCGCAGGGTGGTCTGTCCGACGGCCCCGGAGACGGCGCCGTGGACCCCGCCGATCCGGATCCTCGCGGCCGGGCCGTCGAAGGCCTTCTCCTTGACCAGCGGGACGTCGGTGATGCCGCCGGGCTGCAGGTCCACGATGAAGTTCTGCTGCGGGATGATGTCGCCGAGCAGCTCGGTGCGGTTCTCGGTGTCCAGCAGCAGGCTCTCGTCGGGGATGACGCCGATCAGGGCGCCGCTGGTGTTCTCCCCCTCGAAACCGAGGGCGGGGGTGTTGATCTGGATGGAGCCGCCGGTCACCGCCGCCGGGTAGCCGACCTGGTAACCGAAGGTCAGCTTGCTGCCGACAGCGTCGGCGGCGGCGGGGCCGGTGATGCGGGCCTCGGCGTACCCGCTGTGGAAGAACTCCCGGCTGAGCGGTGAGCTGTCCAGTGGCGCCACCGCGTCGATCCGGGTGTCGCCCTGGATGACCTCGATGGTGTCGCCCTTGGCATCGACGATCGAACTGGCGTTGTCGACGCCCGCGGCCGCGACGCCGTTGCCGAGCACCATGCCCGTGACGACGACACCGGCGGCGGCGACCGCCCTGGTGGCGGCGGTCCTGCGGGTCCGACGTGCCTTGTCAGTCTCCGTCATGAAATCGTCATCCGTTCGGTCGCGTCCCCACGCGTGCCCACGCCTGGAAACCAGTCCAATGAGGGATCCCCGATCTGGGTCAGACGCTAGTGGATGACGACCGCGAGCGCGCGTCAATGCTCGACCGACGCGCTGGCTACCTCCTGGGCATCAGCACCGGAGCCAGTACTGCCAGTGCCAGCGTCGGCACTCCGAACGCTGCCGTCGGGCTGACGGCGTACAGCGGTGTCAGTGCCAGCGGGGCGAGGGCGGCGCCGCCGAACCTGAATGCCTGCACCACCGATACCGCGCCGCCCCGGTTGGCGCCCTCCCCGGTGAGGGTCGCGGCGTTGACCCCGACCAGGACCATCTGTCCGGCGACCCCGGCCAGCGCCCACGCCGCCGCGACCACCGCGACCGGGCCGAGCACGCCAGCGCTGAGCACCAGCGCCGCGCCGCCGACCGCCCCCGCCAGGACCGCGGTGCGGGCGTCGTAGCGGTCGACGAACCCGCCGACCCACCGTGCGGCCAGCATCCCGGCGACGCCGAATCCGGTGAGCAGCAGGCCCCGCCCAGAGGGTTCGAGCCCGAAGGTGTCCTCGCCCCGGAAGGCGACCAGGAAGCCGATGCCGCCGAGCGCGCCCCAGCCGAGCAGTGCCACCACTCCGATCCGCAGCACGGTGGGTTCGAGCGCGTCCCGCAGCCGCGGCGGCCTGCCGGTGGCGGTGTCGTCGGCGGAACGGGGCAGTCCCACGGCGCCCAGCGACAGCGCGACCGCGGCGATCGCCACGAAGGCCAGGCGCCAGTTGAACTCCGCGGCCAGGCCGCCGACCAGCGGTGCGGTGGTCTGGCCCGCGGCCTGCAGCGCACCGAAGGTGCCGAGCGCCCTGCCGAGACGGGCGCGGGGAGTGGCCGAGGCGAGCGCGGCCAGCAGCAGCGGGGTGGTGAACGCGTTTCCCGCGCCCTGCAGCACCCGGCCTGCGAGGAACACCTCGTAGGTCGGGGCGAGCACGCACACGAGCGAGGCCAGCGCGTATCCGCCGTAGGCGACGCGGACCGTGCGCAGGCGTCCCCAGCGGGCCCCGTAGGTGCCGGAGACCAGCATCAGCGCCGCGAACGGCAGGAGGTACGCCGTCAGCGAGGAGGCCGCCGTCGCCGTGCCCACCCCGAGGTCGGCGCCCATCTCGGGCAGCATCGAGGTGACGACCCCGCCGCCGAAGGGCCCGAGGAACCCGCCGGCGAACAGCGCCCCTCGCTGCAGCCTGGACCTCACAGACCGCCGAAGCCGCCCGGTCCGCGCCGACGCAGGTACCGCTCGAACTCGGCGGCGATGGCGTCGCCGTCGATCTTCGAGATCACGTCGGAGATGTCCACCTCGGCGTCGCCGCGCTCCTCGAGCGAACGGACGTACTCGCTGATCTCCTCGTCGTCCTTGGTCATCTCGGTGACCGACTCCTCCCACTCCTGCGCCTGGGCGGGCAGCTCGGCGAGCGGCACCTCGACGTCGAGCACGTCCTCGACGCGCTGCAGCAGCGCCATGGTGGCCTTCGGGTTCGGCGGCTGCGAGACGTAGTGCGGCACGGCGGCCCAGAACGAGATCGCGGGAACCCCGGCCTTGACGCACTCGTCCTGCAGCACGCCGGTGATCCCGGTCGGGCCCTCGTACCGGGTCTGTTCGAGGTTGAACTGCGCGGCGGCCTCGGTGCTGTAGGCGGTGCCGGTCACCGGGACCGGTCGGGTGTGCGGGGTGTCGGCGAGCAGCGCCCCGAGGATCACCACGGTGTTGACCTGCAGATCCTCGATGATCTCGAGCAGGTCGTCGCAGAAGCTCCGCCAGCGCATGTTCGGTTCGATGCCGCGCATCAGCAGCACGTCCCGGTCGCTGCCCGGCGGCGAGCACACGGAGATCCGGGTTGCCGGCCACTCGATCTCGCGGGTCACTCCGTCCACCTGCCGCACGGTGGGTCGATTGACCTGGTAGTCGTAGTAGTCCTCCGAGTCGAGCTCGGCGAGCGGACGGGCGTCCCAGATCAGTTCGAGGTGCTCGACGGCACCGCTGGCCGCGTCGGCGGCGTCGTTCCAGCCCTCGAACGCGGCGACCATGATCGGGTTGCGGAGCACGACGGGGTCGCCGTCGGGCGTGGCACGGGCTTCGCTCTCACTCACCCGCCTAGCCTACGACCAGGGTGAAACAGGGCGCCCACTACTGTGGTCGGCATGTCTACCCCATTCAATTCCGGCCTGTTGGATGCGCTCACGCGGCGCGTTGTCATCGGCGACGGTGCGATGGGGACCATGTTGCAGGCCGCCGACCTCACCCTCGACGACTTCCTCGGGCTCGAAGGCTGCAACGAGATCCTCAACGAAACCCGCCCGGACGTGCTCCGGGACATCCATGCTGCCTACTTCGCGGCCGGCGCCGACGCGGTGGAGACGAACACCTTCGGCTGCAACCTGCCCAACCTCGCCGACTACGACATCTCCGACCGGATCCGCGACCTGTCCGAGCGCGGCACCCGCGTCGCCCGCGAGGTCGCCGACGAGATGGGCCCCGGCCGCGACGGCATGTCCCGATTCGTCTTCGGTTCGATGGGCCCCGGCACCAAGCTGCCGACCCTCGGGCACGCGCCCTTCGCGGTGCTGCGTGACGCCTACATCGAGGCCGCGCTCGGCATGCTCGACGGCGGCGCCGACGCCATCCTCGTCGAGACCTGCCAGGACCTGCTGCAGGCGAAGGCCGCGATCATCGGCTCCCAGCGCGCGATGGACCTCGCGGGCCGCCGGATCCCGATCATCACCCACGTCACGGTGGAGACCACCGGCACCATGCTGCTGGGCAGCGAGATCGGTGCGGCGCTGACCGCGCTCGAGCCCCTGGGCATCGACATGATCGGCCTGAACTGCGCCACCGGGCCGGACGAGATGAGCGAGCACCTGCGGCACCTGTCCAAGCACTCCAAGCTGCCGGTGTCGGTGATGCCGAACGCGGGCCTGCCGGTGCTCGGCAAGGACGGCGCGGAGTACCCCCTCGGCGCCGACGAGCTCGCGGCCGCGCTCAGCGGCTTCGTCTCCGAGTACGGCCTGTCGATGGTGGGCGGCTGTTGCGGCACCACGCCCGAACACATCACCGCGGTCGCCGAGGCGGTCCGGCACGCCGAGCGCGCCGTGCGCAGGCCGGAGC
Source organism: Rhodococcus kronopolitis (assembly GCF_042654025.1). NCBI lineage: Bacteria > Bacillati > Actinomycetota > Actinomycetes > Mycobacteriales > Nocardiaceae > Rhodococcus > Rhodococcus kronopolitis. The sequence continues at coordinate 306,823 of NZ_JBHSFO010000005.1, read as the reverse complement.
CCGAGCCCGGGACGTCCTCGCTGTACGCGGCGGTCCCGTTCGAGCAGGACGCCAGCATCCTGGTGATCGCCGAGCGCACCAACTCCAACGGATCGAAGGCGTTCCGCGACGCCATGATCGCCGAGGACTACCAGAAGTGCATCGACACCGCGAAGGACCAGACCCGCGACGGTGCCCACATGCTGGACCTGAACGTCGACTACGTCGGCCGTGACGGCGCGCTGGACATGGCGGCGCTGGCCAGCCGGCTGGCGACGGCGTCGACGCTGCCGATCATGCTCGACTCGACGGAGCCCGAGGTGCTGCAGGCGGGCCTCGAGCACCTCGGTGGCCGCTGTGCGGTCAACTCGGTCAACTACGAGGACGGCGACGGACCGGACTCCCGGTTCCAGAAGATCATGCGGCTGGCCACCGAGCACGGCGCGGCGGTGGTCGCGCTGACCATCGACGAGGAGGGCCAGGCCCGCACCGCCGAGCACAAGGTCCGCATCGCGCGCCGGCTGGTCGAGGACATCACCACCAACTGGGGGCTGTCCGAGTCCGACATCATCATCGACGCGCTGACCTTCCCGATCTCCACCGGTCAGGAGGAGGTGCGCCGCGACGGCATCGAGACCATCGAGGCCATCCGCCAGCTGCACGAGATCTACCCGCAGGTGCACTTCACCCTGGGCATCTCGAACATCTCGTTCGGCCTGAACCCGGCCGCCCGGCAGGTGCTCAACTCGGTGTTCCTGCACGAGTGCACCCAGGCCGGTCTGGACACCGCGATCGTGCACGCCTCCAAGATCGTGCCGATGGCCCGGATCCCCGACCTGCAGCGGGAGACCGCACTCGACCTGGTCTACGACCGCCGCCGCGAGGGCTACGACCCGCTGCAGAAGCTGATGGAGCTCTTCGAGGGCGTCTCCGCCGCGTCCGCGCGCGAGACCCGCGCCGAGGAGCTGGCCGCGCTGCCGCTGTTCGAGCGGCTCGAGCGGCGCATCGTCGACGGCGAACTCAACGGCCTGGAGGCGGACCTGGACGCCGCGATGACCGAGGTCCCGCCGCTGACGATCATCAACGAGACCCTGCTCTCGGGCATGAAGACGGTCGGCGTGCTGTTCGGCTCCGGCCAGATGCAGCTGCCGTTCGTGCTGCAGTCCGCGGAGGTGATGAAGACCGCCGTGGCGCACCTGGAGCCGCACATGGAGGCCTCCGACGAGGACGGCAAGGGCCGGATCGTGCTCGCCACCGTCAAGGGCGACGTGCACGACATCGGCAAGAACCTCGTCGACATCATCCTGTCCAACAACGGTTACGAGGTGGTCAACCTCGGTATCAAGCAGCCGATCGCGACCATCCTCGACGCCGCCGTCGACAAGCGGGCCGACGTGATCGGCATGTCCGGGCTGCTGGTCAAGTCGACCGTGGTGATGAAGGACAACCTCAAGGAGCTCAACGCCCGCGGGGTGGCCGAGCAGTTCCCGGTGCTCCTCGGCGGCGCCGCACTGACGCGGTCCTACGTGGAGAACGACCTCGCGGAGGTCTACGACGGCGAGGTGTCCTACGCCCGGGACGCGTTCGAGGGCCTGCGGTTGATGGACGAGATCATGTCCATCAAGCGCGGCGGCGGACCGGACCCGGACAGCCCGGAGGCGTTGGCCGCCAAGGAGAAGGTGGCCGAGCGCAAGGCCCGGCACGAGCGCTCCAAGCGGATCGCGGAGGCCCGCAAGGCCGCCGAGGTGCCGGTCGAGGTGCCCGAACGGTCCGACGTGGCGTCCGACGTCACGCTGCCGACGCCGCCGTTCTGGGGTACCCGCGTGGTCCGGGGCATCGCGGTCGCCGACTACGCCGGGCTGCTCGACGAGCGCGCCCTGTTCCTGGGCCAGTGGGGTCTGCGCGGACAGCGGGCAGGCGACGGGCCGACCTACGAGGACCTGGTCGAGACCGAGGGTCGTCCGCGGCTGCGCTACTGGCTGGACCGGCTCAGCACCGACGGCATCCTGGCGCATGCCGCCGTCGTCTACGGCTACTTCCCGGCGGTCTCCGAGGGCGACGACATCGTCGTGCTCACCGAGCCGGAACCCGATGCGCCGGAACGCTTCCGGTTCACCTACCCGCGCCAGCAGCGGGACCGGTTCCTGTGCATCGCGGACTTCGTGCGCTCGCGCGCCGACGCCCGGGCCACCGGACAGGTGGACGTGCTGCCGATGAACCTGGTGACCATGGGTCAGCCGATCGCGGACTTCGCCAACGAGCTGTTCGCGGCGAACTCGTACCGCGACTACCTCGAGGTGCACGGCATCAGCGTGCAGCTGACCGAGGCGCTGGCCGAGTACTGGCACCGCCGGGTCCGCGAGGAGCTGACGCTGCCCGACGGTCACAACCTGGCCGAGCAGGACCCCACGGACGTCGAGGAGTTCTTCAAGCTCGGCTACCGCGGCGCCCGCTACTCGTTCGGCTACGGGGCCTGCCCTGACCTCGAGGACCGCATCAAGCTGGTCGCGATGCTCGAGCCGGAACGCATCGGGGTGACGCTGTCGGAGGAACTGCAGCTGCATCCGGAGCAGTCCACGGATGCGTTCGTCCTGCACCACCCGGAGGCCAAGTACTTCAATGCCTGAGGTGGTGCTGGCCGACCCGTCGGTCGCGGGTGTGGCGCTCGAGGGCGTGCTGTGGGACATGGACGGCACGCTGCTCGACTCCGAGAAGATCTGGGACGTGGCGATGCACGGGCTCGCCGCGGAACTCGGCGGGGTGATGACCCCGCAGACCCGGCAGTCGATCATCGGGGCGTCCGGACCCGACGCGCTGGCGACGGTCTTCGCGGCGCTGGCGTTGGACCCGACGCCGGCGGCGCTGGCCGAGGCGGACGCGTGGATGAATGCCCGGGTCGCCGAGCTGTTCACCAGGGGCATCCCGTGGCGGCCGGGTGCCCTCGACGCGTTGCGGGCGGTCCGCGCCAGCGGGCTGCGCACCGCGCTGGTCACCAACACCGACCGCGAGCTCGCCGAGCAGGCGCTGGACACGTTGGGGCGCGAGCACTTCGACGTCACGGTGTGCGGCGACGAGGTGCCCCACGGGAAGCCGCAGCCGGACCCGTACCTGCGGGCGGCGGCCCTGCTCGGGCTCGACCCGGCGCAGTGCCTCGCGGTCGAGGACTCGCCGACCGGGGCGGCGGCCGCCGTCGCCGCCGGCTGCGCGGTGCTGGTGGTGCCGTGCGAGGTGGCCGTGCCGACGGGTCCGCGCCGGGTGCACCGCACCACGCTCGAGGGCATGGGGGAGTCGATGCTCGCCTCGGTGTGGCGCGACGCGCACGCCTGACCTGGGGTGGCAAGATCGCACGCATGACAACGCGGCGGGGCGGACGGCTGACGGCCGCCGCCCCGGCCGTGGCCGTGGTGGTGCTGGCGACGGGGTGCTCGGCGGGCGCCGGGCTCTCCGGGGCCGGTGGTCCGGACACCCTCACCGTCGCGCTGACCGCGAAGCCGGACAACCTCGACTTCACCCGCACCGCGGGCGCGGCCATCCCGCAAGCGTTGCTGGACAACGTGTACGAGGGCCTGGTCCGGCTCGACGACAACGGCGTGATCACCCCGCAGCTGGCGGAGTCGTGGACCGTCAGCGAGGACCGCACCGTCTACGACTTCGCCCTCCGCGACGACGTGGTGTTCAGCGACGGGGACGCCTTCGACTCCGGCGACGTCAAGTTCAGCATCGACCGGGTCAAGACCGAGTGGACGGCCAACTCGCCCGCCGCGATGGCCGTCGTGGACCGGGTCGAGACCCCGGACCCGCACGTGGCGAGGGTGGTGCTGCGCCGGCCGAGCAACGAGTGGCTCTTCGCGATGACCGGCCCGATCGGCGCCATGTTCACCCCCGACGGCGTCAGCCACCTGGCCACCACCGCGGTCGGGACCGGTCCGTTCACGGTGGCGCGGTGGAACCCGGGCTCGGAGCTGGTGCTCGCGGCGAACCCCCGGTACTGGGGGACGCCGCCGGGGATGAAAACCGTTCGGCTGCGCTACTTCGCGGACGCCACCGCCCAGGCCAACGCCATGCGCAGCGGGGGAGTCGACGTCGTCTACAGCCTCGGCGCGCCGCAGCTGCTCGACCAGTTCGCCGGCGACGCCCGGTTCCGGGTCACCCAGGGCACCACCAACGGTGAGGTCACCCTGTCGATGAACGGCGCGGTCGCGCCGTTCGACGACGTGCGGGTGCGCCGCGCGGTCATGTACGCGGTGGACCGGAAGGCGGTGCGGGACACCGCCTACGCGGGATACGGCGAGCTGATCGGCTCGATGGTGCCGCCGACCGACCCCTGGTTCGAGGACCTCACCGAGGTCTACCCGTTCGACCCGGACCGGGCGCGGGCGCTGCTCGCCGAGGCAGGAACCCCGAACCCCGTGGTGCGCTTCAGCGTTCCCAATCTCCCGTACGCGAGCTCCGCCGCGCAGGTGGTCGCCTCGCAGCTGCGGCAGGTCGGCTTCGACGTGCGCAGCGAGCCGGTCGAGTTCCCCGCGGTGTGGCTGGACAAGGTGTTCTCGCGCCACGACTACCAGATGTCGGTGATCCAGCACTCCGAGCCGCACGACATCGTCACCTTCGCGAACCCGAAGTTCTACTGGGGCTACGACAATCCGGAGGTGACCCGCCTGGTCGCCGAGGCCGACGCCGCCGACGAGGCCGGGTACGTCGAGCGGATGCGGGAGGTGGCCCGGACCGTCACCGACGACGCCGCCGCGGACTGGCTGTTCCTGTTCCCGCTGCTGGTGGTGGCGGACGCGGACCTGACCGGACTGCCCCGCAACGCCACGAGCCTCGCGCTCGACCTCGCCCCGGTGCGGCGCGGGTAGCGCGATGGCACTCGCCCTGCTCCGGCGGCTCGGGATCTTCGCGGTGACGGCCGCCGTCGCGTCCGTGCTGGTGTTCGCGTTGCTCTCGGTGCTGCCCGGCGACCCGGCCCGGATCGCGCTGGGGGTGCAGGCCGACGAGGCGGACGTGGCCCGCGAACGCATCGCGATGGGCCTGGACCGCCCGCTCTACCGGCAGTACCTGGACTGGGTCGGGGGGATGCTGCACGGCGACCTCGGCACCTCGTACCTCACCCGGCAACCGGTGGGCCCGGAGATCTTCGACCGCCTGCAGGTGACACTCTGGGTGGTCGCGGCGGGCATGGTGGTCGCGTTGGCCATCGCGCTGCCGCTGGGGGTGGCCGCCGCGGTCCGCAGCCACCGACCCGATGGGGCGCTGATCGGCGGGATCAGCCAGGTCGGCATCGCGATCCCCGCCTTCCTCGCAGGCGTGCTGCTCTCCACCGTGTTCGCCGTCGAGCTGGGCTGGCTGCCATCCAGCGGCTGGCAGGCCCCGATCGAGGGGATCGGCGGGTTCCTGTCCTACCTGGCCCTGCCCGCGCTGGCGCTCGGCCTGGTGCAGGGCTCGGTGCTGACCCGGTACGTGCGGTCGGCGGTGCTCGACGAGATGGGCAAGGACTACCTGCGCACGGCGCGGGCCAAGGGCCTGACCCGGACCCGGGCCCTGCTACGGCACGGCCTGCGCAACGCGGCGATCCCGGTGGTCACGGTCGCCGGCCTGCAGCTGACCACTCTGCTGATCGGTGCGGTGGTGGTCGAGCGGGTGTTCGTGGTGCCGGGACTGGGCAGCCTGCTGCTGGACAAGGTCAGCCAGCGGGACATGGCGGAGGTGCAGTCCATCGTGATGGTGCTGGTCCTGATGGTGCTGCTGCTGAACCTGGTGGTGGACATCGTCTACACGGCAATCGATCCCCGCATGCGGAGCCGGGTATGAGGCGGGTGTCGGGCAGCCTGGTGGCGGGGGCGGTGCTGATCGCCGCGGTGCTCCTGGCGGCGCTGGTCTCGTTCGTCTGGACGCCCTACGACCCGACCGTCGTCGACCCGGCCGCCCGGATGCTGCACCCGAGCGCGGCGCACTGGCTCGGCACCGACGACTTCGGCCGGGACATCTTCAGTGCGCTGCTGGTGGGGGCGCGGACGACGCTGCTGGTCGGCTTCGTCGCGACGGCGATCGCGGCGATCGTCGGCATCCCGGTCGGGGTGGCCGCCGGCCTGCGGCCCGGTCACGCCGACGAGATCCTGATGCGTGGAAACGACGTGTTGCTGGCGTTCCCGGCGCTGCTGCTGGCGATTGTCTTCGCCGCGGTGTGGGGCGGCTCGACGGTGACGGCGATGGTCGCGCTCGGCATCGGATCGGCTCCCACGTTCGCCCGGGTGGCCCGCGCAGGCACCCGGCAGGTGACCGCCCACGACTACATCCTGGCCGCCCGGGCGGCGGGCCTGCGGCCTGCGGCGATCGCGCGTCGGCACGTGCTGCCGAACATCTCCAGCGCGCTGATCGTGCAGGCGTCGGTGACCTTCGCGATCGCGGTGCTCGCCGAGGCGGCGCTGTCCTACCTGGGGTTCGGCACCCCGCCGCCGACGCCGTCCTGGGGGCGGATGCTGCAGGAGTCGCAGCCGTACCTGTACCTGCAGCCGGCGGTGATGCTGTGGCCGGGACTGGCGATCGCGCTGACCGTGCTCGGGTTCAACCTGCTCGGCGACGGGCTGCGGGACCGGCTCGACCCGAAGTCGGTGCGGCGGTGACGGGCGCGCCGCTGCTCACCGTCGCCGACCTGACGGTGCGGACCGGCGACCGGACGCTGCTCGACGGCGTCGGGTTCAGCCTGTCGGCGGGCGAGCGGCTGGGGCTGATCGGTGAGTCCGGGTCCGGCAAGTCGCTGACCGCGCTGAGCGTGCTGGGGCTGCTGCCGGACGAGCTGCGCGCGAGCGGGTCGATCGTGATCGACGGCGCGCCGGGGAACCTGGTGGGCGCGCCGGAGCGGGTGTGGACGTCGCTGCGCGGCGACGACATCGCCATGGTCTTCCAGGAACCGATGACCGCGCTGAACCCGCTGATGCGGGTGGGTCGGCAGGTGGCCGAGATGATCGAGCTGCACCAGCGCGGCACCGACCGCGCGGACCGGCGCGCCGCGACCCTCGACCTGCTGGCCTCGGTGAACCTGCCGGACCCGGCGCGGATCGCCCGTTCCTACCCGCACGAGCTCTCGGGCGGTCAACGGCAGCGGGTGCTGATCGCGATCGCGATGGCGAACCGCCCCCGGGTGCTGATCTGCGACGAGCCGTCGACCGCCCTGGACGTGACCGTGCAGGCGCAGATCCTGGACCTGATCGACACCACGGTCCGCGACCACGACACCTCGCTGCTGCTGATCACCCACGACCTGGCCGTCGTCTCGCAGCTGTGCGAGCGGGTGCTGGTGATGCGCGACGGCGCGGTCGTCGAGTCCGGCACCGTCGCCGGGGTGTTCACCGACCCGCAGCACCCGTACACCCGGTCGCTGCTCGATGCCTCCCGGCTGGGCCCGGGGAGCTCGGCGCCGGGGGAGCACGCGGTGGCGGCGCCGGTGTTCAACCCGCATCCCGACCCGTTGGTGTCGGTGCGGGGACTCGGTCGCACCTACCGAGGTTCGCGGTCCAGCCTGCTGCGTCCGCCGGAGCCCGTGCACGCGCTGGCCGACGCGTCGTTCGACATCGGCCCGGGGCAGCGCTTCGGCATCGTCGGCGAGTCCGGATCGGGGAAGTCGACACTGATCCGGATGCTGTGCGGTCTCGACACCCCCACCGCGGGGTCGATCCGGTTTGCCGGCCGCGAGATCGTCGGCGTCCGGGAACGGGACCTGCGTGGCTTCCGCCGCGACGTGTCCATCGTGTTCCAGGACCCGATGGGCTCGCTGGACCCGCGGATGCGGGTGGGCGAGATCGTCGCCGAGCCGCTGACCGACCGGACCGGCGCCGCGCAGAAGGTGGCCGAGATGCTCACCGCGGTGGGCCTCGAACCGGACATGGCGCGCCGGCACCCGCACCAGTTCTCCGGCGGCCAGCGGCAGCGGATCTCGATCGCCCGCGCGCTGATCACCAACCCCAAGTTCCTGGTCGCCGACGAGCCGGTCAGCGCCCTGGACGTGTCGGTGCGCGCGCAGGTGCTGGACCTGCTGGCGCGGCTGGTCCGGGAGTACCAGCTCACCCTGCTGCTGGTCTCGCACGACCTGGCGGTGGTGCGGCACGTCTGCGAGGTGGTCGCGGTGATGCACCGGGGCCGGATCGTGGAGTGCGGACCCACCGCGGAGGTCTTCGAACGGCCCCGCGACCCGTACACCCGGGCCCTGATCGGTAGCGCGCCGATCCTCGACTCCCGGGGAGCCTGAGTGCGCGGGCAGCGGCCCGCGCACACTGTGAAACAATCACCTCCCGTGAAGACCTTCGAATCGCTGTTCGCCGAGCTGTCCGACCGCGCCGAGACCCGCCCCGAGGGCTCCGGCACTGTGGCCGCACTGGACGCCGGCGTCCATGCCCAGGGCAAGAAGGTGATCGAGGAGGCCGGCGAGGTGTGGATCGCGGCCGAGTACCAGAGCGACGAGGAGCTCTCCGAGGAGATCTCGCAGCTCCTCTACTGGGTGCAGGTCCTGATGGTCGGTCGTGGGCTGAAGCTCGAGGACGTCTACCGACATCTGTGAGCCCCGCTCGCACTGCCGGTAGACCCCATTCGACCTTCCCGAAAGGAAACACGATGCTGCGCGTCGCAGTACCCAACAAGGGTTCCCTCTCCGAGTCCGCCGCCGAGATCCTCAGCGAGGCCGGCTACCGCCGCCGCACCGACTCGCGGGACCTCACCGTCCTCGACCCGTCGAACCAGGTCGAGTTCTTCTTCCTGCGTCCCAAGGACATCGCCATCTACGTCGGTTCCGGCGAGCTGGACCTGGGCATCACCGGCCGCGACCTCGCGCTGGACTCGGCAGCCCCGGTCGCGGAGCGCCTGTCGCTCGGCTTCGGCCGGTCCAGCTTCCGGTACGCCGCGCCCGCAGGCAAGGAGTGGGCGCCCGCGGACCTCGCCGGCCTGCGCATCGCCACCTCGTACCCGAACCTGGTCCGCGCGGACCTCGCCGCGCGCGGCATCGAGGCGACCGTGATCCGCCTCGACGGCGCCGTGGAGATCTCCATCCAGCTCGGTGTCGCGGACGCGATCGCCGACGTGGTCGGCTCCGGCCGGACGCTGCGTCAGCACAACCTGGTGGCGTTCGGGGAGTCGCTGTGCGACTCCGAGGGCGTGCTGATCGAGCGGGAGGGCTCCGACCGCACGGACAAGGCCCGCAACCAGCTCATCGCCCGCGTGCAGGGCGTGGTCTTCGCCCAGCAGTACCTGATGCTCGACTACGACTGCCCGCGTTCGCTCCTGGACGAGGCGCTGCGTGTCACCCCCGGCCTCGAGTCGCCCACCATCTCGCCGCTCGCCGACGAGGCCTGGGTCGCGATCCGGGCGCTGGTGCCGCGCAAGGTCAGCAACGACGTGATGGACCAGCTGGCCGACATCGGTGCCAAGGCGATCCTGGCGTCCGAGATCCGGGCCTGCCGCGCCTTCTGACGCCCACCGACACGACAACGCCGGGCCCCGCCGCATTCTCTGCGGCGGGGCCCGGCGTCTCGGTGCCGAGTCGCTCCGGCGTCAGCGCCTGCGGATCTGCAGCGTCTGGTTGATCCGGCCGACGGGCCCGGACTCGTCGTGCAGCACGCCCGCGCACATGCCGACCCCGTCCGGTCCGTAGGAGGTCTCCGCGGAGATTCCGACCCACTCGCCCTCCGGCTCCCGGAACAGGTGGACGGTCAGGTCCGTGTTGAGGTAGGTCCACTTGCTCGGGTCCAGCTTCGCCCCGACGCCGTTCGCGACGTCCGCGACGGTGAACAGGCGCTGGACGGGGGAGAGCGTCTCGCCCTCCACCAGGACGGGAGTCGGACGCGCCCACACCTGACCGGGGCCCCGGCCGCCGATCTCCGCCAGCCAGCGCCAGTCGAGGCTGGTCACGAACCCGGTGCCCCAGAACTCGCCGCTCATCTCCACCTCGTGGGCCTGCGACACGGGCGCCAGCACGGGTTCGCCGGTGTGGACCGCGGCGACCGTGTCCGCGGTCTGCATGCGCCAGCCGGTGCCGCGGGCCACCGCGCGGGCGGTGCCGTCCGGGCCGGCGGCCCACAGCTCGGCGACCACCAGCTCGACCCGGCGGCCGGGCCGGTCCACCCAGGCGCGGACCTCGATCTCCGCGATCGGGACCGGGCCCAGGATCTCCACCACGACGCGGGTGAGCCGGGCATCCTCGCGCGGCTGGCACCGCTCGAGCGCCCGTACCAGCAGCGCCGACGGCGGTGCGCCGTGCTGCATGGTGTCGGCCCAGGTGCTCACCGTGAGCGGGGTGCTGGCGAACCGTTCGGTGCCGTCGGCGTCCCGCCCCAGCGGAACGTAATAGGACAGGTCACTCACTCGACGATCTCCTCGAAACTCGGCACTGCGGACTGGCTCCCGACCGTTGCGTCCGGCCAGCCGGGATAGGGCGGCGGCGTGCCACCGAACGCCGGGCAGCGAACCTTATGATCGCACCAGTCGCACAGCCGCCCGGGACTCGGTGGGAAGTCGCCGGTCACGCCCGCCTCGAGGATGGCCCGCCAGAGCGCCGACAGGGTGCCCTCGAAACGGAGCAGTTCGGCCAGGTCCGGCGAATAGGTGAGGACCTCCCGGTCCGCGAGGTAGAGCAGCTTGAGCTGCGCAGGCACCACGCCGCGGGTGCGCAGCAGCACCAGCGCGTAGAACTTCATCTGGAACAGCGCCTTGGACTCGCCGGCCTCGCTGGGGGAGCGGCCGGTCTTGTAGTCCACGACCCGCAGCTCGCCGGTCGGGGCCAGGTCGATCCGGTCGACGAAGCCGCGCAGCACCGCCCCGTCGGCCAACTCGACCTCGACGCCCAGTTCGCAGGACTCGGGGTCGAACCCGGTCGGGTCCTCGAGCAGGTAGTACCCGTCGAGCAGTGCCCGGGCCTCCGTCAGGAGTTCGGCCACCTCGTCGGCAGGCACGGCGGTGGCGGCCTCCGGGGACTCCGCGAGCACCCGCTCCCAGGCCGGGGCGAGCAGCGTCGCCGCCCGGCTGGGGACCCGCTCCGCCGCGGGCAGCCCGTAGAGCGACTCCAGTGCGGCGTGCACGACGGTGCCCCGGATCTGCGCCTTGGACGGAGTCTCCGGGATCCGGTCCACCGCCCGGAAGCGGTAGAGCAGGGGGCACTGCTTGAAGTCCCCGGCCCGGGACGGGGAAAGCGCAGGTCGCGACCGCGGTCGCGCGGGACCGGTGGACGAGGTGGGGGGCGACGCCGCGGGGATGCTCACACCTGGCAGGGTATGCCGGGGGTCCGACAACTTCGTCGGGGCCGGCGCAAGGGTCGCCGGGACAACTCAATCTAGGAGTCAGTAACTGATGGCAGGGCAGTCGAACAGGCCGACCGGACCGTTTCGAGTGGGCGACCGCGTCCAGTTGACGGACGCGAAGGGCCGTCACTACACGGTGGTGCTCACCGAGGGCAAGGAGTTCCACACCCACCGCGGCGGGATCGTGCACGACGCCCTGATCGGCGCCGACGAGGGCAGCGTCGTCACCTCCACCAACGGCACCCCGTACCTCGCGCTGCGCCCTCTGCTCGTCGACTACGTGCTCTCGATGCCGCGCGGCGCCCAGGTGATCTACCCGAAGGACGCCGCGCAGATCGTGCACGAGGGCGACATCTTCCCCGGCGCCCGGGTGCTCGAGGCCGGTGCCGGATCCGGCGCGCTGACCTGCTCGCTGCTGCGGGCGGTCGGCCCGGAGGGCACGGTGCTCTCCTACGAGGTGCGCGACGACCACGCCGAGCACGCGGTGCGCAACGTCGAGACCTTCTTCGGCGAGCGTCCGGACAACTGGGAACTGACCATCGCCGACGTCGCGGACTTCGACCCGGAGACCGCGGGCGGGCAGGTGGACCGGGTGATCCTGGACATGCTGGCGCCGTGGGACACGCTGCCGGCGATGGCCAAGGCAGTGGTGCCGGGCGGGGTGCTGATGGTCTACGTCGCCACGGTCACCCAGCTTTCGAAGGTGGTCGAGGCGCTGCGCGAGCAGGAGTGCTGGACCGAGCCGCGCTCGTGGGAGTCGATCGTGCGGGGTTGGCACGTGGTGGGCCTGGCGGTGCGCCCCGAGCACCGGATGCAGGGACACACCGCGTTCCTGGTGAGCGCGCGCCGGCTGGCCGAGGGCACCGTCACCCCCAAGCCGCAGCGTCGCGCGGGCAAGGGCAAGGCCCCGGCCTAGGCTCCCGCCAGGTGGCCGCGCGGGCGGCCACCTGGCTCGGGCATCAGCTGACGCAGGTCAGGCGGCCCATCGAGAAGATGGTGCAGACGGCGGTGTCGGAGATGACCCACTTGCCGTCGACCTGGTCGAAGGTCAGGTCCGTCGGCGCGCCGCCGTGCGGGCCGGTGATGGTGGCGGTGGCCTTGACCGTGTCGGCGTCGACCGGCGTCACGGCGGTGACCTCGGTGGTCAGCGGGTATCCCTTCAGGACGCCGTTGAACTGCTCGAGCACCGCCGCCTGCTTCTCGCCGTTGACGATCACCGCGACCTTGTCCGCGGTCGGGACGGCGGGGTCGAAGAACGTCACCAGCGTGGCGTTCAGTGCGTCGGTGCTGGGTGCGTCGGCGGCGGCCTCGGTCGTGGCCTCGGTGGTGGCGGACGCCGTCGTGGTCGAGTCGGCGGTGCTGGACTCGTCGGAGCTGCACGAGGCGACGCCGACCGCGGCGAGGGTGGCGGCGACGACGACGAGGGATTTGCGGATGATCACGAATGGGCCTTTCGCTGGCGGCAGTAAAGTCGACTAGATAGGCAAGGCTAACATGACCTTTCGGTGGTCAGGCTGGTCGATATCTCATACTCTGCGCTGACGCTGGTGTCGCTCCACGGATTCTCCGCGGCGGCTGTAGCGTTGGTTTATCGCAACTGGGAGGAGTCGCGCATGAGCGCATCAGAGAATCCGGACTCGGCTGCCAGGGCGGAACTGGAGGCCCTGCAACTCGAGGCGGACCGGTTGCGTCGCCAGTTGGCGCAGTCGCCCGAGCAGGTGCGCGAGCTCGAGGCGCGGGTGGACTCGCTCTCGATCCGCAACTCGAAGCTGCTGGACACGCTCAAGGAAGCCCGTCAGCAGCTGATCGCGCTGCGCGAGGAGGTCGACCGACTCGGCCAGCCGCCGAGCGGGTACGGGGTGCTGCTCGACGTCCACCCTGATCAGACCGTCGACGTGTTCACCTCGGGTCGGAAGATGCGACTGACCTGTTCCCCGAACCTGGAGACCGAGAAGCTGCGCGCCGGCCAGACCGTCCGGCTGAACGAGGCGCTCACCGTCGTCGAGGCCGGGACGTTCGAGCGGATCGGTGAGATCTGCAGTCTCCGTGAGGTTCTGGACGACGGCGAGCGCGCGCTCGTGGTCGGGCACGCCGACGAGGAGCGGGTGGTCTGGCTCGCGCACCCACTGATGGTGGCGGCGTCGGACACCACCGTGCACGCCGTCGACGAGGACATCGACTCGCCGATGCGCAAGCTGCGGCCCGGCGACTCGCTGCTGGTCGACACCAAGGCCGGCTACGCCTACGAGCGCATCCCGAAGGCCGAGGTCGAGGACCTGGTGCTCGAGGAGGTCCCGGACGTCGACTACGGCGACATCGGCGGACTCGGCCGGCAGATCGAACAGATCCGCGACGCGGTGGAGCTGCCGTTCCTGCACAAGGACCTGTTCCACGAGTACGCCCTGCGGCCGCCGAAGGGTGTGCTGCTCTACGGCCCGCCCGGCTGCGGCAAGACCCTGATCGCCAAGGCGGTCGCGAACTCGCTGGCCAAGAAGATCGCCGAGGCCCGGGGTCAGGACGCGAAGGACGCCAAGTCCTTCTTCCTGAACATCAAGGGGCCGGAGCTGCTCAACAAGTTCGTCGGCGAGACCGAGCGGCACATCCGGATGATCTTCCAGCGGGCCAGGGAGAAGGCGTCCGAGGGCACCCCGGTGATCGTGTTCTTCGACGAGATGGACTCGATCTTCCGGACCCGGGGGTCGGGCGTGTCCTCGGACGTCGAGACCACCGTGGTCCCGCAGCTGCTCAGCGAGATCGACGGCGTCGAGGGCCTGGAGAACGTCATCGTGATCGGCGCGTCCAACCGTGAGGACATGATCGATCCCGCGATCCTGCGGCCCGGTCGGCTGGACGTGAAGATCAAGATCGAGCGGCCCGACGCGGAGTCGGCGCAGGACATCTTCTCCAAGTACCTGACCGAGCAGCTGCCGGTGAACGCCGACGACCTGGCGGAGTTCGGCGGGGACCGCACGGCCTGCATCAAGACCATGATCGAGCGGGTCGTGGACCGGATGTACGCCGAGAGCGACGAGAACCGCTTCCTCGAGGTCACCTACGCCAACGGGGACAAGGAGGTCCTCTACTTCAAGGACTTCAACTCGGGCGCGATGATCCAGAACATCGTCGACCGCGCGAAGAAGTACGCGATCAAGGCGATCCTGGACACCGGCACCCCGGGTCTGCGCGTGCAGCACCTGTTCGACTCGATCGTGGACGAGTTCTCGGAGAACGAGGACCTGCCGAACACCACGAACCCGGACGACTGGGCGCGGATCTCGGGCAAGAAGGGCGAGCGGATCGTCTACATCCGCACCCTGGTCACCGGCAAGAACGCCAGTGCCAGCCGGGCGATCGACACCGAGTCGAACACCGGGCAGTACCTGTAGGACCGGCGAACGGCGGTGGCCCGGACCGATTCTCGGTCCGGGCCACCGCCGTTCGGGTCAGCTCAGGTGGTTCGCGAGCAGCGCGCGGGTGTCCGGAACGAACGGCCAGTCCGGATCGGCGAGGTGTGCCCGCAGTTCCGCCTCGGTCCACCACCAGCCGTCGGAGATCTCGGTGGCCTGGTGGGTGATCGGACCGTCGTGACGGCCCTCGAACGCGAACAGATGGCAGCGCAGGGGCCGGCCCGCCCACTCGCCGTCCCAGGAGATGCGCGAGATCGGCGTCAGCGTGATGCCGGTAACGCCGAGTTCCTCCGCGAGTTCGCGGACCGCGGTCTGTTCCGGGCTCTCGCCGGGGTCCACGACGCCGCCTGCGATGCAGTCGTGCATGCCGGCGAACACCGCCTTGTCGGGGGACCGGCGGTGCACGTAGATCCGCTGCCCGTCCAGCGAGCGCAGCAGCACGCCGGAGCTGGCGTGCCACAGCCCCTCCTCGTAGACCCGCGACCGCGGTGCGGTGCCCGTCTCGTGTCCCTCTGCGTCGTAGACGGTGACGACCTCGTCCCGTGCTGGCGCGGCGTTGCCGGGCTGCTGATCCATTAACCCATGGTGTCACGAGGGCAAGGCGGCCTGCGACGGCCATTGCGCCCCTCAGGGTGGGTCAGTGTGCCCGGACCGGCCCGTCACCCGGCGCGTTCGACGCTCTGAAGTCCTTCGGGCCGCGCCGACATGCCGGTCGGTCGGGGAAGCCGTTGTGGGCACGTCGGTGGTGTTGCCTTGACGAGGTCTCGGGCATGTCTGGCATTCAGGATGGGAACCTCCGCGTCCTCGGCCGCGGCGAGAAGGTCGGCGTCGGTGGGCGAGCACCTCCCGTCCAGTACGTCGTCAGTCGCGATCGCGTACGAGGTGTCGCTGTCTACCGTGTCGACCGTCTCGTAGCCCTGGGCGGCGGCCCAGGACCAGATGTCACTCATGGTGCTCGAATGGCCGATGAACAGCAGTCGGATGCGGGAATCTTGAGCTTCCATGACTCGTCCTCTCAGTCTCCGCTGCCGACGGTACGTCACCGGACGGCGGATACCCGGGACCAAAGGTTGGTAAACCGACGGCCGCGCCGCGCCCCGGCAGAGACCGGTGGCCGCTTCGTTGACCGATGGGGCGCTCCAGATTGCCTGCACCGCTGTTCGACGGTCGGGTTTGGTCACAGTGCAACCTGGGTATGCCGACAGCGGAAGGTATGTCATCGGATCGTGTACCGCGATGCCGCTGTTCGATTCCGCTGGTCGGGGAGATGTTGCATGTGAACGCTGTCTGTCTCGACAAGTGCAACGGCTCGGTGCCGCCACCGGTCCCGCCCACACCACCGCCACCGCCGCCGTTCCCGCCCGAGCCCAGTCCGGCTCCGGAACCGCCTTCCCCGCAGCCGCCGTTCCCGCCGGAACCGGGGCCCGCGCCGGATCGGCCGCCGCCTCAACTGGCGGAGAGGTGCGTGCTCGGGGTGCCTGGCGGTTGAACGGCCCCGCTCTCGGCGGCCGCGGTGACGGCAGCGGGCAGAAGGACGGCGGGCGCCGGGCACACGCAGAGGTGGGGCAACGTGTGGCCGACGTCCTCGTCAGGTTTGAAAGGCCCTCGTGCGGAGCATCCTTGGAAGAGGGGTGCAGAGGCAACAGGAATGTGGTGAGTGCGATGAGAATCGTCACCGTCGTCGTCTTGGTCTGGTTGATCATCGGCGCGGTCGCGGCGGGACAGCGGGGCTACTACGGCGGCTCGCGCCCGGACTGCGCCGGCGTGGGAACCATTGCGCTGACCGTCGTGGCCGGACCCCTGAACTACCTGGGCGTCAACCCCAAGGTGACCGATTGCGCACTTCCACAACCGAGTCCGTGACGAGTGCCCAGTCTCGGGGGACATCTGATCGGGAACACCGACGACGCCGGCACCGCGCCGAATGGACGCTGCCGGACCGCGTACCGCCCGGTGATGTCGACGATCCCGAGCGGGAGTGTTTGCGCGGCTTCGTCGGGCAGCTGGCGGCCTTGTCTGGCAGCTGATTCAGGCCCACATCGCGTGTCGCGAGGGTTAGGCTGACCGAGTGCCTCTCCCGAGGCGGCTGGCCCGCTTCAACAGGTCGGCGACCAACCGCGTGGTGCTTCCGGTCGCCGGCTGGCTGCCGGGATTCGCGATCGTCCACCACCGGGGCCGCCGCAGCGGGCGTGAGTACCGGACGCCGGTCAACTGCTTCCGGTACGGCGACGGCTACCGCTTCGGGCTCACCTACGGGCGCGGCAGCGACTGGGTGCTCAACGTGCTGGCCGCGGGCCGAGCCGACATCACCACCCGCGGTCGCCCGCTGACCCTGACCGATCCGCGACGAGAGTGCGACCCGCAGGCGCGGTGGGCGCCGCGGCCGGTGCGCGTGGTGCTTCGGCGCCTCCACGCGGGCGACTACCTGCAGTGCCGTCTCGGCAGCGGAACGTGAGCGCTCGAATCCCGCGTTGACGTGCGCACGGTCCGCCACTTCGAAAGGCGTGGTCCGATGAGAATGCACGGTCGAGAGATGAGTTTCGCAGGCGTGGCCCTGGCCCTGTTCACCGCCGCAGCCGTGGTCGCCGTGCCGCCGCCTGCGGCACACGCCTTCGCCGAGGACGTCTGCTACCCGGAGGAGGGCGCGCCCGCGCAGAACTGCGGTCCGCTGCCGCCGGTGTGCCCGCTGGACGATCCCGACGCACCGCTGTGCGGCCTGCAGGCATTCGCGTTGTACGGGTACACGCTGCAGCGTCCACTCGGCGGACGCAGCCTCGTGCACACCGACTCGACGTACATCATCGCCCGGACCGTGGGCTTCTCCGAGCGCGACGCCTACTGGATCGCCGCGTACGACGAGGCGACCGACCTCGGGTCCTTTGCCCCGCGCGACGCGGACGGCCGGCTCGTCCCCGATGCCGCCGCCCTGACCACCCGGGACATCGACGGCCTGGTACGCACCCACTTCGCCACCGGCGGGTTCCTCTTCCACTTCCTGCCGACGATGCGCGGACCGTCGGACCCGCAGCCGGACGGGCTGCGGCCCGACGCCGAGGATCCCGCGCACGAGGTCATGCTCACGCACCTGCGCCGCTGGGCCATGGCCGGCCCGTCGAGCGCCGTGCCGCTGTGCACCGGCGGCTTCACCGCGCCCAGCGCGGCAGGCGACTACGCCACCGGCGCAACCTGTTACGGCGACGGGCAGCCCGCGCAGATCCACGGCGAGTACGCCGTCGAGGCCCCGCTGGCCATCCCGTTCGACAACGAGACCGGCCAGCAGGTCATCTCCGGCGACGTGCGGTCCGGGCAGTTCGACTCCTGGATCGGCGAGAACTCGTGGAACGCGCGGACCGGCATCTACCTGCACGCGCTCGGCGACCGCATCTCGCACCGGGCTTGCACCGACGCCGCCACGATCACGCCGCCGTCGCCCGAGCGGCCGGAGTTCCGCATCGACCTGAACGTGCCCACCTGCGACCAAGGCCCGCACGCGATCCGTCACGAGTACGAGACCGGCGTGGACTTCGCGGGCGTCGAGCCGGGGGACCGGACGACCGAGGCGACGCTGTCGATGGTCTACGACGAGCTGGTCGACTTCGCGCGGGCCCGCGGCACCCTCGACGAGCGTGCGACTCTTCCCGCCACCAAGGCTGAGCTCGTGACGAACGGTCTGGTGCCGGCCCTGCAGGTCAGGGGACCGGTCGAGCGGCTCACGGCGGTCACCGAGGTCGGCTGCCGAGCGGGGGCGGGGCAGTTCCCGGGCACCCCGACCTGCGGTTTCTGACGGACCGGTCCGGCCGTCTTTCGGCGTCAACTTCCTGTCAATAATGTCATAACGCAGCTTATCGGCGTTTGAGCCGAAGGCTCGGGCGCCCGCCGAGCGATCTAGAACAGGCCGCGACGGGCGGGGGCGGGCGTCGCGGCCTGCGCCGCGAAATCGGACACAAGCCCTGGTAGGAGACGTTAACCGGGGTTCCGCCGGCAAACGACTGGCAGCTGACGGGGCACACGCGGGTTGAGACCGTCAGCTCACTCAACGGCGGATCCTGATCCGTTCGTCCGCGCGGCCTGTCACCGCAGGGGGTGGCCGCGACCGAGCCTGCATGGTCGGCGCGGTCGTCCCACGGTCGGTCAATGGACCGAATGCCGAGCCCGGCCAAGTCAACCTGTCGTCTCTTCGACCTGATCACAGCGCGACTCACATCCAGATTGAGCCGAGGTATCCGCCGACGCGACGCGACGAATCAGCAACGACCACCGGGGACAAACCCGCCAGATCCCGGTAACTCTCACCGGGGACAAACGCAGCGGAGTGCGGTGTGATCACTGGGACGTCGCTCGGCGTCGAAACAGCACTATCGCAGAGGACAATCTTGAAGCGTTCACTCATCGTCGCGTTGGCCGGCGCAACCATCGCCCTCGGCACCGTGGCTTCGGCATCGGCCGCGCCCGTAAACATCGCAGATCCGGCCCTCCCTGCCCCCTTGGCCGCGCCAGGGGAAGCCGGTGCCACCGAGGCGACTGCGGTGTCGCCGATTGCCGCAGCCGCCGGCTCCGCGGACGGTTCGGTGTCCGGTTCGCTGGCGGGGTCGGTGGGTGGTTCGTTCGGAGAGCCCGTCGGGCCGGATGCGATCACGGTGTTGCAGATTCCCGCGAACGGGATTGCGGTGAGCGGACTCGTCGTTCCGTTTCCCTACAACGGAACTGTGAACGCCGAGGCCTCGGGCGTTCCCGGAGAAACGGTGTTCTCGGCGCCACTCGAGGGCTCGGTCTGCTCCTCGAGTGGTTTCGGCTTCCAGCTGGTCAGGATCGGCTACACCAACGTCGCCACGGGCAATGCGGGATCGGTGGACGTGCAGGCGTGCAACGGCCTCATGGGTGGGCCCCCGGATCGTGTCACCGCCCGCACGGGAACGGGGCCGGTGGTGTTCACCGTGTCCGTTGTCGGGCATCCCGCCCTGCCCGGGTTCGGCGGTTTCATCGCTCCCTGAGTGACCGAATGCCCGTCGGCGGCCGGCAGCGATCGCTGTCGGCCGCCGACGGTTTCCGTCTCGCCTCGTCGATCCCGGATCGCGGCCGGCAGGCAACCCTTCGGGCCGCGGCGCGGCGGCGGGGCAAAGGGAATAGCTCACGGGCCGGTCGCCTCGACGATCTAGGCTCGTGGGCATGCAGCGCATCATCGGTATCGAGGTCGAGTACGGGATTTCCTCCCCGACGGAGCCGGCAGCGAATCCAATCCTCACCTCGACGCAGGCAGTTCTGGCCTACGCAGCCGCGGCGGGCGTCCCGCGGGCCAAGCGGACCCGGTGGGACTACGAGGTGGAATCGCCGTTGCGGGACGCTCGTGGATTCGACCTCGGTCGGTTCAACGGGCCGGCGCCGGTGATCGACGCGGACGAGGTGGGCGCCGCGAACATGATCCTCACGAACGGCGCGCGGCTGTACGTCGACCACGCGCATCCCGAGTACTCCGCGCCCGAGGTGGCCGACCCGCTCGACGCGGTGATCTGGGACAAGGCGGGGGAGCGGGTGATGGAGGCCGCCGCCCGGCACGTGGCGAGCGTGCCCGGCGTGCCGCGGCTGCAGCTGTACAAGAACAACGTCGACGGCAAGGGCGCCTCGTACGGCACCCACGAGAACTACCTGATGTCGCGGGACACGCCGTTCTCGGCGGTGGTCGCGGGGCTGATGCCGTTCTTCGCCTCGCGTCAGGTGATCTGCGGGTCCGGGCGGGTCGGGATCGGCCAGTCCGGCGACACCGCCGGCTTCCAGCTCTCCCAGCGCGCCGACTACATCGAGGTCGAGGTGGGGCTGGAGACCACCCTCAAGCGCGGCATCATCAACACCCGCGACGAGCCGCACGCCGATGCCGACAAGTACCGCCGCCTGCACGTGATCATCGGCGACGCCAACCTGGCGGAGATGTCGACCTACCTCAAGGTGGGCACCACCGCGCTGGTGCTGGACCTGATCGAGGCCGGCGTCGACCTGTCGGATCTGGAGCTGGCCCGGCCGGTGACGGCGGTGCACCAGATCAGTCACGACCCCACGCTGCGGCAGGCGGTCGCGATGGCCGACGGCCGGGAGCTGACCGGTCTTGCCCTGCAACGGATCTACCACGAGCGGGTGGCCGAGTTCGCGGACCGGCGGGGCGACGACGACCCGCGGGTGGCCGACCTGCTCGACAAGTGGGCGATGGTCCTGGACCTGCTCGAACGCGACCCGATGGAGTGCGCCCACCTGCTCGACTGGCCCGCGAAGCTGCGCCTGCTCGAGGGTGCCCGGCAGCGCGACGGCCTCGGTTGGGCCGCGCCCAAGCTGCACCTGATCGACCTGCAGTACTCCGACGTCCGGCTCGACAAGGGGCTCTACAACAGGATGGTCGCGCGCGGCTCGATCGAGCGGCTGGTCACTGAGCAGCAGGTGCTCGACGCGGTCCACAACCCGCCGACCGACACCCGCGCCTACTTCCGTGGCGAGTGCCTGCGCCGGTTCGGGGCGGACATCGCGGCGGCCAGCTGGGACTCGGTGATCTTCGACCTTGGCCGTGAGTCGCTGGTGCGAATTCCCACCATGGAGCCGCTGCGGGGCAGCAAGGCTCATGTCGGCGCGCTGCTCGACGCCGCCGAGTCCGCCGCGGACCTGGTGGACCAGCTCACCACCTGAACCACGACACGGCCGGGTACCCGCATTCTGTCGGTGTCGCTCGGTAGGGTGAAAGTCCGAGCAGAGGCGCACACTGGGGTCACACGACGTCCGGCGTGGGTACGCCTGATGAATACCGAGGAGGTCGACGGCTATGGCGCAGGAGCAGACCAAACGCAGTGGCGGTGGCGACGAAGACGACGGCCCCGTCGGCGAGGGCGCCGCGGGTCAGGAACGTCGCGAGAAGCTGGCCGAGGACACCGACGACCTGCTCGACGAGATCGACGACGTGCTCGAGGAGAACGCCGAGGACTTCGTGCGCGCGTACGTGCAAAAGGGCGGGCAGTGACGGCGGATCACCCGGCGTCGCGCCCCGCACTCGGGGACGAGCGGCTGCGGTACGGCACGCAGCTGTCCTCGTTCTCCGAACATCTGCGCCTGCATGCGCCGGACCTGTTGCCGGAGAACCGGTTCGACGTCGGTCGCTCGCTCCGGACCGGGGGTGAGTCGATGAACGCCGCGGACCTCGCGCCGCACGGCACCACGATCGTGGCGGTCTCCTTCGCCGGCGGCGTGCTGCTCGCCGGTGACCGCCGCGCCACCATGGGCAACATGATCGCCAGCCGTGACGTGGAGAAGGTGTACGTCACCGACGACTACTCCGCGGCCGGCATCGCCGGCACGGCGGGAGTGGCGATCGAGCTCGTTCGGCTGTTCGCGGTCGAGCTCGAGCACTACGAGAAGATCGAAGGGGTGCCGTTGACCTTCGACGGCAAGGCCAACCGGCTGTCCTCGATGGTCCGCGGCAACCTGGGCGCGGCCATGCAGGGGCTGGCGGTGGTGCCGCTGCTGGTCGGCTACGACCTCGACGCGGCGGACCCGTCCAGGGCCGGCCGGATCGTCTCCTACGACGTGGTCGGCGGACGCTACGAGGAACGCGCCGGGTACCACGCGGTCGGTTCCGGGTCGTTGTTCGCGAAGTCGGCATTGAAGAAGACGTACGACCCGCAGGGCACGGAGGACGAGGCCCTGAGCGCGGCGATCGCCGCGCTCTACGACGCCGCGGACGACGACTCCGCGACCGGCGGACCGGACATGGTCCGGGGCATCTACCCGACCGCCGTGGTGATCACCGACGCCGGTGCCGTCGAGGTGGCCGCGGACCGGATCTCGGAACTGGCGCGCGCCGTCATCGCCGTGCGGACCCTGGAAGGTGGTGACTCGCAGTGACGATGCCGTACTACGCCTCCGCCGAGCAGATCATGCGGGATCGCTCGGAGCTGGCGCGCAAGGGAATCGCCCGTGGCCGCAGCGTGGTGGTGCTCACCTTCGCCGACGGCGTGCTGTTCGTCGCGGAGAATCCGTCGAAGGCGTTGCACAAGGTGAGCGAACTCTACGACCGCCTCGGCTTCGCCGCCGTCGGCAAGTACAACGAGTTCGAGAACCTGCGGCGGGCCGGAATCATGCACGCGGACATGCGCGGGTACTCCTACGACCGCCGCGACGTGACCGGTCGGTCGCTGGCCAACGCGTACGCCCAGACCCTCGGCACCATCTTCACCGAGCAGCCGAAGCCCTACGAGGTGGAGCTGTGTGTCGCCGAGGTCGGCGGCGCGGACCAGGGCAGCCGTGCGCAGCTGTACCGCATCACCTACGACGGCTCCATCGTCGACGAACAGCGTTTCGTGGTGATGGGCGGCGCGACGGAGCCGATCACGGCCGCGCTCAAGGACTCCTACCGGCCCGACCTCGACCTGGCCGCGGCGGTGGAGGTGGCGGTGACCGCGCTGCGGAAGGGGTCGATCGTGCCCGGCAGCGGCGACGCGGAGCCGCGGGTCATCGGTGCGGAGTCGCTCGAGGTGGCGGTGCTGGACCAGACCAGGCCGCGGCGTGCGTTCAAGCGGATCACCGGTGCCGCCCTCGACGGTCTGCTGCCCGCTGCGGCGACGCCGGATGCCGAGTCGGACTCGGACCCGTCCGCCGCGACCGGTGCGGCCGACAAGAAGGCCGACGGAGCCTGACCTGTACGACGGCGACCGCCCGTGGGTTCGCCCCGGGCGGTCGCCCTCAGGCGCGGCGCCGGTAGAGCCGCAGCGCCGCGGGCCGGCTCGTGAACCGGAACTCGCGGCCGCGGCCGATCACCTCGCCGTCGGTTGCCAGTGACACCGGTTCGCTCCGCAGCCGCACCGTCACGGCCGTGGCGTCCGTGTGTGCGTACGTCGGCGAGGCCGACAGGGTGCCGGTGAGAGTCGCCCACAGCAGCCGGGCGCGCGAGTGGCGTCGGTCCGCCCGCAGGTACCGGACGTCGAGCGTGCCCTCGTTCAGGTCCGGTCGGGACAGCGGGACCTGGTCGGACGGCGCGTACCGGCCGTTGCCCACGAACAGCATCCAGATCGACGTCGGCGTGCCGTCCACCTCCGCGGCGATCGGGCGGGCCCTGGCCAGTACCCGGCCCATCGCCGCGGCGGCCGCAGGCCACTTGCCCAGTCGCGGTTCCCAGCGCTCCCGGAGCCGGACCGCGTCGGGATACCCGCCCAGGCTCGCCGTGTTGACGAAGATCGTCGCCGGGTTTCCGTCCCGCCGCACCTCGCCAACGTCCACCCGCACCGCGGTGCCCGCCGTCACCGCGTCGCGGGTGGACTCGAGGTCTTCGACGCCGACGTCGCGGGCGAAGTGGTTGAGCGTGCCGCCGGGGAAGACCGCCAGAGCGAGGTCGTGACAGAGCGCGACGCCCACCGCCGTCACGACGGTGCCGTCGCCGCCGCACACCCCGAGCGCGCGGGGCGCCGAGCGTTCGACTGCGGCCTCGAGTTGGGCACCGACGTCGCCGTCCGGGTCGGCGCGCAGGAGGGTGGCGGCCGGGAACAGACGTCGCAACCGGTCGCTCGGGTCCTCGTCGGCGTCGCCCGAACCGGGGTTGACCAGGATCAACAGTCCGCTACCGTCGGGCAGGGCGGGGGCGGACACGACGCCGCCGAGGGTCGCGGGTTCGTCCGCGCGGACCGCCCACCAGCGCCGGGTTCCAACCGCGACCGCCGCCCCGATCGCGGCGCCGGCCAGCACGTCCGTGGGCCAGTGCACCCCGATGTGGACCCGCGAGTAGGCGACCGCGGCGCCGACCGGCGCGAGGAGCGCCGCGGCTGCCGGTGACTCCAGGGCGACCCCGGTGACGAAGGCTGCGGCCGAGGCGGCGTGTCCGGACGGGAACGACGACGAGGTGGGCGTCCGCCGAGGCCGCCGTCCCGGCGCGACGTGCTCCGGCGGTGGTCGGCGCCGCGGGAACACCGGTTTGAGCACCGCGTTGGTCAGTGCACTGGCGCCGGCGAGGGCCAGCACACCGCGTACGCCCGCGCGCCGGGTGCGGCCACCGACGGCGAATGCGGCGGTCCCGACCGCGAACCACAACAGGCCGTGGTCGGCGGCCCGGCTGGCCACACGTAGCCCGGAGTCCGTCCACGTCCTCGACTCAACGACGCTCTGCACCGGGTTCATCACGGGTCCAGGCTAGGCCACCGCGGGGCGCGGAACCGTGCTCGTACGCGCGGAACCGGCCAACGAGGCTGTGCGCGTTGTACTCTCGAAGTGTGCAGCGACGAATTATGGGCATAGAGACCGAGTTCGGTGTCACCTGCACCTTCCATGGTCACAGGAGGCTGAGCCCGGACGAGGTGGCTCGCTACCTGTTCCGTCGGGTGGTGTCCTGGGGCCGCAGCTCCAACGTGTTCCTCCGCAACGGTGCACGCCTGTACCTCGACGTGGGCTCGCATCCCGAGTACGCGACCGCCGAGTGCGACAACCTGGCGCAGTTGGTGACCCACGACCGCGCCGGTGAGCGGGTGCTCGAGGACCTGCTGATCGACGCGGAGGAGCGTCTCGCCGAGGAGGGCATCGGCGGCGACATCTACCTGTTCAAGAACAACACGGACTCCGCGGGCAACTCCTACGGCTGCCACGAGAACTTCCTGGTGGTCCGGGCGGGGGAGTTCTCCCGGATCTCGGACGTGCTGCTGCCGTTCCTGGTGACCCGGCAGCTGATCTGCGGTGCGGGCAAGGTGCTGCAGACCCCGAAGTCCGCCACCTTCTGCCTGTCCCAGCGCGCGGAGCACATCTGGGAGGGCGTCTCCTCGGCGACCACCCGGTCCCGGCCGATCATCAACACCCGCGACGAGCCGCACGCAGACGCCGAGAAGTACCGCCGCCTGCACGTGATCGTCGGCGACTCGAACATGTCCGAGACCACCACCATGCTCAAGGTCGGCTCGGCGGCGCTGGTGCTGGAGATGATCGAGGCGGGCGTCTCGTTCCGCGACTTCTCGCTCGACAACCCGATCCGGGCGATCCGCGAGGTCAGCCACGACATGACGGGCAGCCACCCGGTGCGGCTGGCCGGTGGTCGGCAGGCCACCGCGCTCGAGATCCAGCGGGAGTACCACTCGCGGGCGGTCGAGCACCTGCGCAACCGCGAGCCGGACCCGCACGTCGAGCAGGTGGTGGACCTGTGGGGCCGCACCCTCGACGCCGTCGAGGCGCAGGACTTCGCGAAGGTGGACACCGAGATCGACTGGGTGATCAAGCGCAAGCTGTTCCAGCGGTACCAGGACAAGTACAGCCTGGACCTCGCGGACCCGAAGATCGCCCAGCTGGACCTGACGTACCACGACATCAAACGCGGCCGCGGCGTCTTCGACCTGCTCCAGCGCAAGGGCCTCGCGAAGCGGGTCACCGAGGACGAGCAGATCGACGAGGCGGTCAACACCCCGCCGCAGACCACCCGCGCCAAGCTTCGGGGCGAGTTCATCTCCGCAGCCCAGGACGCTGGCCGGGACTTCACCGTCGACTGGGTGCACCTCAAGCTCAACGACCAGGCGCAGCGCACCGTGCTGTGCAAGGACCCCTTCCGGTCGGTCGACGAACGCGTCGAGCGTCTGATCGCCTCCATGTGACGTTCGAGTCGCTAGGCTGCTGACCCGTGGCGATCAGCAAAGTCGAGCGGTTGATGAATCTGGTCATCTGCCTGCTCGCGACACGGCAGTTCCTGACGGCCGAGAAGATCCGGCAGCTCGTGGCCGGGTACGACGAGGAATCGAACTACGACGCGTTCAGCAGGATGTTCGAGCGCGACAAGAACGAGTTGCGCGACCTCGGTGTGCCGCTCGAGACCGGCCAGGCCTCGCGCTTCGGCACCGTGGAGGGCTACCGGATCAACCGGGACGCCTACGAGCTGCCCGAGATCGACCTCACCAGCGAGGAGGCCGCGTCCGTCGCGATCGCGGTGCAGCTGTGGGAGTCCCCGGAACTGGTCTCCGCCGCGCAGAACGCGCTGATGAAGCTGCGGGCCGCGGGCGTCGTCGTCGACCAGGAGTCGCCCGGACCGGTGGTCACCGCGTTGCCGGCCCGTACCCGCGGCTCCGAGCCCGCGCTCGAGAAGTTGCTGGCCGCCGTCGACGCCGGCCGCGCCGTCCGGTTCGAGCACCGTCCGGCCCGCAACGAACCGTTCCGGACCCGCACCGTCGAGCCGTGGGGAGTGGTGACCCACGACGGCCGGTGGTACCTGATCGGGCATGACGTCGACCGGGGCGCGACCCGCACCTTCCGGCTCTCCCGGATCGGCGACGACGTCGTCGCGTTCGGCCCGCACAACGCGGTGCACAAGCCGGCGGGCGTCGACCTGCGGGAGATGGTCGGCCGGGTCGTCGGCGCCCGGGGCGTGACCGGCACCGCGACGGTGGCGGTGCGTGACGGACGGGCCCAGGAGCTGCGTCGGCTGGGCCGGGCGGTGGACACCCGCACGGTCGGCGACTGGTCCGGCACGGTGCTCGAGGTGCCGGTGCGGTCCTGGGACTGGGTGTCCCGGCTGATCGCCGGGTACGGGGAGGACGCGTTGGTGCTGGGGCCGCCGGACCTGCGCGAGGACGTGATGGACAAGCTGCGGGCCGCCGCGGGAAGCGGGGAGATCCGATGAGTCAGCTGTCCACCCGGCTGTCCCGGCTGCTGAACATGGTCCCGTACTTCGCCGCGAACCCGGGGATCAGTGCCGCCGAGGCCGCGGCCGAGCTCGGCGTGAGCACCACGGTGCTGATGAACGACCTGAACCAGCTGTGGATGTGCGGGCTGCCCGGGTACGGGCCCGGCGACCTGATCGACCTGTCCTTCTCCGAGGAGAGCATCCAGGTCACCTTCTCCGCGGGCATCGACCGGCCGCTGCGGCTGACCTCCACGGAGGCGACGGCGCTGCTGGTCGCGCTGCGGTCGCTGGTGGAGATGCCCGGCACGGCGGACCCGACGGCCGTGCAGAGCGCGATCGCCAAGATCGAGTCCGCGGCGGGATCCGCGGCCGGGGGCACGCACGCAGCGCCGCCGGCGGGCGACGAGGACCCGGTCGCGGCCACCGTCCGCTCCGCGGTCGGGCGAGGCCACGCGCTGGACCTGACGTACTTCTCCGCGTCCAGGGACGCGGTGACCCGGCGGGTGGTCGACCCGGTCCGGATCGTGCTGATGGACAACCACAGCTACCTGCAGGCCTGGTGCCGGCAGGCGGACGGGGTGCGGATGTTCCGATTCGACCGGATCGACGCGGCCACCGAGCTGGACGAGCCCGCCCGGCCGCCGCAGGCGGCGCTGGACGACGCGCACGCCACCGACCTGTTCCACGACGACGAGGCGCTGCCGCAGGCACGGCTGGCCATCGCGGCCGACCACGCGTGGGTGATGGACTACTACCCGATGACCGAGGTCATGGTGGCCGACGACGGTTCGATCGAGGCCTCGATGCGGTACGGATCGCTGGACTGGATGGCACGGTTGATGGCCGGGTTCGGGCCCGGGGTCCGGGTGCTGGGGCCCGCCGAATTGTCCGAATCGGTCCGTGTTCGCGCGGCGGCCGCGCTGGCCGCCTATGCTCAGGCCGCCGATCACCGATGACCGAAATACGGGCCACTGGTCCGGTAGCATCAAACACAACTGATACCTGGAGGTAAAAATGGGAGCCATGAGCCCCTGGCACTGGGCCATTGTGGCGCTAGTCGTCGTCATCCTGTTCGGCTCGAAGAAGCTTCCGGACGCGGCCCGCGGCCTCGGCCGGTCGCTGCGGATCTTCAAGAGCGAGGTCAAGGAGATGCAGAACGACGGCGCCCCGGCGGCCGCTGCACCCACCGCCCCCGCTGCGCCCGTCGCGCCCCCCGCCCAGCTGCCCGCAGCGGCAGCGGTGGTCGACCAGGCGACGCCCGCCGCGCAGATCGATCCCCGGGCTTCCTAGTCCCGATTCCGACGGTCCCGGGGCGTGATCGGCGCCCCGGGCCGACTGCTGACCAGAGCTAGGGCCAACGTTGCGCATCCCATTCGACCCGAAGCGCAGCAAGCGCAGGGTCAACCCCGACGGCAGCATGTCGCTGATCGACCACCTGTACGAGCTGCGGACCAGGCTGCTGTTCTCGATCCTCGCGATCCTGATCACCACCGCGTTCGGCTTCTTCTGGTACTCGCACCAGATTCTCGGCATCGAGAGCCTGGGTGAGCTGCTGCGGGGGCCGTACTGTTCGCTGCCCTCCGAGAGCCGTGCCGCGCTCACCGAGGACGGTGGCTGTCGACTGCTCGCAACCGGGCCGTTCGACCAGTTCATGCTCCGGTTCAAGGTGGCGTTCACCGCCGGCATCGTGTTGGCCTGCCCGGTCTGGCTCTACCAGATCTGGTCGTTCATCACGCCCGGGCTGTACTCCAAGGAACGCCGCTACGCGATCGGTTTCGTCGCGGGTGGCGCCGCACTGTTCGTCGCCGGCGCGGTCCTCGCGTACGTGGTGGTGGCGAAGGCGCTGCACTTCCTGCTCACCATCGGTGGCGACGTCCAGGTGACCGCGCTCAACGGTTCCGAGTACTTCGGCTTCGTGGTCAACCTGCTGATCATCTTCGGCGTCAGCTTCGAGATCCCGCTGCTGATCGTCGCGCTCAACGCCGTCGGTGTGCTCACCTACGAACGGCTCAAGGCGTGGCGGCGCGGCCTGATCATGGCGTTGTTCGTCTTCGCCGCGATCGCGACACCCGGCCAGGATCCGTTCTCGATGCTGGCGCTGGCGTTCGCACTGACCATCCTGTTCGAGCTCGCGGTGCAGATCGCGCGCCTGCACGACAAGCACAAGGCGAAGCGTCAGGCCGCCGACGGTTGGGGCGACCTCGACGACGAGGAGGCCTCCTCGATCGGCGAGACCTCGTCGGTGGACACGCCGTCCCCGGTCAAGGACTTCTCCGACACCCTCTAGGGGGATCGTGCCGGGCGTCTGTCACATGTCGGTTGCGGTCTCCGCGGCCGACATGTGACAGCCTGGCGGGGTGGAACTCGAGGCCTTCGCGGCGCAGTTGAACTTCTCCCTGGACCCGTTCCAGGCCCAGGCCTGCCGGGCGCTGGAGGCCGGGCACGGCGTGCTGGTGTGTGCCCCGACCGGCGCGGGCAAGACGGTCGTCGGCGAGTTCGCCGTCCACCTGGCGCTCGCCGCGAGTCGCAAGTGTTTCTACACGACGCCGATCAAGGCGCTGAGCAACCAGAAGTACGCGGACCTGGTCGATCGCTACGGCAAGGCCTCGGTCGGTCTGCTCACCGGCGACTCGAGCATCAACTCCGATGCGCCGGTGGTGGTGATGACCACCGAGGTGCTGCGCAACATGCTGTACGCGAACTCCCCGACGCTGCGCGGCCTCTCGCACGTGGTGATGGACGAGGTGCACTTCCTCGCCGACCGGTTCCGCGGGGCGGTGTGGGAGGAGGTGATCCTGCACCTGTCCGAGGACGTGCGGCTGGTGAGCCTGTCCGCGACGGTGAGCAACGCCGAGGAGTTCGGCTCCTGGATGGAGACCGTTCGCGGCGACACCGCGGTGATCGTCGACGAGGTGCGGCCGATCCCGCTCTGGCAGCACATCATGGTCGGCCGGCGGATGTTCGACCTGTTCGACACCAAGGCGCAGGCGCGGGACCCCGCCGCGCGGCTGGTGGTGGACCGCTCCCTCGTCCGTCACCTCAAGCAGCACGAGGAGCTGGCGCGGGCCGAGTCCTGGGAACCCCGCGGTCGCGGGGGCCGCGGGGGCCGGACCAACTACCGTCCGCCGTCCCGGCCGGACGTGATCGCCCGGCTCGACGACGACGGGCTGCTGCCCGCCATCACCTTCATCTTCAGCCGCGCTGGCTGCGATGCCGCGGTGGCGCAGTGCCTGCGCTCGCGGCTGCGGCTGACCACCGAGGAGCAGGCCGCGGAGATCGCCGAGATCGTCGAGCGGCACACCGGTGAACTGCCGAAGTCCGACCTCGCGGTCCTCGGCTACTGGGAGTGGCGAGAGGGCGTCGAGCGCGGCATCGCGGGCCACCACGCGGGCATGCTGCCTGCGTTCCGGCACGCGGTCGAGGAACTGTTCGTCAAGGGCCTGGTGCGGGCGGTGTTCGCCACCGAGACCCTGGCCCTGGGCATCAACATGCCTGCCCGCACCGTGGTGCTCGAGCGGCTGGTCAAGTACAACGGCGAGACCCACGCCGAACTGACCCCGGGGGAGTACACCCAGCTCACCGGCCGCGCCGGCCGCCGCGGCATCGACGTCGAGGGCCACGCGGTGGTGCTCTGGCAGCCCGGCATCGAGGCCACCGAGGTGGCGGGCCTGGCCTCCACCCGGACGTTCCCGCTGCGCAGCTCGTTCCGCCCGTCCTACAACATGTCGATCAACCTGATCGACCAGATGGGTGCGAAGGAATCCCGCTCGCTGCTCGAACGGTCCTTCGCCCAGTACCAGGCGGACCGCTCGGTGGTCGGGCTGGTCCGCACCATCGAACGCAACGAGGCCGCCCTGGTCCCGCTCGCGGAGAAGCTCGGCGGCGTGGACGGCGAGTACTTCGAGTACGCGCGGCTCCGCGAACGGGTGCGGGCCCGGGAACGTGAGCTCGAGCGTCAGGGCCGCACGGACCGGCGCAAGGACGCGGTGGCATCGCTGGTGGCGCTGCGGCGCGGCGACGTCATCGCGATCCCCGTCGGCAAGCGGGCGGGGATGGCCGTCGTGCTCGAGCCGGACACCGATCCCACCGACCCGCGGCCGCTGATCCTGACCGTGGACAAGTGGGCCGGACGGGTGTCGGCGGCGGACTTCCCGTCCCCGGCGAAGGCTCTGGGCACCATGCGACTGCCGAAGTTCGTCGACCACCACACCGCCCGCAGCCGTCGCGACCTCGCCGCCGCGCTGCGCAGCACCCAGATCGCGGTCCCAGGACGGCGCGGCAAACGGAAGTCTCCCGCGTCCAGCGACCCCGAACTGGCGACCCTGCAGCGGTCGATGCGGTCGCACCCGTGTCACACCGCCGCGGACCGCGACCAGCTCGACCGGGTCGGCGAGCGGTACAACAAGCTGGCCCGGGAGACCGAGACGCTGCGGCAGAAGGTCGCGGCCACCACGAACTCGCTGGCCCGCACGTTCGACCGGATCGTGCACCTGCTCGGCGAGCGGGGGTACATCGAGGCAGCCGAGCTGGGCGGCCCCGACGTGGGCCCGCACGGCATCACCGAGGACGGGCAGCGGCTGAGCCGGATCTACTCCGAGAGCGACCTGCTGGTGGCCGAGTGCCTGCGGCACGGGGTGTGGAAGGGGCTCGGCCCCGCCGAGCTGGCGGCGGTGGTCTCGACGATGGTCTACGAGTCCCGCCAGGACGGCGAGACCGGCGACCGCGGACCGACCGGAGCGGTCCGGCACGCGCTCGGCGAGACCATGGGGCTGTGGTCGGCGCTGCGGGCCGACGAGGTCCGGCACAAGTTGCCGCTGACCCGGGAGCCGGACTTCGGCTTCGCGACCGCCGTCTACAAGTGGGCCAGCGCCGAACCGCTCGTCGACGCGCTGGTGGCCGCAGGCAACCGGGGCCAGGCGCTGTCGGCCGGCGACTTCGTGCGGTGGTGCCGCCAGGTGATCGACCTGCTCGACCAGGTGTACTCGACCGCCCCCGACCGGGAGGTGCGCGCGGCCGCCTCGAAGGCGGTCACCACGATCAGGCGTGGTGTCGTCGCGGTCGACGCGGCCTGAGCGACGGCGATGTGTGATTGGATTCGGACGCCCGACGAAATGCCGGGCGCCTGAAGGGAAATGGGCCCGGTGCGGTGTGGCGGGGGAGCAGTGACGACGGGCGCAGCCCGAGTGGAGGCACGATGACCGGTCAGTTCGAGGGCGGTAGTACCGAGGACGATCAGCAGTGGGCGCAGCGCCCCGACCAGCCGCAACCGCAGCCGGTGCCCGTGCAGCCCGCGCAGTTTCCGCCGCCGCAGTATCCGGGCCAGCCCTTGCCGGGCCAGCCCTTGCCGGGCCAGCAGTTTCCGCCGCCGCAGTTCCCCGGTGCGCAGTACCCGCAGCCCCAGTACCCGCAGCCCCAGTACCCCCAGCAGCAGTTCCCGGGCCCGTTTCCTCCGCCGGGTCCGTACCAGGGCCAGTTCCAGCCCCCGTACCCGGCAGTGCCGCCCCCGCCGCGGTCCGCGACGCCGAAGTGGGTGGCGATCGGGGTCGTCGCCCTCCTGGCGGCAGGCGGCATCGTGGCCGCCGTGCTGAGCACCCGCGGCACCACTCTCGACCAGCAGGCAGCCCAGCAGGGCGTCGCCCAGGTGCTGGCCGACTCGTACGGCGCCGTCGAGGTCGCCGACGTCTCCTGCCCGTCAGGGCAGAAGGTCGTGAAGGGCGCCAACTTCGTCTGCACGCTCACGGTCAAGGGTGAGCCGCAGCAGGTCACCGTCACGTTCACCGACGGCGTCGGCACCTACGAGGTCGGCCGCCCGACTACCCCCTGACCGGCGTCCACTTCCCGTCGGCTGTCCACTGCCAGTCGGTGGGATCGTCGTCGACGGTGAAGAATTCGCCCCGCAGCCAGCAGGTGGCATCGGGGTTCCACCCGGCGAGCACGGTGGCGCCCGCGTGGGCGGCGATGGGGATCGCGATCCCGGCCGTGGCGAGGTAGCCGTGAATCGTCAGGTGCACGGCGTCGTAGTCTGCGGCCACCGCGGCCCAGTCTGGGATCAACCAGTCGTGGTGTTCGCCGGTGGTGGCGAACCAGACGGAGCGACGTGAGGCCGGCAGCGGCAGCGGGTAGGTCTCGACGAGGTGTGCCCAGTCCGCGGGACCGGTGATCTCGTAGATCCGCGGTGCGCCGTGGACGCGCACCGGCCAGACGCGGGCGTACTCGGCGCCCGAGTCGTCCTCCTCGAGTATCAACTCCAGTGCGCCCAGCCGCTGCCGCGGCCGACTCGTGTCCACCGCCCCGCTGAACACCGGGGTGGACCACCATTCGCCGCTGATGTCCCGCGTCGGGTCGGCAGCGAGGTACTCCCGGAATCGGCGTTCGTTCGACAGCGAGTCCTCGCGCCACCGGCCCAGGTCGACGTCGTGCGGTACTCGGGGCAACTGCGTCCCGGACGGGCGCCGGTCGAACTTCGCGACCACGCACTGGTTGTCGAGGTCGACGGGCTCGGCCCACCATCGGGCCTGCGGTGCGGCCAGGGCGGCTCGGGCGATCGGCCGGAGGGCGGCGACGACGTCCGGGCGCGCGAACATCAGATCCTCCTCGTCCGGCGGCTGCCAGTAGCGGGCGAGGTCGACCGCGAGGGAAAGGGCGTCGAGCAGTTCGATTTCCGACAACCGGGCGATCGCGTCGACGTCGACGCCCGAGAGGACATCGAGCACCTCGGCGGCCGACTGTTGCAGCGCGCTGGGATACGGCGTGCCGTCACCGCACGCGTAGCCGATGTTCGCGCACAGGTACCGGCCCCGGGGCGAGCCGAGCAGGAGCGAGACCGGATCCACGGGTCAGACCGTGTCGCGCGGCGCCGCCATCGCCTTGACCAGCCGGCCGACCGACGTCTCGATCGCGAGGTCGGCCGCCAGGGCGGCCAGGCGGTCCGGGTCCACGGGGGCGCCTGGCAGCACGTCTGAGCGCGAGAGGGTCACGTCGGCGTCGGTGAGCACCTGGACCACGGGCAGCGCGGAGTCGAGGTAGTCCGCCGCCGCCGTCAGCTTTGCGCGAATTCCCTTGGCCAGTCCGGAGCTCGGGTCTGCCACCGCATCCCGCAGCGCCGCAACGGAGCCGTACTCGAGCATCAGCGCGGACGCGGTCTTCTCGCCGACACCCTTGACACCGGGCAGGCCGTCGGACGGGTCGCCGCGCAGCAGTGCCAGTTCGGCGTAGCCGGGCCCGGGGCGGTCGGCCGGGACGCCGTACTTCTCGGCGACCTCGGCGGGGCCGAACAGCTCCGCCTTGGCCAGTCCGCGGCCCACGTAGAGCACCCGCACCGGCACCGGGTCGTCGGAGACCACCTGCAGCAGGTCCCGGTCCCCGCTCACCACCACCACGGTGTCCTCGCGTTCGCGGGCGGCGAGCGTGCCGAGCACGTCGTCGGCCTCGCAGCCGGGCGCGCCCGCGGTGGCGATCCCCGCCGCCGCCAGCACGTCGAGGATCATCGGGACCTGCGGGGTCAGCGTGTCGGGCACCTCCTCGACGTCGGGGCCCTGCTCGTGCTCGGCGGCCACCCGGTGCGCCTTGTACGACGGCACCGCGTCCACCCGGAACTGCGGGCGCCAGTCGAGGTCGAGGCAGACCGCCAGCCGCGACGGCTGGTGCCGGGTGATCAGCGAGGCGACCATGTCGGTGAATCCTCGCACCGCGTTGACCGGCCGGCCGTCCTTCGACGTGAACGACTCGGGCAGTGCGTAATACGCGCGGAACCACAGGCTTGCGCCGTCGAGGATGAGCAGGGGGCCAGTCATGCCGCTCATCCTGCCAAACATCGTTAGCCTCAGTGTCATGAGTGCACAGACCTCCTCGACAGGACGTTTCCCGACCGCGGTCTACGGCGAGCGCCTGCGCCGCGCCGCCGAGCTCACCGCGGCCGCCGGACTCGACGCGCTGCTCATCACCCCCGGACCGGACCTGCGGTACCTGCTGGGCTCGCGCGCCGACTCGTTCGAGCGGCTCACCTGCCTGGTCGTCCCCGCCGACGGCGGTGCCGCGTCGGTGGTGGTGCCGCGCCTGGAGCTGGCGGCGCTCGGCGACTCGGCGGCCGCCGAACTCGGCCTGCCCGTCCTGGACTGGGTGGACGGCGTGGACCCGTACGCCCTGGTCGGGTCGCTGCTGCCGACGCCGAGCCGTACCGCGGTCGCGGAGGCGATGCCGGCCCTGCACGTGATCCCGCTGACCGCGGCCCTCGGCGCACCGCCGGTGCTGGCCACCGGGGTGCTGCGCGAGCTGCGAATGCTCAAGGACGAGGCCGAGATCGAGGCGCTGCGCCGTGCGGGCGCCGCCATCGACCGGGTGCACGCGCGGATGGGGCAGTGGCTGCGACCCGGGCGCACCGAGGCACAGGTGGCCGCGGACATCGGGGCCGCGATCGTCGAGGAGGGCCACACCGGCGCCGAGTTCATCATCGTCGGGTCGGGCCCGCACGGCGCCGACCCGCACCACGAGGTCTCCGACCGGGTGCTCGAGGCCGGCGACATCGTGGTGATCGACATCGGTGGCCCGGTCGAGCCCGGCTACAACTCCGACTGCACCCGCACCTACAGCCTGGGCGAGCCGAGCGCGGAGGTCGCCGAGCAGTTCGCGGTGCTCGAGCGGGCCCAGCGGGCCGCCGTCGACGCCGTCCGGCCGGGGGTCACCGCCGAGTCGGTCGACGCCGCAGCCCGCGACGTGCTCGCCGCCGAGGGGCTGGCCGAGGCGTTCCTGCACCGCACCGGGCACGGCATCGGGCTGTCCGTGCACGAGGAGCCGTACATCGTGGCGGGCAACAGGATCGAGCTCGCCGAGGGCATGGCGTTCAGCATCGAACCGGGCATCTACTTCCGCGGCCGGTGGGGCGCCCGGATCGAGGACATCGTGGTGGTAACCGCCGACGGCTGCGAGTCGATGAACCTGCGGCCGCACGGGCTGACGGTGCTCGGCGGGTAGCGCCCGACTGGGCTCAGTTCTCGATCGAGACAGGCAATGGTCGAGGCCTTCTGAGATGGTTCAGTGGGTGCCGGCGTCGGCGGTGCGGCCGTGCCGGTGAGGCACCCGCTCAACGCCTTGAGCTGTTCGAGCCGGTCCGGGTGCGGCTGTCGAGTCGTGGCTGCGAGCGCCCGAGCCTCCGTCGGAGCGCCCGCTGCAACTACGTGGCGCAGGCCTCCTGAGTGCTCGGCGGGGTCGCCTCATATGAGTTGAGTTTGTTTGGGGAGTGGACCGTGGTGATGCATTGTGTGCCCTGCTGGATGTGCAGGAAGGAAGGGTGTTCACCAATGCCGGCCTGACCAACCCACGCACCGGCAAGCCGTACGGCCGCGCCCACATCTACCGCATGGCCCGCACCGCGCTGTTCCTCCACGAGGTTTCCCCCCGCGCCGGTGTCGACGCCACCGAACTCGACGTCGCGGAGAGGGCCTTGCGCGCGGCCTGCGAGAACGGTGTCGACGACGTCGCGATGCTCGCCCAGATCGAGGACCGGGTCATCGCCGTCGCAGAGAACGGTGAACAGCCCGACGGCAAGGCAGTGCAGGAGATCGTCAAGTCGGTGATCGACGAAGCCGCCGGCCGCACTCCGGCCCCGACCGAGCCGGCTGACGCCCCTGCCGGCGACACGGCAGGCCTGCCGGGCGCGGGCCCCGCCGCCGGTCCGAGCCAGAACGGCCCGGGCCCGTCGCCGTCCGCGCAGGAACCGACCACCACCACCACCACCGCCGGGGAAGCCGACATCGCAGAGACCCGCCCCGCGCCGGATCCACGGCCGCTCGTGATCGTCCGGTGCGGCGCCCCGAAGGCTCCCACGGCCATGCCCGCCGGCCAGCTCTACACCGGGACGTACAGCCGCCTGGCCCTGCAGGCCGCGACCACGCTGACCGGTGACGACCCGGCCGCCATCCGCATCATCTCGGCTCGGTGGGGACTGCTCAGCCTTGACCGGGTCGTCGAGCCCTACGACCTGCGCCTCGGCCAGCCCCGCTCCATTACCGCGGCGAAGGTGCGGGCCCAGGCCTCCAAGCAGCGGCTGCTCGACCGTCCGAACGTCATCGTCCTGGCCGGCCGCGCCTACTCCGAACTGGTGAAGCTGGTGTGGCCGCGGGCGCTCACCCCGTTGGTCGGCACCCGCGGGATCGGCGACCAGCAGAACCGGCTGGCGCGCATCGCCCGTGGTGAACCGCTCGAGGACATCGCGTGACGGCATCGCGGTGCCGGGCGCGGTTGGTTACCAACAGCTGAGCGCGCGGCGGCGGGCCAGATCCCAATTTCGCCGGTCCGTCATTGGTCAGATCAGAATGTCGTGTTCCACCAGGCGAGCGCGACGTCGATGACGTAGCCGATGGGGCCGTACCAAAAGGTCCAGGTGTCCATTTCGTTTACCTCCTCAGGGGCAGTGTCCGCCCGCCGGGCCGGTCCGCCTACTTCGGTGTTACGGAATCGGCAGGAACCAGAAGGTGTCGCCGATGCCGGGGCGTCACCAGGGCGTCAGGTAAAGCCACCATGCGATGGCATTCAAAATGACTACGCCTCCGGGCCCAAAAAATCCGTTGTCCATTTCGTTCACCTTCTCAGTGGTAGCAGTAGCCGCCCAGCTCACACGGGCGGTTGCGCATGAGCCAGATTCGAGCCGGTTCAGGCAGGAACCACAGCGTCCACCAGAGGTCTGTGAAGTCCATTCGATTCGCCTGTCCTTCGATCAGGGGCAGTGGCCCCATCCCCACCATTCACAC
The DNA here is from genome assembly GCF_042654025.1 of Rhodococcus kronopolitis. Lineage (NCBI taxonomy): Bacteria > Bacillati > Actinomycetota > Actinomycetes > Mycobacteriales > Nocardiaceae > Rhodococcus > Rhodococcus kronopolitis. Next base: position 268,800 of record NZ_JBHSFO010000005.1, on the reverse strand, counting down.
GGGGTCACTGCCCCTAGCGCGCGGATCAGTTCGGGGGGCAAGTTCTTTGTCCACCACCATAGTTGGAACATGTCTCAACGCCTTTCGCGGTTAGAGGCAGTGTCCGCCGAAGTCGCATCCGACGATCGACCACAGCATGATCCGCCATTCCATCGGGAACGGCAGTCCCAGTCGCTGCCGGTGATGACGTCGTTGCAGCCGGGGCACCGATTCTGTTTCAGTTGACCGGCACGCCGAGTAGGGAGAGCACGTACATGAGAGGTGCGATTGGCCCCCAAAAAGCCCAAGCTGTTGCACCCATATCAACTCACCTCCGCTCAGGGGCAGTGTCCGCCGAGGTCACACGGGATGATGGACCACAGCGTGATCTTCCAGGCCTCCGGGATGGGCAGCTGCCACATCCATGTGGAGTGCATCTGCTCAATCGTCTCCGGTGTCCACATCAAACATCCACCTCCGGGCCTCCCCGACCGTCTGACCAGGTTAGGCCCCCGAGGTACGGCAGCGGAAGGTTCAGTGCCGCCACTCCAGGTCGATGGCGTTGACGTCGAACACCCGTGAATACGGGGCCTGAGGCCTTTGGGCCAGGCCAGGCCGGGCCCGCTGTCCGCGGGCCACCACCCGGCGTTACGCAGGCAGGACCTGCACGGTCGGCGATCCACCCAAACCCGCTGTGCCGCAAGACCAACCGGCGCTCCGCACGATGGAACAGGTCAACACAGCAACCATCATCGACACGAGGAGTACACATGGGATCTATCGGCTACGCACGCCCAGCCAACACGGTGCCCCAGCAGGAGGCGCTCAACTACCTCCAGCGCAACTTGAGGCGGTCGTTGCTGATCAGGCGCCGGTCGTGTACCGCTGCGTCGTCGTCATCGACTCGTGCCCGAGCAGCCGCATCAGCGTGTAGACGTTCACGTTCACGTCCGCATCCGCGAACGACGTCGCGAAGGTGTGCCGCAGCTGGTGCACCAGCGAACCCCTCGCGCGCTGTCCGTTGATCCCCGCCCGCCGGTAGGCGCGTTCGACGCGGCACTGGATCGTGTGCCCCGTGATGCGGTCACCGTCAGCGCCGACGAACCCGCTGCGAGTCGACGAGTCTGCGGCCACACGGTCCGACGGTGCTCGGCGGCCAGCGCCCGACACGTGCCGCGAATCCTTGACAGCACTCGCGTGGGTGCCACCATTGGTGTGATCCAGGGCACTCGCGTCCGCCGGGGCTCGGAGACACAGGAGCGTGGCCATGACCGCTGCACCGCTGACCAGGCAGGGATTCGGCACGCTCAGGGCGGGCGGGCTGAACTGGGAGTCGTTTCCGCTGCGTCTGTTCACGAAGGGGAACTCGCTGTTCTGGGACCCGGTGACCATCGACTTCACCCGGGACGCGCAGGACTGGGCCGGGTTGACCAGCGAGCAACGGCGCAGCGCCACCTTCCTGTGCGCGCAGTTCATCGCCGGCGAGGAGGCGGTCACCCAGGACATCCAGCCGTTCATGCGGGCGATGGCGCTGGAGGGCAGGCTCGGTGACGAGCTGTACCTGACGCAGTTCTGCTTCGAGGAGGCCAAGCACACCCAGGTGTTCCGGCTCTGGATGGACGCGGTCGGGCTGACCTCGGACCTGCACCCCTTCGTCGCGGACAACCCGTTCTACCGAACGCTGTTCTACGAGGAGCTGCCGAATTCGCTGCGGATCCTCGAGACCGACCCGAGCCCGGCCAACCAGGTCCGGGCCAGCGTCACGTACAACCACGTGATCGAGGGCAGCCTCGCGCTCACCGGGTACCACGCCTGGCAGCAGGTGTGCGCCGAGTGGGACATCCTGCCGGGCATGCAGGAACTGATCCGCCGGATCGCGAGCGACGAGCGTCGGCACATGGCGTGGGGGACGTTCACCTGCCGTCGGCACGTGGCCGCGGACGACGCGAACTGGGACGTCGTGCAGCAGCGGATGGCCGAGCTGATGCCGCTCGCGCTGGGCATGATCGGCTGGGTCAACGACCAGTTCGAGGAGCAGCCGTTCGGGCTGGACCCGGGGGAGTACCTGACCTACGCCGCCGACCGGGCGCAGCGGCGGCTCGGGGCCATCGAGTCGGCCCGGGGCCGGCCGGTCGAGGAGATCGACCTCGACTACTCGCCCGAGGTGCTCGAGGACCAGTTCGGTCAGGAGGACGACGCGGCGCTCGCCGACATCGGGGAGTAGCCCAGGCGTCCGACGTCGATTCGCGACGCGAGGTGCACTGTCTGCGAACGATCGTCTGCCGCACGCCGAGAGCGTGCGCCGGTTGTCACCTGTCGTCGCGAGCTAGCGACGGCGAGTGATGCCAACTAGACGCGTTTTGGCGTTGAAGGCGGCCTTCATCGCGCGGTCTGCAACCGATCCGTCGGCCGGTAGGAGCTTGATCTGGCGGGCGAACTCCATTTGGTCGTAGCGCACGGTGTTGGTGGCGACCTTCCCGTCCCGAATGACGAAGTGGTCGAATCCCTCGAGTTCGATTTGCCGCCCGGTGGCGGCGATGCCGACGAAGGTGCCGACGTGCCGTCCGGTCAGGCGCCAGTGGACCAGGACATCGTTGCCGGACTCAGCGATCGAGACGATCTCGAAGGAGAAGTCGGCGACGGCGGCGAAGACCTGGTTGAAATAGGCGGCGATCTGGGCGCTCCCGCGACATGTCCCGGTTGGGAGGTGCACGGTGGAGTCGGCGGTCCAGAAGTTGCGCAGGCTGTCGACGTCGTGGGCGTTGATGCGGTCGAAAGCCCACTGGACGAGTTGCGTGTTGGAGACGTCGCTCGGCGGTGTGGTGGGACTGTGATCGGGCATCTCTGCTCCCTCCCTGCATGTTGACGCTCGGCATGTTGGCGAGCGTCGCACGGGATTTCTCCTGTCAAGGCTAACGTCGCGCGAACGAGCAGTCGACAACTCGACAACGACGCCCGGGTGCGGTGCCAACGTCGGCGGAGACGAGAGCCGAGGGCTTGTCGACACGCGGTCGCCCGAAGTCATCTCTTGTGAATTGCCGCGACAGGTGGCGGTGACGAGTGGGAGGTGGTGGCTGGCGGCGCGACCTGCCCACCCCGGTTCCGTTGGCGTTCGCCGCGGCCATCGCTGTCCGTCGTATTCGTCACATACCCCCTGGGGTACTTGAATACCCCTCGGGGTATCTGGCACCCTCGGTGTCGAGAGATCCCGAACGGAGGTTGCCGGATGATTCTCGAGCAGTACTACATCGAGTGCCTGTCCCACGCGTCGTACCTGATCGGCGACGAGGGCACGGGTCGAGCGGTCGTGGTCGATCCGCGGCGCGACATCACCGAGTACCTGGAGGACGCGCGTCGGTACGGGTTGACCATCGAGGGCGTGATCAACACCCATTTCCACGCGGACTTCGTCTCCGGGCACCTCGAACTGCTCGACGTGACCGGCGCGTGGATCGGGTTCGGGGAGGCGGCCGAGACCGAGTATCCGATTCGCCGCCTCCTCGATGGCGAGCGCCTCAGCCTGGGCGAGGTCGAGCTCCAGGTGCTGTCCACCCCCGGGCACACCTGGGAATCGATCAGCCTGCTGGTGCGCAGGCGCCCGGAGGCGGACCCGTCGGCGGTTCTGACCGGGGACTCGCTGTTCATCGGCGATGTCGGCCGCCCCGACCTGGCCAACCTGGGCGCCGGCAGCAACACCGACCTCGCGCGAGCCATGTACCGCACCATCCACGACACCCTGCTCCGGTTGCCTGACCCGGTCACCGTGATGCCCGCGCACGGCGCCGGCTCGTCCTGCGGGAAGAACCTGTCGAAGGAGCTGACGTCGACGATCGGTGAGCAGCGCCGCACCAACCCGTCCGTGCAACCGATGAGCGAGGACGCGTTCGTCGCCCTGATCACCGACGGTCAGCCGGCGGTGCCCGCCTACTTCTCCACGGACGCCGCCCTGAACAAGAGCACCCGACCGCTGCTCGACCAGCGCCGTCGCATTCCGGCGATGAGCGCGGCGCAGCTGCGCCACGAACTCGCATCCGGCACCCGGGTTCTCGACGCCCGCACCCCTGACGACTTCGCTGCCGGGCACCTGAGGGGGTCGGTCAACGTCGGGTTCGATGGCCGCTTCGCCGAAACCGGCGGCATGGTCGCCGACATCGGCGAGAGGATCGTGCTGATCACCTACCCCGGGCAGGAACAGGACGCGGCCCTGCGTCTGGCCCGGGTCGGTTCCGACCACTCGGCCGGCTACCTCACCGTCGCGGGCGTCGCCTTCCCCGCCGAGCTGGCCGATCTCGTGCAGACGGCACCGCGCTCCACGGTCGCGGACCTCGAGCGATTGCTCGCGGCGGACGCCGTCACCCTCGTCGACATCCGTAACCCCGCCGAGCGCGAATTCGGTTTCATCCCGAGCGCCGTGCCGATTCCGTTGGCGCAGCTGCGCGCCCGACTCGGGGAGCTCCCCATTGACCGCCCGATCGTCGTCCACTGTGCCGGGGGGTGGCGGTCGAGCGTCGCCGCGTCACTGCTGCGCGCCCACGGCATCGGGCAGGTCAGCGACCTCGTCGGCGGCTACAACGACTGGGCCGCGCACGTCGCCACCTGACCGCCCGCATCGACCCCAGCGGCCGCACGACAGTGGCAGTGCGGACAAGTCACGAAACCTGCTGCACCCCTAGAGGAGAACGACGATGTGCTACGCCAAACCCTGCTCGACCTGCACGAAGACCACCTGGGGTGGCTGCGGCCGGCACACGGACAGCGTCATGCGGTCCGTGCCCGCCCCGGACCGTTGCACCTGCACCGCAGGTGCGGAAGAACCCGCCAAACCCGGATTCTTCCGCGCACTCTTCGGACGCTGATCCGGAGAGTCATGACCCTCGCCCTCGCGGTCGTCCTCGGGGTGGCCATCGGTGTACTGCTCGGGCTGCTCGGTGGCGGCGGATCGATCCTGGCCGTGCCCGCCCTCGTCTACGGCATCGGACTCGACATCGAACAGGCAGTGCCGATCTCGCTGATCGTGATCGGCATCGCCTCCGCGGTCGGTGCCCTCCCGAAGCTGCTCGCGCACCACATCGAATGGCGACTGGCCGCAGTCTTCGCCGCCGCCGGCATCCCCGCCACCTTCGCCGGCGCCGCCGTCGGCGGACTCCTGCCACAGTCAGTTGTCATGGTCGGTTTCGCCGCCGTGATGATCGTCGCCGGAGCGCGAATGCTGGCCGACCACGACACCACCGGCACCGCGTGCAAGGCCGGGGACTCGGGAATCAACTGGCGGCGCTGCGTCTCGCGGTCCATTCCGGCCGGGCTGGCGGTGGGATTTCTGACCGGGATGTTCGGTGTCGGCGGAGGATTCCTCATCATTCCTGCCCTCGTGCTGATGCTCGGCGTGCCGATGCCGATCGCGGTGGGGACCTCGCTGGTCATCATCGTCGCCAACTCGGCGGCCGGACTGCTCTCACACCTGGGTGGAGCAACCATCGACTGGTCGCTGACCGCCGTCTTCGCGGGCACCGCGATAGCCGGGTCGCTGCTCGCTGCCCGTGCCGGCACCCGTGTCGACACGGCCCGACTCCAACGGTGGTTCGCCTACCTCGTGTTCGCCGTCGCGACGTACATACTGGTCGACTCCGCGGTCTTCTCCTGACGGGACAGCGCGATACGTAGGCGATTCGAACGAATCCTGGTCGCTGGCTGGTGACCGTGCCATCGGCCTAATTCAAGGCGAGCCTCCACGCGGAATGTGCGGTCGACGCCCGTCCCGGTGGCGGCACATCGGCAACGGGGCCACACTGGCAGTCACGTTCCTTCTCTGGAGGGGTGACGCACATGGCGGATGCCGTCGAGGTTCAGGACCTCGTGCTGCGCTACGGGAAGACGCTCGCGCTGGACGGGATCAGTTTCACCGTCCCCGAGGGCACCGTCCTGGGCGTGCTCGGCCCGAACGGCGCCGGAAAGACCACCGCCGTCCGGATTCTCGCCACCCTGCTGCGGGCCGACTCGGGGCGCGCGTCGGTGTTCGGCCTGGACGTGGCTAGCCAGGCCGACGAGGTGCGGGCGTCGATCGGGCTGACTGGGCAGTTCGCCGCGGTCGACGAGTACCTGACGGGGTTCGAGAACCTCGAGATGGTCGGGCGGCTGTTCGGGGTGGACAAGGCCGAGGCGCGAAGGCGCGCGGACGAGCTCCTCGACCGCTTCGATCTCACCGACGCCCGCGACCGCACCGTCAAGCAGTACTCGGGCGGCATGCGCCGACGCCTCGACATCGCCGCCAGTCTCATCGGGCGTCCCCGCGTGCTGTTCCTCGACGAACCGACGACGGGCCTGGACCCACGCAGCCGGATCGGGATGTGGGACTTCATCTCCGACCTCGTCCGGGACGGGACGACGATCCTGCTGACGACGCAGTACCTCGAGGAGGCCGACCGGCTGGCCGATTCGATCATCGTGCTGGACAAGGGGTCGATCATCGCCGCAGGCACCTCGGACCAGCTCAAGGACCGGGTCGGCGGCGAACGCCTCGAGTTCGTGCTGGCGGACTTCGCGCAGGCGCCGCGCGCCTGCGAGCTGCTGGGCTCGCTCGGGATCGAGCCGCCGACCACCGACGCGCAGGCCCGCCGGATCAGCATCCCGGTCTCGGGCGGCGTCGACGACCTCGCGGAGGCCCTGTCCCGCCTCAAGGAGGCGGACCTGGCGGTGTTCGACGTCGGCCTGCGGCGGCCCAACCTCGACGACGTGTTCCTCAGCCTCACCGGGCACGTGGTGGACGCGCACGAGGGTGAGGCGTCGTGAGGATCTTCCGGGACTCGGTCATCATCGCCAAGCGCAACCTGATCAAGGTCAAGCGGGTCCCCGACCTGCTCGTGTTCTCGACCCTGTCGCCGATCATGTTCGTCCTGCTCTTCGCCTACGTCTTCGGCAGCGCGATCGCGGTGCCCGGCGTCAGCTACAAAGAGTTCCTGATGGCCGGAATCTTCGTCCAGACGGTCATCTTCGGCGCGACGATCACCGGCGTGAGCCTCGCCGAGGACCTGCAGAAGGGGGTGATGGACCGGTTCCGGTCGCTGCCGATGGCGCGCTCGGCGGTGGTGATCGGCCGGACCGCGGCCGACGTGGGCACCAACGTGCTCACGGTGGTCATCATGTCGATCACCGGGCTGATCGTGGGCTGGCGGATCCACTCGTCGTTCCTCGAGGCGGCCGCCGGCTATGCGCTGCTGCTGCTGTTCGCCTACGCGATGTCGTGGGTGATGGCGCTGGTGGGACTGTCGGTCAAGACGCCGGAGGTGGTCAACAACGCGTCGTTCATCGTCATCTTCCCGCTGACCTTCATCGCGAACACCTTCGTCCCCACCGACAACTTCCCGACGGTGCTCCGGGTCCTGGCCGAGTGGAACCCCGTCTCCTCGGTCACGCAGGCGGCCCGGGAGTTGTTCGGCAACACCAGCCCGGCGGTGCCGGCTCCGGACGCGTGGCCGTTGCAGCACGCGGCGCTGTACTCGCTGGCGTGGATCGTCCTGCTCCTGGTGATCTTCGTGCCGCTCTCGGTGCGGAAGTACGAGCGGACGCTGACGTCGTGACGACGCAGGCAGTGTCCCGCCTTCGCCTCCGGCCCGGCGAGTAGACCGCCATGGCCGCCGACGAACCGGACCAGGACCCCGACGGAGCGGGGGCGTCGGGGGCGGCCCCGGCGAAGGACGTCGGCGACATTGCGCTGATGCTCGGTGCGCTCTCGATCGTGGCCTTCTGGAGTTTCGGCATCGGCGTAATTCTGGGGGTGGGTGCGGTCTTCACCGCCGTGGTGGCACGCAGACGCGCCCTCGCGGCACACCGGCCGGTCACCGTGGAGACCGTCCTGGGCGCCGTGTGCGGGATCGCGGGAATCGTCGCCGGGATGTTCTTCCTGGTCCTGGTCTAGGACGAACCGAGAGTCTGATGCCGCCTTCGGTTCCTCACGCTACGAAGTTGCCGAACGTCGGATTCGCCTGGCAGAGCGGCATGCTGCCGAGGTTGATCGACCCGAACAGCGTCGCCATCACGTTGCCGGGGCCGGTGTAGACGGTCTTCGCCAGGTACGGGTACGCGCCCTCGAGGTTCGCGATGCCGGTCTGGCCGGTGTCGGTGTTGATCCAGGCGACCGTCACCTGGCCGGCGGCCGGGATGGGCGGGGCGGCCGGGAACGAGGCGAACCGGATCCACCCGGGAGCGATCCCCGGCTCGGGACCGGACTGCCCGGTCCCGCCGGTCAGCGACATCAGGCTGCCCTGGTTGGGGCAGCCGATGGTCAGCGCCGGGGGACCGAACGGGTGCGGGGGCAGGGCCTGGCCGGGGGCGGCGAACAGGGCCGCGGCGGCGAGCGGAGCCGTCAGGGCGGTGATCCGGACAATCGTGGTGCGTCGAGCGCCCATGGCTGCTCCTAGGTCCGATTGCGGGGCGCTCGGCCCGGCACGGTCCGTCGATCGGAGAGTAGGCCGCCGAACGTCTTGTGACTCAGCTCACCCTAGCGCCGTAAGAGTCACCCGTACAGATCAGCGGCCGAGCAGGGTGGCCAGGCCGAGGGCCCGCCGGACGCTGATCTCGATGACCACCCGGCTCGGGTTCTCCCGGGGCTCGCGGTACCGGTCGGCATAGCGGGCGACCGCCTCGGCGACCTCCGCGGGATCGTCGCTGACCCGCGCCGGGCCCTCGAGCGTCAGCCACCGCGGACCGTCGATCTGGGTGACGGCCGCGTAGCCGGAGCGCTCGGCGTTGAGCGCCTTCTGCGAGCCGCCGTTGGTGATCACCCGCACCAGTTGGCTCTCGAGGTCCCAGGTGAACCCGACGGCGACCACGTGCGGGGTGCCGTCGCGTCGCAGCGTCGTGAGGGTGGCGAGGTGCCGGTCGCGCAGGAAGGCGTGCGCGTCGTCGGGCAGGTCGGCGGGATCGAAGGGGGTGCGGGCCATGGGCCGACCGTAGTCGAGGACACTTGAGGCCATGAGCGTCGGATCGGTAGTCATCCTCGGTGGCCGCAGCGAAATCGGACTCGAGATCGCCGTCAGGCTCGCGCCCGGCCGCCCGGTGGTCCTGGCGGCCCGTCGCAGCGGCGACCTCGAGTCGGCGCGCGCGGCCGTCCTCGAGGCGGGCGCGGCCTCGGTCGAGACCGTCGAGTTCGACGCCGACCACCTCGCCGACCACGGCCGGGTGCTCTCCGAGATCGCCGAGCTCGGCCCGATCGACACGGTGGTGATCGCCTTCGGCGTCCTCGGCGACCAGGCCCGCGCCGAGGTCGACGCCCAGCACGCGGTGAACGTCGTGCACACCGACTTCGTGGCGCAGGTCGGCGTGCTGACCCACCTCGCGCAGCTGCTGCGCGCGCAGGGCTCGGGCCGGATCGTGGTGTTCTCCTCGATCGCGGGCGCCCGGGTGCGACGCGCGAACTACGTGTACGGCTCGGCCAAGGCCGGGCTCGACGGCTTCGCCAGCGGGCTCGGCGACGCGCTGCACGGCAGCGGGGTGAGCCTGCTGTTGGTGCGCTCCGGCTTCGTCATCGGCCGGATGACCGAGGGGATGACCCCGGCGCCGATGTCGAGCACCCCCGGCCAGGTCGCGGATGGCGTGGTCAAGGCGCTGCGCCGGGGCCGCGCGCGGGTGTGGATCCCCGGCCTGCTGCGCCCGGCCATCTTCGTGATGCGGCTGCTGCCGCAGGCGATCTGGCGGCGGATGCCGCGATGAGCCTGCCGGTCACCGTCGTCGGCATCGGCGCCGACGGCTGGGACGGCCTCTCGCCCCGCGCGCAGCGGGCCGTCACCGACGCCGAGGTCCTGATGGGCTCGACCCGCCAGCTCGGCCTGGTCCCGGAGTCCGCCGCGCGGCGGGTGCCGTGGCCGACGCCGATGGTGCCCGCGCTGCCCGCCCTGTTCGACGAGCACCGCGAGCGAAGGGTGTGCGTCCTCGCGAGCGGCGACCCGATGTTCCACGGCGTCGGCGTCACGCTGTGCCGGGTGCTCGGCCCCGACCGTGTTCGGGTGATCGCGCATCCCTCGTCCGTCTCGCTCGCCTGCGCCCGGCTGGGCTGGCCGCTGCACGAGGTGCCGACGGTCAGCCTGGTGAACCGGCCCGTCGCCACCCTGACGCCCGAACTGCGCGACGGCGCCCGGGTGCTGGTGCTCGGCAACGACCAGCACACCCCGGCGGTGGTCGCGGACCTGCTGCGCGAGGGCGGCTTCGGCGGCAGCCGGATGGTGCTGCTCGAGCAGCTCGGCGGGCCTGCGGAACGGGTGCACGACGGCACCGCCGACGCCTGGCCGCCGGAGGCCGGCGACCCGCTGAACGTGATCGCTCTCGAGGTCCGCGGCTCGGGCGCCGCGCGCCGGCTCACCCGGAACCCGGGCCTGCCCGACGCCGCCTACCGGGGCGACGGGCAGATGACCAAGCACGAGGTGCGGGCGCTGACGCTGAGCGCGCTCGCGCCCGCGCCCGGCGAACTGCTCTGGGACGTCGGCGGCGGCTCGGGCACCATCGGCATCGAGTGGATGCGCAGCCATCCCCGGTGCCGCGCGGTCGCGTTCGAACGCGAGCCGTCCCGGGTCGCGCAGATCCAGGACAACGCGTCGGCCCTCGGGGTTCCGGCGCTGGCCGTGCGCGGCAGCGCGCCCGAGGCCTTCGACGGCGAGGCCGCCGGACCCGACGCGATCTTCGTCGGCGGCGGCGTCACCCAGGACGGCATGCTCGACGCCTGCTGGGCGCGGCTGCGCCCGGGCGGGCGGATGGTCGTCAACGCGGTGACCGCGGAGTCCGAATCGCTGGTGCTGCAGTGGCACTCGCGGCACGGCGGCGACCTGCGCAAGTTCCAGGTCTACCGCGGTGAACCGCTCGGCGGGTTCACCGCCTGGCGGCCACAGCTTCCGGTGGCCCAGTGGTCGGTCTCGAAGCCCGGCCCCGCGACAGAGACGACAGAGGAGTCGAACCAGTGACCATCCACTTCATCGGGGCCGGGCCGGGCGCCGCGGACCTGATCACCCTGCGGGCGTCGCGGATCATCGCGGCCAGCCCGGTGTGCCTGTACGCAGGCAGCCTGGTGCCCGCCGAACTGCTCGCCACCTGCCCCGACGACGCCGAGGTGGTCGACACCGCCCGGATGAGCCTGGACCAGATCGTCGACAAGCTCGTCGCGGCCGACCGCGCCGGGCTCGACGTCGCGCGCCTGCACTCCGGTGACCCGTCGATCTACTCCGCCGTGGCCGAACAGGTTCGCCGCCTCGAGGCGGCCGGCGTCGGGTACGACATCGTGCCCGGGGTTCCCGCGTTCACCGCGGCCGCGGCGGCGCTCGGGCGCGAGCTCACCGTGCCGGGGGTGTCCCAGTCGATCGTGCTGACCCGGGTCTCCACCCTCTCGACGGCGATGCCGCCGGGCGAGGACCTGCGGTCGCTCGGCCGCAGCGGCGCCACGATGGTGGTGCACCTGGGCGCGCACCGGATCGAGCAGATCGCCGAGGAGCTCACCGAGAGCTACGGCGCCGACTGCCCGGCCGCGGTGGTCGCGTTCGCGAGCCGTCCCGACGAGATCGTGCTGCGCGGCACCCTGGCGACCCTGGTCGAGCAGGTGCACGCGGCGGGCATCACCAAGACGGCGGTGGTGATCGTCGGCCGGGTGCTGGCCGCGGAGGGCTTCCCGGACAGCTACCTGTACTCGGCGACGCGGTCCCGCGCGACGCACTGATGCGCCGCGTCCTGGTGCTCGGCGGGACCTCGGAGGCGCGGGCCCTGGCCGCCGCGCTCGCCGTCGAGCCCGCCGTCGACGTGGTCTCGTCCCTCGCCGGGCGGGTCCGCGAACCGGTCCTGCCGGTCGGTGAGGTGCGGATCGGTGGCTTCGGTGGTGTCGATGGGCTGTCGAACTGGCTGCGCAGCAACGACATCGATGCCGTCGTCGACGCCACCCACCCGTTCGCTGCCCGGATCACGGCGAACGCCGCTGCCGCCGCCGACCGTGTCGGGGTCCCACTGCTGGTGCTGCGACGCCCCGAATGGGTGGCAGGCCCGGGGGACCGGTGGCACCCGGTCGCAGACCTCGCCGCGGCCGCCCGCGAGGTGCCCGCGCTGGGGCATCGGGTGTTCCTCACCATCGGTCGGCAGGGCGTCGACGCGTTCGCCGACGCCCCCGGCCGGTACCTGGTCCGGGCCATCGACCCGCCCGAGGTCGCGATGCCGGCCGACGCGACGCTGCTGCTCGACCGCGGGCCCTTCACGGTGGAGTCGGAGATCGCGCTGCTGCGCGAGCACCGCATCGAGGTGGTCGTGACGAAGAACAGCGGGGGAGCGCTGACGTCCGCGAAGCTGGACGCGGCACGCGAACTGGGTCTGCCGGTCGTGATGGTGGCCCGCACGCCGCTCCCGAAGCGAGTGCCGTCCACCGCGAATCCGGACGACGCGGTCGCCTGGGCGTCGGGACGCGCCTGAGCATCCCGACGCCCGGGTCCGACACCCTGGGCGCGGTCGATCCGTGCACGTGTCGTAGCTCACCGCTACTCTGCCGTCCATGAGCGAACCGGTGAAGGGTCCAGCGTCCTACTTTCCGTCGATCGAGGCGAAGTACGGCAGGCCGATCAGCGAGTGGCAGGAGAAGATCCGCGCCTCCGAGCTGACCAAACACCTGGAGCTGGTCAACTGGCTCAAGGCCGAGCACGGACTCGGCCACGGCCACGCGAACGCGCTCGTCGCGCACACGCTGAAGGAGGACGCGGCGGGCAGCTGAACCGAAGCTCGCCGCCGCCCGGGAGTTGCGGCGTTCGGGTGCGGCTGGTGGCCCGCACCCCGGTGCCGTCGGGGGTGGCGTCGACCGCCGATCCGAGCGCCGCCGCGCGATGGGAGTCGGGAGTAGCGTGAGGCACGGGGGACGCTCACCCGAGTGAGGAGAGTCTCGTGACCACATCCGAGCACCACCAGCACACGGACCACGACCACGTCCACGGACCCGACTGCGGACACGTGGCGGTGCCGCACGGCGACCACGTCGACTACGTGCACGACGGTCACCTGCACCGCGTACACGACGGCCACACCGACGAGTGCGAGAGCGCGGGTCACACCGTTCACGGCGAACACGAGCACCACCACGGCGAGGGCTGCGGCCACGTGGCGGTCCCGCACGGCGACCACACCGACTACATCCACGACGGGCACCGGCACGCCCCGCACGGCGACCACTACGACGAGCACTGACTCAGCGCCCGCACAGGCCTACGTCCCCGGCACACAGGCGCTGAGCGTTCAACTCCGGTGTGACGGGGCGAAAACCCGTGTGCGGGGCGAACGGTCAGCCGGGGTAGCGCCGCGGCGTGAACACCTTCCGCTCGCTGCCGGACCCGACGACCGTGGTCAGCGACGAGCCGATGATCAGCAGGCAGCGCATGTCGATCTCGGCGGGGTCGAGTTCGCCGAGCGTGAGGATCCGCACGCTCTCCTGCGGTCCGGCGACGTCGCGGCCGACGATCACCGGGGTCTGCGGCGAGCGGTGTTCGAGCAGCAGGTCCCGCATCGCGCCGACCTGCCAGGTCCGGGACTTCGACGCCGGGTTGTAGACGGCGATCGCCATGTCCGCCGCCGCGACCGCGGAGATCCGCTTGGCGACTATGTCCCAGGGCTTGAGCCGGTCCGAGAGCGAGATCATCGCGTAGTCGTGGCCCAGCGGCGCGCCGACCCGGCTGGCCACGGCGTGCGCGGCGGTCATGCCGGGCAGCACCCGGACCGAGACCTCGGACCACTGCGGCTCCGCGCTCATCTCGACCACCGCGGCGGCCATCGCGAACACGCCGGGATCACCGGAGGACACCACGACGACGCGGGCGCCCCGCTTGGCGAGGTCCAGCGCCATCGCCGCGCGCTCGGACTCGACCTTGTTGTCGCTGGCGTGGCGGAGCTGGCCGGCGACCACGGGCACCCGGTTGACGTAGGTGGTGTAGCCGACGATGTCGGTGGCGCGGGACAACTCGTGACGCACCTCCGGGGTGGTCCAGGCGTCGTCGCCCGGACCGAGACCCACGACGACGACCTCGCCCGGACCGGCCGCGGGCGTCGCCGCGGGGTTGTTCGACGGGCTGGGCACCAGCGCGATCGAGAAGTAGGGCACCTGCGACTCGTCCACCTCGGCGGCCGAGAGCACCCGCTGCCGATCCGTGCTGGCCCGCTCGACGTAGCTGGCCTCGGCGAGCCGGCCGGAGTCCTTCAACGCCTGACGCACCGCGGGGAACGTCCGGCCCAGCTTGAGGATCGCCGCCGAGTCGGTCTCACGCAGACGCCTGGTCAGCTCCTCGACGGGGAGCGTGCCGGGCAGCACGGTGAACACCTCGTCGCGCTCGACCAGGGGCACCCCGAGCGCGGCGGAGGCCGCGCTGACGGAGGTGACGCCGGGGATCACCTCGGCGTCGAAGCGGTCGCACAGCCGCTTGTGCATGTGCATGTAGGAGCTGTAGAACAGCGGGTCGCCTGCGGCGAGCAGGGCCACCGACCGGCCGGCCTCGAGGTGCTCGGCCAGCCGCTGCGCGGCCGACTCGTAGAACTCGTCGATGGCGCCCTGGTAGCCGCCGGGATGGTCCACGGTCTCGGTGGTCACCGGGTAGACCAGGTGCTCCTCGAGCTGGCCCTCGCGCAGGTACGGCTCGGCGACGGCCCGGGAGATGCTGCGTCCGTGCCGGGCGCTGTGGAAGGCGATGACGTCGGCCTCGGAGATGATCCGCGCGGCCTTGACCGTCACCAGTTCGGGGTCACCCGGGCCGAGCCCGATGCCCCAGAGCTTGCCCGCCATCACTCGACCTCCGTCGCGATCGCGTTGAGGGCGGCGGCGGTGATCGCGCTGCCGCCGCGGCGGCCCCGCACCACCAGGTACTCGGTCTCGCCGGCGCGCACGATCAGGTCCTCCTTGGACTCCGCGGCACCGATGAACCCGACCGGGCAGCCGATGATCGCCGCAGGCCGGGGCGCGCCCTGGTCGATCATGTCGAGCAGGTGGAACAGCGCGGTCGGGGCGTTGCCGATCGCGACCACCGCGCCCTCGAGCTTGGGGCCCCACAGCTCCAGCGCCGCGGCGGAGCGGGTGTTGCCCAACTGCTCGGCGACCACCGGCACCCGCGGGTCGCTCAGCATGCAGAGCACCTCGTTGTTGGCGGGCAGTCGCTTTCGGGTGACACCGGAGGCCACCATCGTCGCGTCACACAGGATCGGGGCGCCGGCGCGCAGCGCGGCACGTGCCGCGGAGACGACGCCGGGGGAGAACGCGACGTCGTCGACGAGGTCGACCTGGCCGCAGGCGTGGATCATCCGCACCACCGTCTGCGAGACGTCCGCGGGGAACCGGGTCAGGTCCGCCTCAGCCCGGATGGTGGCGAAGGACTGACGGTAGATCTCGGCGCCGTCGCGGATGTAGTCGGTCATGCGCACCACGATAGTGGCTTCAGGACGACGGCCGATCCACCCGGTAGCCGTCGCCGGTGGCCACCACGTCGGTAACCTCACCGCGCGGTCGGCCGCACTTCCGCTCGCAGCCGACCCAGTGCTGACGGCCCTCGCCGATCTCGCCTGCCGCCAGCGCGGCGCCCAGGTCGGCCCGCACGTCGGCCAGCGCCTTGCCGCAGCCCGGACGCCCCGTGCAGGCGCTGACCTGCAGCCACGGCGAGTTCTCGTCGAAGATCAGGCCCATCGGCGCGAGCACCCGCACCACCTGCTCGGCGGTCCAGTCGTCGAGGTCGCAGATCAGCACCGAACGCCACGGCGTGACGACGAGCGGCTTGTCCACCGCCGCCAGGAACTCCGCGACCCGAGCGCTCATGGTGCCGAGGGCGAGCCCGGCGGCGAGGGTCACGGCGCCGTCGCCGTGGTCGAGCCAGCCGATCGGCCCGGTGCCCACGGCGGGCAGGTCCAGGGTGTCGGCGCTCCCCGCGCCCAGGCCCAGCCCGCTCAGCACCCGCTCCACGCCGCCGTCGATCTCGTGCAGGCGCCACTGGTCCTCGCGGATCTCGAGCAGCAGGCGCGCGGCGGCGAGCAGCACCTCGACGCCGTCGGCCGCGGGGACCCGGGCGCCGTGGTCGCGGCCGGCGAGCACCAGCGCCACCTCGTCGGCCCCGACCGCGTGCAGGCCCAGGTCCGCGGAGAGCCCGGAGACGTCGCCGCGGCCGTCGTCGAGGGAGAACATCACCCGTCCCGGCAGCGCGGCCAGGGCGGGATCGGCGCACAGCCCGCGGTCGAGGGCCGAGGTCCAGTCGCGGACGTCCACCAGCCCGCCGATCCGTCCGGAGAGGGGGCTGGCCAGGATGTTCCGCACCCGCTCGTGGCTGAGCGAGGGCAACAGCCCGGCGTCGGCGAGCCGGTCCGCGAAGGCGGCGGGGTCGGTGACGGCCCGCAGTTGGATGTTGCCGCGGGAGGTCAGCTCGAGCTCGCCGCCGGCAAGGTCGTGGGCCGCGGAGGCCAGGACCTGCAGCTGCGCGGGGGTCAGCGCGCCGCCGGGCAGCCGCACCCGGGCCAGCGCGCCGTCGGCGGCCTGGTGCACCTGCAGGGCGCCCGGGCAGGCGTCGGGGCGGGACCGGTCGCCGGTGGCGGGTCGGGGGGAAATCGGGTTCGCGGACATCGTCTCCAGGTTACGTTCCGCGCACCGGTAGGCTCAGCGGCGCTTGCGACAGCTCACGAGGAAACCGGTGCGAATCCGGTGCGGTCGCGCCACTGTGACCCGGCACGTCCGGGGAGTCAGACACTCGTGCGCTGCCGTTCCGGAACCAATGGGGCGCGAGACCCCGAGGAGGCCACACCCGTGATCCTGCTGCTGTCGACGTCCGACACCGACCTGCTCAGTGCCCGCTCCAGCGGCGCCGACTACCGCTGGGCCAACCCCGCCCGGCTGCTCGTAGACGACCTGCCCGGCCTGCTCGACGGCGTCGACCTGGTGGTGGTGCGGATCCTCGGCGGCAAGCGCGCCTGGGAGCAGGGCCTGGACGCGGTGCTCGCGGCGGGCCTGCCGACCGTCGTGCTCGGCGGCGAGCTGGCCCCGGACGCCGAACTGATGGAGCTGTCCACGGTGCCCGGCGGCGTCGCCGCGGAGGCCCACGCCTACCTCGCCGAGGGCGGGTCGGAGAACCTGCTGCAGCTGTCCAACTTCCTCTCCGACACGGTGCTGCTGACGGGCCTCGGGTTCGACGCGCCCGCGCACACCCCCACCTGGGGCCACCTGGACCGGCCGTCCGCAGCGGCGGACGCCGACGCGACCGTCGCGGTGCTCTACTACCGCGCGCAGCACCTGGCCGGGAACACCGCGTACGTCGAGGCGCTGTGCCGGGCGATCGAGGACCGCGGCGCCCGGGCGTTGCCGATCTTCTGCGCCTCGCTGCGCACCGCCGAACCGGAGCTGCTCGACGCCCTGCGCGCGGCCGACGCGATGGTCGTCACCGTGCTGGCCGCCGGCGGCACCCGGCCCGCGGGCGCCACCGCGGGCGGCGACGACGAGGCCTGGGACGTCACCGAACTCGCCGCGCTGGACGTGCCGATCCTGCAGGGCCTGTGCCTGACCAGCAGCCGCGAGACCTGGGAGGCCAGCGACGACGGACTCTCGCCGATGGACGTCGCGACCCAGGTCGCGGTGCCCGAGTTCGACGGCCGGCTGATCACGGTGCCGTTCTCGTTCAAGGAGATCGACGCCGACGGCCTGACCGCCTATGTCCCCGACCCCGAGCGCGCCGCCCGCGTGGCCGGCATCGCGGTGCGGCACGCGAGGCTGCGGCACATCCCGGTCGCGGACAAGCGGATCGCGCTGATGCTCTCCGCGTACCCCACCAAGCACGCCCGGATCGGCAACGCCGTCGGCCTGGACACCCCCGCCAGCGCGATCGCGCTGCTCACCCAGATGCGCGACGCCGGTTACGACCTCGGCCCGCTCGACGGCGAGGATGCGCTGCCGGGCCTGGCGGCCGGGGACGGCGACGCGCTGATCCACGCGCTGATCGCCGCGGGCGGTCAGGACCCGGACTGGCTGACCGCCGAGCAGCTCGAGGGCAACCCGATCCGGATCTCCGCGGCCCGCTACCGACAGTGGTTCGACACGCTGCCCGCGGACCTGCGCGACGGCGTCGAGGAGCACTGGGGCGCCGCGCCGGGCGAGCTGTACGTGGACCGCTCCGCCGACGCCGACGGCGAGATCGTCGTCGCGGCAATGCAGGTCGGCAACGTGGTGCTCATGGTGCAGCCGCCCCGCGGATTCGGCGAGAACCCCGTCGCGATCTACCACGACCCGGACCTGCCGCCGAGCCACCACTACCTGGCCGCGTACCGCTGGCTGGCGGCGCGGCCGGACGAGGGCGGGTTCGGCGCGGACGCGGTGGTGCACCTCGGCAAGCACGGCAACCTGGAGTGGCTGCCCGGCAAGAACCTCGGCATGTCCGCCTCCTGCGGCACCGACGCCGCCCTCGGCGAGCTGCCGCTGATCTACCCCTTCCTGGTCAACGACCCGGGCGAGGGCACCCAGGCCAAGCGCCGCGCGCACGCCACCCTGGTCGACCACCTGATCCCGCCGATGGCCCGCGCCGAGTCCTACGGCGACATCTCGCGGCTCGAGCAGCTGCTCGACGAGCACGCCAACATCTCCGCGCTCGACCCCGCGAAGCTGCCCGCCATCCGCCAGCAGATCTGGACGCTGATGCGGGCCGCGAAGATGGACCACGACCTGGGCCTGGCCGAGCGTCCCGAGGAGGACGTCTTCGACGACATGCTGCTGCACGTCGACGGCTGGCTGTGCGAGATCAAGGACGTGCAGATCCGGGACGGGTTGCACGTGCTCGGTCAGGCGCCGCGCGGCGACGCCGAGGTGGAGCTGGTGCTGGCGATGCTGCGGGCCCGGCAGATGTGGGGCGGCGAACAGCACGTGCCGGGCCTGCGGGAGGCGTTGGGCCTCAGCGAGTCCGAGGTCGGCGTGGACGGTGCCGAGTCCCGCACCCGGGTCGACGCCGTGGAGGCCACCGCCCACGAGCTGGTGCGGGCGATGGCGGCCGCCGACTGGGATCCCGACGCCGCGGACGCGCTGTCCGCGGACGAGACGGTCCGGCAGATCCTCCGGTTCGCGGCCACCGAGGTGGTGCCGCGGCTGCGTCAGACCGACGACGAGATCACCCAGGTGCTCCGCGCGTTGGACGGCCGCTTCATCGCGGCAGGCCCGTCCGGCTCGCCGCTGCGCGGGCTGATCAACGTCCTCCCGACCGGCCGCAACTTCTACTCCGTCGACCCCAAGGCCGTGCCGTCGCGGCTGGCCTGGGAGACCGGTCAGGCGATGGCCGAGTCGCTGCTGGCGCGCTACCTCGCCGACCACGGCGAGTACCCGAAGTCGGTGGGCCTGTCGGTGTGGGGCACCTCGGCGATGCGCACCTCCGGCGACGACATCGCGGAAGTCTTTGCGCTGCTCGGCGTCCGGCCGGTGTGGGACGAGGCCAGCCGCCGCGTCACCAGCCTGCAGGTGATCCCGACCGAGGAGCTGGGCCGGCCGCGCGTGGACGTCACGGTCCGGATCAGCGGTTTCTTCCGGGACGCGTTCCCGCACGTGCTGGCGCTGCTCGACGACGCCGTCCGGCTGGTCGCCGACCTCGACGAACCCGCCGAGCAGAACTACGTGCGGGCGCACGCCCAGGCGGACCTGGCCGAGCACGGCGACGAGCGCCGCGCCACCACCAGGATCTTCGGCTCCAAGCCGGGCACCTACGGAGCCGGGCTGCTGCAGCTGATCGACTCGAAGAACTGGCGCGACGACGCCGACCTGGCGCAGGTGTACACCACCTGGGGCGGCTACGCGTACGGCCGCGGCCTGGACGGGGCGCCCGCGTCGGACGACATGCGGACCGCGTACCGCCGAATCGCGGTGGCGGCCAAGAACACCGACACCCGCGAGCACGACATCGCGGACTCCGACGACTACTTCCAGTACCACGGCGGCATGGTCGCGACCGTCCGCGCGCTGACCGGTAAGTCCCCGGAGGCCTACATCGGCGACAGCACCCGCCCCGACGCGGTGCGCACCCGCACCCTGTCGGAGGAGACCGCGCGGGTCTTCCGGGCCCGGGTGGTCAACCCGCGCTGGCTCGAGGCGATGCGCAGGCACGGCTACAAGGGCGCCTTCGAGATGGCCGCGACGGTCGACTACCTCTTCGGCTACGACGCGACGACCAACGTGGTCGCGGACTGGATGTACGAGAAGCTCGCCGAGACCTACGTGCTCGACGAGCAGAACCGCAAGTTCATGACGGAGTCGAATCCGTGGGCGCTGCACGGGATTGCGGAGCGACTGCTCGAGGCCGTCGAGCGGGACATGTGGGAGGAGCCGTCGCGGGAGGTCCTCGACGGTCTGCGGCAGGTCTACCTCGAGGCCGAGGGCACGCTCGAGGGGGAGTAGCACCGGGACGAACCGCCTAGGCTGGTGCCATGAGCCCCACGCTGAGCGAGATCGCCGCCGCAAAGTACGTGCTGCTGACCACCTTCCGCAAGGACGGCTCCGCGGTCGCGACGCCGCTGTGGGCGGCAATGGACGGTGACCGTCTGCTGATGTGGACGGTCACCGACTCGTACAAGGTCAAGCGGATCGAGAAGAACCCGCGGGTCACGGTCGGCCCCTGCGACGTACGCGGGAACCCGAAGGGCGATCCGGTCGAGGCGACCGCGGTGGTGCTCGACGACGCCGGCACCGAGCATGCCCGCGAGGTGATCGCGAAGCGCTACGGCGTGCTGGGCTGGCTGACGGTCAAGGGCAGCCTGCTCCGTCGTGGCCGCGCCGGGACCGTCGGCCTGGCGATCACCGCGGCCTGAACGGGGCTGGGCGAGGCCGATCCGACACACGGGGACGCCGGGTGCGGGCATTTACGGCCGTTCGCGTTCTAGCCTGGGCGGGTAGGGAACTCCGAGAGAAGAGGTCCAACCATGGCACTGCCCAACCTGACCCCCGAACAGCGCGCCGCGGCGCTGGCGAAGGCCGCCGCGTCCCGCAAGGCCCGCTCCGAGATGCGGGAGAACCTCAAGTCCGGGAAGCTCACCTTCGTCGACGTCCTCGACAAGGCGGACTCGGACGACCTCGTCGGGAAGACGAAGGTGCTCTACCTGCTCGAGTCGCTGCCCAAGGTCGGCAAGATCAAGGCCCGCGACATCGCCGAGTCCATCGGCATCCCGGAGACCCGGCGAGTCGCCGGGCTCGGCGCCCGTCAGCGCGCGGACCTGATCGCGAAGGTCGGCTGACCCCTGCGCATCCCGCCGCCCCGGCGCCGTCTCGGCGCCGGGGAGGCGGAGCTCACTCCGCCGCGGCGGTCGCCCACTGCGCGATCGCCAGGCAGGCCAGCGCCCCGGTCGAGGCGACCGCCCGGACGACGTTCCAGCGCACCCACGAGGCCTCGAACTGCGCCCGCACCGCGGCGAGGTCCCCGATCCGGTCGGGGTCACCGGCCGCGGCCAGCCTGTCGTTCATCGGCACGTTGATCCCCATCGTGACGGCCAGCACCGCCAGGTAGAGCACGAGCGCGGCCACGATCCACGGCAATGCGGGCCTGCCGAGGTGGGTGAGCAACGCGGCGACCGTGAAGACCAGTGCCCCGCCGAAGGCGACGCCGAACCAGCCGTTGAGGATGGCGACGTTGATTCGTTGCATCGACGCGACGAAGGTCCGGTCGTCGGTGGCGCCCAGTCCCGGCATCACCGACACCGCGTAGGCGTAGAACAGGCCCGCCATCAGCCCCATGAGTACGACGGCGGTCACCAACGTGCCGCCCCGCAGTGCGGTCCAGGTTCCGTTTGTGTCCATGGCTCGAGTCAACCCGGGATGCGGGAGACGATCCATAGCCGGAACGCGCAAAATCATGTGTAATCGTCTACCGTCGCAGGTATGGATGCGCTCGGTGGGCTGCTGGACGGACCGAGGGCGCGCGGCGCGTTCCTGCTGCGCTCGGTCCTCGAGCCGCCGTGGTCGCTGCGTATCCAGGACCGCGCGCCGCTGACGCTGGTGGTGATGGTCAGCGGCACGGCGTGGGTGTGTCACGACGGCGCGGAGCCGGTGTCGATGCGACCCGGGGACGTCGCGGTGGTCTGCGGGCCCGACGCCTACACCGTGGCGGACGATCCGGCCACCGTGCCGCAGGCGGTCATCCACCCGGGCCAGGTCTGCGCCACGCCGGACGGCGAATCACTCAGGGAGGCAATGACGCTCGGTGTCCGCACCTGGGGAAACAGCCCCGACGGTGCGACGGTGATGATCACGGGCACGTACGGGGCCGGCGCCGCGGTCGGTGACCGGTTGCTGAGCGCGCTCCCGCGCCTGCTGATCCTGCGGGACGACGAGTGGGACTGCCCGCTGCTGCCGTTGCTGGCCGAGGAGATGCTCAGGGAGGAGCCCGGTCAGGAGGTGATGCTGGACCGGTTGCTGGACCTGCTGCTGGTGACGGTGCTGCGCGCCTGGTTCTCCCGGCCGGAATCCGCGGCGCCGGCCTGGTACCGGGCACACGGCGACCCGGTGGTGGGCCGCGCGCTGCGGCTGCTGCAGGACAGTCCCGGACGCCAGTGGACGGTGGCCGCGCTCGCGGCCGAGACCGGGCTGTCGCGGGCGGCACTGGCGAGACGGTTCACCGAACTGGTCGGCGAACCGCCGATGACCTACCTGACCGGCTGGCGTCTCGCGCTGGCGGCGGACCTGCTACGCGAACCTGGCACCACGATCGGTGCCGTCGCGCGAAAGGTGGGCTACGGCAGCGCCTTCGCGCTCAGTGCGGCGTTCAAGCGGGTGCACGGCTTCAGCCCGCAGGAGTTCCGCAGGAGGCTGGTCGCCGTCGCGTAGCGCGGGTGACGCGTCGGCGCGGTCCGGTCGGATGAACGCAAGGGGTTGTCCACCCGACCGGACGTGCTGGGCCTAGGAGCCCGTGCTGCCGAAGCCGGAGCTGCCCGCGTCGGAGCTGCCTGCGCTGCCCGAGCTGCTGCCGTCGGAGCTGCCGTTGGAGCTGCCGCTGACGGGCAGCACGAGGCGGTCGGAGGTGTACGAAACCTGCACGGTGGGCCGGGTTCCGGCCGGTGCCAGGGTCTGCGTGCCGCCGGCCGGGACGAGGAACGATCCGCCGCCGCCGCCCGCGGTGGCACCGCCGCCACCGTATGCGCCGGCGCCGCCGCCACCGCCGAGTGCGCCACCGGAACCGCCGTTGCCGAGGGTGCCCGGGGTCCCGCCGAGTCCTTCGGCCCCGCCCGCCACATCGGTACCGGCCTTGCCGCCGGCCGCGGCAGGTGCCGGCAGCCCGGCGTCGCCACCGGCCGCGGTCACGGTGCCCGCACCGCCGCCGGGTGCGACGACGACCCGGGCGAGCAGGCCCGCGTTCCGGTCGACGGCCACCGATGCCGTGGACACGGAGGAGTACCCGCCGCCGGGCATCATGCCGAGTCCGCCGGCGCGGCCGGACTGGATGTACAGCGTCTGTCCGGGAGTGACGGGGAGCGTGGCCTCAACCTTCCCGCCTCGTCCACCGACCGTTCCGGCGCCGGTTCCGCCGACCGCGGTCACCTGCACCTGGGTCACGCCGGCGGGAATGAGCAACGCGTACTCGTCTGCGCCGATCCCGGGCACCGCGTCGTACGTGCAGGTGGTGTCGTAGTTCACGATGGAGCAACCGATGGTGGTACCCAATGCGGCGGCGGCCTGTGTCTGCGACTCCGACGGCGCCGCCGCCGGTGCCGCAGACGCCGTGCCCGCGCCGAGTGCGACGGCCGCGGCGGAGAGTCCCACTGCAGACGCCACTGCCAGGGAACGACGTCCCAGCCCCGAATCAATACTTCCTCGACCCAACATCAACCGAACCTCGCTGTATCGCTCCGGACCGGCGGCGGACGCCACCAGTCGAGCGAAGCATCGCACGACTGGCTCGGCCGGAAGAGGGGATTTGAGAATGAAATCTATTGGTGCGCAGCGTTATTGGGAAGTCAACGCATGGCAAAGGCCCATGTCGGCAATGTTGCCGGCATGGGCCCCCCTTGACCTGCTGGTGTAGCGGTCGTCGACCCCGCAGAGTCCCGGAATTGAACCGGGACTTGGATACGCACGTCCGCGTTTGACCACAGGACGAGGTGCAGCATGCCATGCGCGCCGGGGTAAATCCCGCGAATTGGACGATTGTTCACAACGATTCGGTGTGGGACCGGGTCAGTCCTCGTTGAAGCCGTGCAACCGGTCCAGTTCGCGACGTTCACGCTTGGTCGGTCGGCCGGCGCCGCGGTCGCGCTGTGGCACTGCCATCAGCACCTCCCGCGGCGGGGGCGGGGGCGTGCGGTCGATCAGGCACAGTGCGGCGTCCGCGGCGCCGACCCGCTTGCGCGTCAGCCGGACCGCCTCGACGATCCGCTCGACTCCGCCGACCCGGACCCGTACCTCGTCGCCCACCCGCACCGAGTAGGACGGCTTCATCACGGTGCCGTTGACCCGCACATGACCGGCGCGGCAGGCCGCGGCCGCCAGCGACCGGGTCTTGAACAGCCGCACCGACCAGACCCAACTGTCGAGACGCACTCCCGATGACTCTCCCGCAGACACGGGTCAATCCTAGGGCCACCGCAACGACACCGGTTGCAGGAACTCCCCGACTTCCTCCCGGGACCACCACGCGCCGCTCTCGGTGCGCTCGCGCGGGGTGGTGAACCGGTAGCGGAACAGCCGGGCCCGCACGAACGTCGGCGGCGCGTGCACGAACGGGTTGTGCCGTAGCAGCTTCAGGGTCGCGGCGTCGCCGCGGAGCAGACGTTCGACGAACGGCACGAACCAGGACCGGGCGTAGTCGGGGGAGATGGCGGCAAACCACATCAGCCAGTCCAGTCGCAGGTGGTACGGCGCGAACTGGCGCGGTCGCCGGTGCACGTCGCCGGGCTTGCCGCGGAACTCGTAGGGCTGCCACCGGGTGTCGGCGGTGACCACCTCCGCCGAGGTGCCCTCGACGACCACCTCGTACCGCAGTCGCGTCACGTGACCGAATGCGCCGTAGGTGTTGGCCAGATGCCACGGGTTGAACGAGGCGTTCATCAGCTGCCGGTGGGCGAACAGATTGCGGGCCGGCCAGTAGCTGAGCACCAGCACCAGTGCCGTCGCGGCCAGCACCGCGACCACGAAGGGGCCCGGCGTCGTGTCCGCGCCGTGCGGGACCGGCAGCACCGTGCCGAGGGCCGCGTCCGGGAGCACGGAGACCGCCAGCACGATCGTCGCCCAGTTCAGCCAGGAGAAGTTGCCGCTGACGACCAGCCACAGCTGCGTGACGATCATGACGGAAGCGGCGATGCCCGCGACCGGCTGCGGCGCGAACAGCCCGAACGGCACCACCAGCTGGGTGAAGTGGTTGCCGGCCGCCTCGACCCGGTGCAGCGGGCGCGGCAGGTGGTGGAAGTACCAGCTCAGCGGGCCGGGCATCGGCTGGGTCTCGTGGTGGTAGTACAGGCAGGTGAGGTCGCGCCAGCAGCGGTCGCCGCGGATCTTGATCAGGCCGGCGCCGAACTCGAGCCGGAACAGCAGCCACCGGACGGCGAGCAGGATCAGCAGCGGCGGTGCGGTGTCGGCGTTGCCGAGGAACACCGCGAGGAACCCCGCCTCGAGGAGCAGCGACTCCCAGCCGAATCCGTACCAGAGCTGGCCGACGTTGACGATCGAGAGGTACAGCAGCCACATCGTCAGCCACACCAGCATGGTCGCCGCCAGCGGCAGGCGGTCCGTCAGCCCGGCGGCGGTGACGGCGGCCAGCGCGGCGCCGGTCCAGCCGAGGGCGGCGAAGTAGCGGTCCGAGTAGTGCCACTGGAACAGGCTCGGATGCCGCCGGAACGACGAGCCGCGCACAAATCGGGGGACCGGCAGCATGCCGTCGGCGCCGATCAGCGGCCGGAACTGGCGGACCGCGCAGACGAACGCGACGAGGTAGAGGACGGCGAGGCCCTCCTTGAAGAGCAGTCGTCCAAGCGAGTAGTCGTCCGCGACAAACCAGTCCATCGCCGTCATCTCGAGAACAAGTCCCTGTGGCGGACGCTACACCGCTTGCGCCCCCGGTGAGCGCGGCAGCCGCAGCACCAGCCGGACGCCGCCGAGCGGGCTGTCCTCGAACGCGGCGGTGCCGCCGTGCAGCTCGGCCTGCTGACGCACCAACGTCAACCCCAGTCCCGAGCCGTCCGGCGCCGCGCCCGAGCCGCGACGGAAGCGGCCGAACACCTCCTCGCGTTCCCCGACCGGGATGCCGGCGCCGTCGTCGGTCACCGTGACGACCACCTCGTCGCGGCCGTCCCGGGCCGCGACCTCGACGACCCCCGCACCGCCGTGCCGGACCGCGTTGGAGATGGCGTTGTCCACTGCCAACCGCAGCCCGGCCGGGAGCCCGGTCACCGTCAGCGTCCCGGGCACGTCCAGCCGGATGTCCACGCCCCGGTGGGTCCGGGCCGCGTCCTGCACCGCCCGGTCGAGCAGTTCGGCGAGCTCGAACTGCACGAAGTCCGCCCCGGAGGACAACTCGCCCGCCGCCAGCCGCTCGAGCGCGTGCAGGGTGGCCTCGACCCGCCGCTCCGTGCGCAGCGCGTCGGTGAGGATCTCGTTGCGGGTGGCCGCGGGCAGGTCCAACGTCGTTGCGACCTCGAGGTTGGTGCGCATCGCGGTCAGCGGCGTGCGCAGCTCGTGTGCCGAGGCCGCGGCGAAGTCGCGGGCCGTCGCCAGCGCGGCCGCGGTGCGGGCCCGCTCGGCGGCGTTGGCCTCGAGAAGGTTTCGCAGCGCCGCGGCGAGTTCCTCGGCCTCCCGGGCCCCCGACGCCCGCGGCGGCGGCGCCGCGGGGTCACTGCCCAGCCGGCGGGTCTGCTCGGCCAGCCGGCGCAGCGGCCGGATCGCGACGCCGGCGAAGAGCCACCCGAGAGCGGCGGCGACCACGATCGCGCCGACACCGATCCCCAGCGTCCACCGGTGCAGGCTGGCGACGACGGACTGGACCGGCTCGAGCGGTGCGCCGACCGAGATGGTGGCGTCGATCCCGCTGACCAGCTCGACGGTCCGCACCCGGTACTGCGTCCCGTCGACCGTCGCGTCGGCCCAGCCGTCCGAGAGGTCGGGCAGCACCGCGCCGGTCGTGGAGAGTTCGAGGTTGCCCGCGCGCAGGGTACCCGCGTAGTCCGGTGGCAGCTGCGGCAACGGGCCCTGCAGGACCCGCAGGCTGGTCAGGTTGGCCGCGGCGACCTGGGCGACGGAGTCGAGTTTGCTGTCCAGCTGGGCGTGCGTCTGCTTCTCGATACCGACCCAGACCACCCCACCGAGCAGCAGCACGACCAGCGCGGTGCCGAGCGCGGCTGCGGCCGTCACCCGCAGCCGCAGCGATACCGGTCGCCGTCGCGCGCTCATCGGTCCCGCAACACGAACCCGACGCCCCGGACGGTGTGCAGCACCCGGGCGGCGCCGTCGATCTCGAGCTTGCGGCGCAGGTAGCTCACGAACACGTCCACCACATTGGTCTCGGTGTCGAAGTCGTATCCCCAGACGGACCGCAGCAGCGTCTCCCGGCCGAGCACGATGCCGTGGTTCTCGGCGAGCGCTGCGAGCAGGTCGAACTCGCGCTTGGTCAGTTGCACCTCGGTGCCTGCCACCTCGACCCGGCGGCCGAGCAGGTCGACGGCCAGCGGGCCGACGCAGACCGTGCCGTCGGTGGGCACGTGCTCGGGTTCCGGTCGTCGACGAAGCAGGGCGCGGATCCGTGCGACCAGCTCGCCGAACTCGAACGGCTTGACCATGTAGTCGTCGGCGCCGGCCTCGAGACCGGCGATCCGGTCGTCGACCGCGCTCCGGGCGCTGAGCACGCACACCGGGACGTCGTTGTGCATGGCCCGCAGCGCGGTGACCACGCCCACCCCGTCGAGCACCGGCAGGTTGAGGTCCAGCACCACCAGGTCCGGATCGTGCGCGGCGACGGCGGAGAGGGCGGCGGCCCCGTCCTCGGCGGTCACGACCGCGAAGTCCGAGAGCTCCAGGCCACGTCGGAGCGCGGTCAGCACGTCCGCGTCGTCGTCGACGATCAACACCTTCTGAACCTGAACCACTCCCTCATCTTGCAGTGTCCCCGGAGACTACGTGGGACAACAGGTCCCCTGATCGGCCCGGCTCAGGCCGCGACGGTCCGGTCCGCGATCAGGGCCTCCAGCGACTCCGCCCACTGCATGTACTCGTCCGTCCACTGTTCCGCCGGGTCGGTGGCGAAGAGCAGGACGTCGGGCTCGTCGCCGGGGTGGTCGCCGGGCAGCACCGACGCCATCCAGCCGCGACCGGGCTCGGTGATCAGCACCTCGCGCAGGTTCCTGCCGTCCGCGAGAATTGCGTCCAGCCCGCGGGCCCGCAGCTCCGTCGTCGTCGCGGTGACGCACCGCGCGTTCCAGACCGCCATCGATGTGACCGACATGACTCCTCCTGCGCCTCGAATTTCGCTGCCGGTCAGGCTGTTTGAATCTCCTGACCAGCTCGTATCCAAAGACTAGGGAGCGGAGTTTGTGGATCCGTTGCGGAAGGGTAAGGACTCTGTGAGAGTCGCAGATCACACGATCGCGTCGAGGTACAGCCAGCGCCCGTCGACGCGGCGGAACCGGCTGTGTTCACGCAGCGAGTCGCGGTGGCCGTCGACGACGTAGTGGGCCACGAACTCGACGGTGCCCTCGGTCTCGAACGGGCCGCCCCCGGTCGTGGCCAGCACGTCCAGTCGGGTCCAGCGCTGCTCCGGGTCGAGATCGAGCCGCCGCGGCCGGGTGCTCGGGTGCCAGCTGCGCAGCAGGTAGGCCGCGTCGCCGACGGCGAACGCGCTGTACCGCGAGCGCATCAGGGCCTCGGCCGTCGCCGGCACCGCCGTTTCCGAGTGGAAACGGCCGCAGCAGTCGCCATAGACGTCGCCGCTCAGGCACGGGCACCGCGCCCCGTCCTCGAGTCCCATCACTGTGCCGCGCTGATCGAGGACATGTGGAAGTCCGGGATCCGCAGTGGCGGCATCGCGGTGCGGGTGAACCAGTCCTTCCACTCCCGCGGCAGGGTCGCCTCGGTGACGCCGGCCTCGGTGACTCGGCGCAGCAGGTCCAGCGGGCTCTCGTTGAACCGGAAGTTGTTCACCGAGGCGGTGACCCGGCCGTCCTCGACCAGGTACACCCCGTCCCGGGTCAGCCCGGTCAGCAGCAGGCTGGCCGGGTCCACCTCGCGGATGTACCAGAGCGTGGTCAGCAGCAGGCCGCGTTCGGTGCGGGCCACCATCTCGTCGAGGTCGGCCCCGCCGCCCCCGGTGAGCAGCAGGTTCTCGCCCGGCGCCGCGACCGGGGCGCCGAACTCCTCGGCTGCGTGCCGCGGGTAGGCCAACGCGCCCACCACGCCCTCGGACACCCAGTCGACGCGGCCGACGTCCATCCCGCTGTCGAACAGCGAGACGGTCTCGCTCGATGCCGGAGCGGCCACGAACGGCGCGTACTCGAGGCCGGGCGCGCGCGGGTCGGAGTACAGGGTCAGCGGCAGGTCGGTCAGCCGCTCGCCGACCCGGGTGCCACCCGCGCGGGAGAGTGCGGTGCGCCCCTCCTGCGCGCCGCGACCCTCCATCGTCCACATCAGGTAGATCATCAGGTCCGCGACCGCCGACGGCGGCAGCAGCGTCTCGTAGCGGCCGGCAGGCAGCTCGACCGTCCGGCCGGACCAGCCCAGCCGGGTGTCGAGCTGACCCAGCAACGTAGCGACCGAGACGTCGCGGAAGTCGGCGGTGCCCACGCCCACCCAGGCGCTGGCGTCGCCCCGCTTGCCGTTGATCTCCACCGACCCGGTCGGCTGGGTGAACCGGCGCCGGACACCGGCAGAGGTCCCCAGCCAGGTGTTGTGGAGCTGGTGGTGGGCGAACCCGTACAACCGGTCGGCGCCGTCGAATCCGTCCGCGAGATCGGCTGCCACCGAGGAGAAGACGTCGATGCCGGTGCCGGCCGGGCCGTCGTGCCAGCCCGGGTCGACGCCGCCGGCGGGCAGCAGGTCCATCGCGTCCCCGGCCGGTTGCGCGGCCGCGGCGGCGGACTCGGATGCCCGCACCACGTCGGCGATCTCCGCCTCCTCGACGCTGCTCGAGGACACCGTGCCCACCCTGGCGCCGTCGGCGTCCCGGACGATCGAGGTGACCGTCCAGGTGCGGAAGGTCGAGATCCCGTTGGTGGTCATCGAATTCCCGGCCCACCGCAGCGCCGCCTCACTGGCGTCGGTGACGATCACGATCGACTCGTCGACGGTACGCAGCGCCAGCGCGCGTTCGACCAGGTCCTGTGCGGCGATCACTGTCCGGCCTCGTTTCGGGTGTTGAGCACGTTGACGCCGCGGAAGAGCGCCGACGGGCAGCCGTGGCTGACCGCGGCGACCTGGCCGGGTTGCGCCTTGCCGCAGTTGAATGCGCCGCCGAGCCGCCAGGTCGACGGTCCGCCGACCGCCTCCATCGATCCCCAGAAGTCGGTGGTGGTGGCCTGGTACGCGACGTCCCGCAGCTGACCGTCCAGCCTGCCGTCGCGGATCCGGAAGAACCGTTGCCCGGTGAACTGGAAGTTGTAGCGCTGCATGTCGATCGACCAGGACTTGTCGCCGACGACGTAGATGCCGTCCTCGACGCGGGCGATCAGGTCCGCGGTGCTGGTGTCGCGATCGGGGTCCGGTTGCAGCGACACGTTGGCCATCCGCTGGATCGGCACGTGGTGTGGGGAGTCGGCGTAGGAGCAGCCGTTGGAGCGGGTCAGCCCGAGGCGCGGCGCGAACACCCGGTCCAGTTGGTAGCCGGTCAGGATGCCGTCGCGCACCAGGTCCCAGTGCTGCGCCGCGACGCCGTCGTCGTCGTAGCCGATGCTGGCCAGGCCGTGCCGCTGGGTGCGGTCCGCGGTGACGTGCATCAGCGGCGTGCCGTACTTGAGGGTGCCGAGCTGGTCCGGGGTGGCGAACGAGGTGCCGGCGTACGCCGCCTCGTAGCCGATCGCGCGGTCGTACTCGGTGGCGTGCCCGATCGACTCGTGGATCGTCAGCCACAGGTTGGTGGGGTCGATCACCAGGTCGGTGGGCCCGGCGGTGACCGACGGCGCCTTGCCCTTCTCCGCCAACCACTCCGGGATCCGGGCCAGCTCGTCGTCCCAGTCCCAGCCGGTCCCGGACAGGTACTCCCAGCCGCGTCCGGCCGGCGGGGCCAGGGTGCGCATGGTCTCGAAGCTGCCTGCCGCCGCGTCGACGGCGGTCGCCTCGAGCTCGGGGTGCAGCCGCACCCGCTGCTGGGTGATCGTCGACCCGGCCAGGTCCGCGTAGAAGGTCTGCTCCTTGACCTGCAGGACGCCCGCGGTGACGTGGTCGACGCCGTCGGCGGCGGACAGTCGGCCCGAGTACTCGGTGAGCAGGTCCACCTTCTGCGCGGTGGGCACTGTGAACGGGTCCAGCTCGTAGTCCGAGACCCACACCGCGTCCCGATACACCGGTTCCGGTGCCAGCTCGACGCTTTCGCGGTTCAGCGACCGCAGCGCCCGGGCCACCTCGACGGCGCGGTCCGCGGTCCGGACGGCGGACTCCGCCGTGAGTTCGGCGGAGGAGGCGAAACCCCACGTCCCGTCGATCACCACCCGCACGGCCAGCCCGAGCTCGGCGCCGTCGACCGCGGACTGGACCGCGCCGTCGCGCAGCCGGATCGACTGGGTCTGCAGCCGGTGCACCCGCAAGTCGGCGTGGCTCGCACCGGCCGCGCGGGCGGCGGACAGCGCGGCATCGGCGAGGGTACGCAGGGGCAGGGCCAGAAAGTCTGAGTCGACATCGCGTGTCACGGTCACAGCCCCACACGCTACCGGTCGGCCGCCGGTGCGGCCGTTAGAGACCGAGTGAGGTGACGGCGTTGCCGTGCAGGCCGGCGTGCTGACGCGAGTAGATCGCGATCATCCGCTGGTCGGTGTGCCCGCTCTGGGTCATGATCTGCTCCGCGCTCGCGTCGTTGCGGACGGCCTGGGTGACGAACCCGGCGCGCAGACTGTGCCCGCCGAGTCGCGCGACGAACTCCTCCGAGTATCCGGCGGCCGAGGCACGCCGCTGGATCATCGAGGCAATTGCCTGACCCGACAACGCATTGGCACCCAGTGCGCCGGTTCGATGTACGGGCCGGAACAGTGAGCGGCTCGTCGGCTCCGGGCGTCCGAGCATGCCGCGGCAGCGATGGTCGAGCGGGCCGGACTCGGGCTCGGCGAGCAGTCGGCTCACGCCCGCCTTGCCGTCGGCGTCCCAGGCATCGAGGACCTCGCGCCACCGCCAGTACGAGCACACCGGGCAGGTGACCGGCGCGGTTCCGTAGGGGAGCGTGACCGTCCGGCCGGCGGCAGCCTGGTCGGTCTTCGACCTGCGGATGGTCACGTACAGCCCGTCGGCGCGGTGCGGGGCGACGTCCGCCACCGCGAGCGAAGCCAGCTCCGATCGGCGCATGGCGCCGGTGAGTCCGATCAGCAGCAGCGCCGCGTCCCGACGCTCGGCAGCGCGGTCGGCCCAGGATCCGGTGGCGGACAGCACGCGCATGGACTCGATCATGGTGCGTACGTCGTCGGTCAGCAGCGGCTCGCGTCGGACCGGCGGGGTGGCCCGGGTGCGGGCGATGCCGCGCAGGATCTCGCGCACCGCCGACGACTGCCCGGGCTTGGGATGTCCGGCGAGCGAATGGATCTTGTTGATCGAGGCGACCCACCGCGTCATGGTGGCCGGTGCGTAGGCGGATCGCCCGTCCGGCCGCACCTCGGACGACTTCTCCGTCAGGAACCATCCGACGACGTCGGGGGTCGCCGGCAGCGGTGCGCGATCGACACGTTCGCACCACCGGGTGAAGATCTTCCAGTCACTCATCTGCGCCGCCCGGGTGTTCGGGGAGACGGACTCGACCCGCAGCCGGTGCATCGCCTCGGCCGCCTCGGCCGGGATGGCGGCCACTGCTGCGGTGGCCGACCGGGATCCGATCGTGGGCTCCACGCTCGGCAGTTCCGTCACTGTGCTCCCTCCCCGGCGCCGCACCTCGAACAAGTGTCTGACCCAGCACGATACGCGGTGGCCCCGTCGGATTGGCGGCGCGGATCGGGTCCCGCCTTGCCGGGATGTCCGGTTGGGTGAATAGTCGGGCGATCGGGCGCGGAGATCCCCCATCGCCGATTCGGCGGGGGAGTGTCTGGGCATCCCCTATGGGCGGTGAGGATGCGTGTGGAGGTGGGTTGCGGGTACTGAATTGACGTGCAGTTAGTAAGTACTTACTTTTACACAGGTGTCGACACGCAACAAGATTCTGGCCGCAGCCCTCCACCTGTTCGGCGAACAGGGTTACGCGGGAACACCCGTGGCGCGGGTCGAGGGCGAGGCCGGGCTCTCGGCGGGTTCGGGTGGACTCTTCCGTCACTTCCGGACCAAGCAGGAACTGCTCACCGAGGCCGTCGAGTATGGGTTGGCGCAACGTGAGGACTGGACGCACCTGCTCGACCCAGGGTTCTCGATCGTCGGACGGCTCGACAGGCTCGCGCCGTCCGGGAGCCGTGTGGACCACGTCCACCTGCTGTGCGAGATGGTGCTGGCCCGGCTCGAGGACAACCGGGACCTCTCACGGGTCCTGATGCGGGACAACTCGATCGAGAGGTCCGTGCTGAGGAAGCTGCGTCGCGACGAGTACGACGTGGTCGTCCGGGTGGTCACCCGCGGGCTGGCGGAGCTCGCCGGTGACGACGCCGACTGGTCGGCACCCGCGTCGGTGCTGGTCGGCGCGGTCTCCCAGTTCTGGCTGACGTCCGACCTCCTCGACGGCGAGCAACCCAACCCTGCCGACACGCAGCGCCACCTGCGCGCGACCGCGGAACTCGTTGCCGCCCGGATCGACTCGTCGGCAGGTTCCCCGGATGTGCTCGGCGTGGGAACGCCGGGGGTCGACACCGACGACCTCCGGCTCGCGTTCGACGCCTCGGACCTGGCGGCGGAACTCGCGATGGTGCATTTCGAGGCCGGCGTCTCCGCGACCCTGAAGGACGACGGAACGCCGGTCACCGAGGCCGACCGGGCGGTCGAGCGCCTGCTCCGGGCGACGTTGACCGGGGAACGTCCCGAGGATGCGTTCTTCGGTGAGGAATTCGGCGAGCTCGGCGAGTCCGATCGGATCTGGATCCTCGACCCGATCGACGGCACCGGGCTCTTCGGCAGGTGTGATCCCAACTGGCGCATCCACATTGCGCTGGAGGTCCAGGGGATCATCCAGGTCGCGGTGGTCACGTCGCCGGCGCTGCGGCGCTGCTGGTGGGCGACCAGGGGTGGCGGCGCCTTCGAGTCGTCCTGGCCACGGGTGGACGGCGAGACGCGTCGCCTCGAGGTCAGCGCGACGGCGACGCTCGCCGACGCCGTGCTGGATGCGGTGGACAACGCGTCCCGAGCACGACTCCCTCGAGGTGTGGCGCACGCACCGGGGAGCCCGCTGCCACTGGTCGAACTCGTGCGCGGCGAGATCGACGCCTTCCTGGCCGAGCGCTACTTCAAGTGGGACCACGCGCCGTGGGTCCTCATTGTCGAGGAGGCAGGCGGCCGGTTCACCGATCGAACCGGTGGTCACGCGAGCGACCAGGGCGGCGGGCTGTACTCGAACGCCAACCTGCACGGGCAGTTGCTCACGTCGTTGCAGTACCCGACGCATTGATGCTGTTCGGACCAGCCGGCTTCACCGTTTAGATAGTTGTATCATGCAACTTGTTCTATTCTCGTGGGATGGACGTGACATACGAGGGGACCAAGCGGGAAGTTGCCACCGACAAGGGGGTGCTGCGGTACCACGAGGCGGGCGAGGGGCCACCGCTGATCCTGTTGCACGGCTCGGGGATCGGTGTCAGCGGCTGGCGGAACTATCGAGGGAATCTGGACGTGTTCGCCGAGCACTTCCACTGCTACGTCCTCGAGTTCCCGGGCTTCGGGGTGAGCGATCCCGTCGACGGGCACCCCGTGCTGACGGCGGGATCCGCGGTGATCCGCTTCATGGACGCGCTGGGCATCGAGTCGGCCGCGATGGTCGGGAACTCGATGGGCGGTGTGGTCGGCGTCAACCTGGCCATGAGGCACCCCGACCGGGTGCGCAAGCTCGTCACCATCGGCGGGGTGGGGCCGAACATCTTCAGCCAGAACCCGAGCGAGGGCACACGGCTGTTGCAGGAGTTCGCTGACAGCCCCAGCCGCGAGAAGCTGGTTCGCTGGCTCGAATGCATGGTCTACGACCGCGCCGTCGTCACGGAGGAACGGATCGAGGAACGCTGGGAGAGTGCCGGCGACCCGGCGTCCCACCAGACGCTCGCGGCGATGTACGGCTCCGAGGCGTTTGCCGCGCAGCAGCGGGCGATGGCCGAATCTGATGTGCCGCCGTACTGGTCGTCGATGCACAAGGTGAAGTGCCCGACCCTGCTGACGTGGGGCCTCGACGACCGGCAGTGCCCGCCGGACATGCCGATGGTGCCGATGCGGCTCATGCCCAACGCCGAGCTGCACGTGTTCCCGAACTGCGGGCACTGGGTGATGGTCGAAGCGAAGGAGGCGTTCGAGCGGGTGGCGCTCGAGTTCCTTCGCCGATGAGATGACGGCCCATCAGGCCGAACGCCACGCGATGGTCGTGGCGACGGCCTTGGGCCCGACTCGTGAGTGAGCGTACGACGAGAGGCTGCCACCGCGACCTTCTGGACGCGGTGGCAGCCTCGTGATCCCTCGGGCCATCACGGCACCATCATCCAGTTGCCGATGGCCTTGTCGATGTTCGGCGCAGTCATCGTCGTGACCAGCGAGACGCCTGGCCCGCGGGCTCCGGCGGCCGGATGCTCGCTTCGGATGCTTGTCGACGCTGGTGAGCGTGCGGGAAGGTCGTCCTCCGCAACCACTTTTGCCGTCACGTGACGCAACAATCCTGGGGTGGTGGGGTGCCCGGACCGTCGGCAACAGCTTCGCCGGTGCGGCCCCGTCTCACATTGCCGAATCGCGGCCAACACACTTTTTGAACCAGCTTTTCGGTCCGGATCCGGGTCCGATTTCACCGCGGGAATCTCCCATCTTGTAACTCACGATAAGTGGGGATTATGACGATCAAGATTCATCGTTTCATTACATCTCGCGTAACGTAACGCATGATGTAACGTAACTAAACA
Organism: Rhodococcus kronopolitis; assembly: GCF_042654025.1. Lineage (NCBI taxonomy): Bacteria > Bacillati > Actinomycetota > Actinomycetes > Mycobacteriales > Nocardiaceae > Rhodococcus > Rhodococcus kronopolitis. Next base: position 232,674 of record NZ_JBHSFO010000005.1, on the reverse strand, counting down.
ACAGAACATGCGGCGATGAGGGGAATGCGCGTGAACACCAAACCGGAGGACGCCGGCGAGAGTCAGTCGGACGAGCCGAAGGCGCGGCCGGGTCGGCCTCGCCAGTACGCCAGCGACGCGGACCGGGTCCGGGCCTTCCGGACCCGACGAAAGGCCCGCGAGCAGCAGGGCGAGATCGAGGCGCTCACAACCGCCACGCCGGGAGAGGCCGTCGGCACGCTCGAACGGACGCTCGAGGACCTCCGAACCGTCACCACCACCTCGATCGAGCAGTTCAACGTGTTCGCCCGGCAGATCACCGCGGCCGTGGACAAGCTCACCGACCCGGACGCCCTCGACGCGGCCCTGCATCGCGCGACCGTCGAACTCGAACAGACCAAGGCCAAGTACGAGGCGGACTTGGCGGAGCTACGGGCGCGCCACGAGGCCGCAGTGGAGGACCGGGCCAACGCCGACGCCGCGGTGGACGCCGTCGACGCCGAACTCGCCGCGGCCGTCGCCGATCACGGACTCGAGCTCGAACGACTGGCCACCGACCACGAGTCCCAGCTCCGGGAACTCGGGCAGACGCACGCAGAGGAGCTGCAGGCACTGAGAGAGAAGCTGGCGACGGTCGAGCAGGACCGCGACGCCCGACTGTCCGCGGCCGAGTCCGAGCGCGACGGGCTGCGCAGCCAGCTCCGCGAGGCACAGGCCCGGGCGGAGGCAGCCGAACTCCGGACCGTCAGCGCCGAACAACATGCCGAGCAGGCCGCCGCGGCGGCAGAGCAGCGGCTCGCGCAGGTGGTCGCCGCGTCCGACCAGCGCGTCACGGACCTGAGGGGAGCGGCCGACGATGCCGCGATCACCGCGGCGACGACCATCGCGCGGCTGGAGAAGTCCGTCGACCTCGAGCGGTCGGCGACGACCGTCGCCCGCGAACGCGCGGACGCACTCCGGGACGACCTCGAACGGGCCCGACTCGAGGCAGGTCAGGCCCGAACCGCGGAAGTGGCAATGCGCGAGCAGGTCTCGGAGCTACGGTCCGTGCAGCGCGACGGTCGGCGCACCGGACCGTCGGACAGCTCAGCCGAGGGGACTCTCGACTGACCCGTCCGTTGACCTACCGGGCCGGTGCGCCCAACCGATCTGACGTGCCGTCACCACTCCAGCGTCTGACCGTCCACTTGAACACGGGCGAAGAACCGCTTCCCTATGTCTGATCCATCTCGGTTGTAGCCGTTCATGATTTCCGCGAGTTCGCCGGAGAGGGCTCGCAGCGCGGCACTGACGCTCTCAACGCCGTCTTCGACGTCCCATCCCCAGTCCCTGGGGACGCGACAGATCGTGATGTCGATGCCGGCGTCATGGGATGTCTCGACGGTGAAGCTGATCCCCGGAGGAGCATCGCCGATCGGATCGATGACGGAAAGCTGTTCAGCTGTCGCGCTCGCCGGGAACATCACTCGCGCAAGGGAAATGTCTTCACGGATCATGTCTGCTATTCGCGGCAGACTGGCATGCCGGCCGACCCGGCTGTGGCGCACACCGTATGTACGGTCACCGCGGCCGTGCCCGGCGCGCGACTTGTTCAGAACGCGCTCGAGCATTCTTTGTGCTGCTGCCCGCTCAGCGTCCCCCGTGCGTGGGTGCTCGATCAGAGCTTGAAGGCGCGTGATGCGAAGGCTCGTGTTGGTGGCCACCCACGCAGGGTATCGCGCACCCAGTTTCCCGTTGCCGGCGTCGCGGGTGGTCTCGGTTCGGACTCCGCGCAGACTCCGACGGTGCCGGAAATTCGTTGGACGGGATCCGGATCGGATTGGTAGCTTTTCCCTGACCGCGACATCACGCCAGGAGGTGAGACCCATGAACGCAACAACCATGTGGGTGCTCCCACTCGTGTTCACGGTCGGCGACTGACGTAGGTGTCGCCGGGAGCGCCTCGCCAACAAGGCACTCCCGAAAGGCAACGTCATGCAATTCACTTCCGAGACATCCTCGAACGGTGTCGTCGAACGCAGTTTCACCCTGGACGAGATCACCGGCGTGCTCTGGTCGCCCACCTCCGGAACCGTCGGCGCACCGTTGCTGTTGTCCGGGCACTCCGGCGGCATGCACAAGAAGGCGCCGGGGCTGGTGGCCGGAGCACTTCACAGCGTCACCACCGACGGCTACACCGTCGCCGCCATCGACGCGCCCGGTCACGGCGACCGGCCACGAAACCTTCAGGACCAGCAGTGGGTAGAGGCCATCCGTCAGGCCCGGACGGCTGGCGAGCCGATCGCCCCGATCGTCGTCGACTACAGCAGGTCGGTGGCGGTGCGCGCGGTGCCGGAATGGCGGGCGACACTGGACGCACTGCAGGCGCTGCCCGAGATCGGCGTCGACGCGCCGGTCGGGTACGGCGGGGTGTCACTGGGCGTCGTGACCGGGCTGATGCTGGCGGCGGTCGAACCCCGGATCGCCGCCGTGAGTTTCGGCGGGGTGTTCGTGGACGACGCCCTCATCGAGGCGGCCGGCAGGCTCACCGTCCCGGTCGAGTACCGGATTCCGTGGGACGACGAGGAATACGACCGCGCATCCGGGATCGCACTGTTCTCCGCCTTCGGCTCGAAGGAGAAGTCGTTGCACGCCTACTCGGGCAGGCACTACCCGGTGCCCGAGTACGAGCGCGACAGTTCGGCCCGGTTCTTCACCCGGCACCTCGGCCGGGCCGCGGTGGACTCGGACTGACCTGAACAGGTGTCGGCGTCCGGGCCCCGTGCCGGCCGCCGACACCGCCTCAGGCGGTGAAGCTGCCCACCGTCGGCAGTGCCGTGCAACTGGCCCCGCCCTCGTAGCCGACACTGCCGAACAACGCGGCGAACACCTGTCCCTCGCCGGTCCGGACGGTCTTGGACATCGCCGGGAACGGGCCCAGCATGTCGGCGAGCGGCTCGATCCCGCCCCGGAACGTCGTGGGGTTGAACCAGGCCACGGACAGTCCCGAGGTCTTGGGGATGCCGAGGTATCCGGGCACGGCCTGGAAGTGCAGGTTGCCGCGCTCGACCCACGGCGGGATCGGGTAGTTCGGCCCCGCCTGCGCGGTCGCGACGGTGACGGTGATCGGATTGCCTGCGACTCCGCACCCCACGGTGGGCGCCGGGTAGAAGAAGTTCTGCGGCCGGGTCGACCCGAACTCCGGCAACGGTGGCAGGCCCGGCAGGAGCCCGGTGGCGCCGAGGACGCCGTACAGCGCGGCGACCGCCTCGGGCGACTGCTGGGTCGCCTGCCCGAGCAGTCCGGCCAGGGCTGAAGGGGGAGCGGACGCGCCGGACGCGGTGCCGGCGAACCCCAGCGTCGCGGCGGCCGCGGAGACCGAGAGCGCGACGATCCGGCGGGCGATGCGGTGCGGTCTCATGGTGACTCCTCGAGTTGTGTGCCGTTCCCGTGCGAGCTCCCCGACCGGTCCGGCCCAACGAACGGACCGACCCGGGTGAACTGCACCACGGCCAATGTCTCAATGTCAACTTGAGGTTTAGTGTCTGGGAGAGAATTCGGTCGCTCGTGCGTTGAACTGACAGGGTTCAACCGACAGCAACGTCGACCGAAGGGACACAGTGATGATTCTGGTGCTGTTCGTGCTCTATCTCGTCGTGGAGGTGGCGGCGGTGATCTGGGTCGGCAGCACCATTGGCGTGCTGTGGACCGTGCTGCTGTTCCTGGCCTGCTGGGCGGTCGGACTGTGGCTGGTGCGGTCCCAGGTCAAGAAGGTGTTCGATCAGTTCCGGCAGGCGGGCGCGGGTACCGCGTCGGCAGGCGGTGCGGTGGCCGACGGCGCGCTCGTCGCGGCCGGCACCGTGCTGATGATCGTGCCCGGACTGGTCACCTCGGCGTTCGGCCTGTTGCTGCTGATCCCGCCGACCCGTCGGGTGCTGCGGCCCGCGGTGATGTTGTTCGGCGGCCGTAGGTTCGCGATGGTCGCGGCCGCAGGGCAGGCCGGGGCCGGGGCCTACTCGCGCACCCGGCGGCACACCGTCGTGGACGGCGTCGTCGTGGACGAGGTGATCGTCGACGGGGTGGTGGTCGACGGCGACGAGACCGGGTACTGGCCCGGTCAGCAGCGGGTGATCGAGGGCGAGGTCATCGTCCCGGACCCCGACGACCGGCACCCGGGCGGTCACCGGGACAGCGCGGGCGGGCAGACTTGAGCCCCGTGAGCACCCAACTGTTGGTCAACGGACGCATCTACAGCCCCGCCGCCCCGGACGCCACCTCGATGGCCGTCACCGACGGCATCGTGGTGTGGGTCGGTGAGGACCGGCCCGGGCGTGCGCTGCACCCCGACGCCGAGGTCATCGACCTGGACGGGGCCTTCGTCACCCCCGGATTCGTGGACGCCCACGTCCACACCACCGCGCTGGGCCTGGCCCTGACCGGCCTGGACCTCGGCACCGCAACCTCGCGTGGCGAATGCCTCGAACTGCTCGCCGCCCACGCCGCGAGCCATCCCGACGCCGTCATCTGGGGCCAGGGCTGGGACGACGCCGGCTGGACCGAGGCAGGCGACGCACCGACCACCGCCGAGCTCGACGCCGCCGCACCCGGCCGCGTCGTGTACCTCTCCCGGGTCGACGCGCACTCCGCTGCCTGCTCGAGCGCGCTGCGCCGGGCCGCCGGCCTGTCGGAGGACGACCAGGCGCCGGTCACCGGCGAGGCCCACCACCGGGCGCGGACCGCCGCCCGCGACCTGCTCACCGCGGCGCAGCGGACCGTCGCCCGCACCGCGGCCCTCGACCTGGCGGCCGCCAACGGCATCGTCGCCGTGCACGAGTGCGCTGGCCCCGACATCGCCGGCCTCGACGACCTCGCCGAGCTGCTGGCTCACCCGCACGGCGTGGAGGTCCGCGCCTACTGGGGCGAGGCCGTCCGCACCGCGGAGGAAGCGACCGCCCTGCTCGCGAAGACCGGAGCCCACGGCCTCGGCGGCGACCTGTTCGTCGACGGGGCGATCGGCTCCCGCACCGCGTGGCTGTGCGCGCCGTACGCCGACCGCCCGCACACCGGCACCAGTTACCTCGATGTCGACGCGATCGCCGCGCACCTGCGGGCCTGCACCGAGGCCGGCATCCAGGCCGGCTTCCACGTGATCGGCGACGCCGCAGTCGCGGCCGCGGTGACAGCCTTCGAGCGGGTCGCCGACGAGCTCGGCGCCCCGGCCGTCGCCGCCCGCGGTCACCGGCTCGAGCACGTGGAGATGATCACCGTGGAGCAGGCCGCCACGCTCGGGCGCCTCGGCGTGATCGCCAGCGTCCAGCCGGCCTTCGACTCCGCGTGGGGCGGCGACGACGGCATGTACGCCGAGGCGCTCGGCGTCGAGCGGGCCCGTACCCTCAACCCGTTCGCCGCGATGGCCGCGGCCGGCGTCTCGCTCGCGCTGGGCTCCGACGCACCGGTCACCGACCTCGACCCGTGGGCGATGCTGCGCGCGGCCGTCAACCACCGCACCGAGGGGCACGGGCTGTCCCCCCGCGCCGCCTACTCGGCGGCCACCCGCGGCGCGTGGCGGGCCGGCGGTGCCCGCGACGGGCTGTCCGGCACCCTGGTGCCCGGCGCTCCGGCGTCGTACGTGGTCTGGGAGGCGGGCGAGCTGATCGTCAGCGCCGCCAAGGACTCCGTGCAGCGCTGGTCCACCGACCCCCGGTCCCGGGTGCCCGCGCTGCCGCACCTCGAACCGGGCAGCCCGAACCCCGTCTGCCTGATGACCGTGCACCGCGGCGTCACCGTCTATGAGCGCTGAGTCGCTCCGGAAGTACCTGCCGACGCTCCGCGACAGCCTGCTGGCGGTGATCGCCGGGCTGCTGCTGTTCGCGAGCTTCCCGCCCCGGCCGACCTGGTTCCTCGCGCCGGTCGGGGTGGCGCTACTGGTGTTCGTACTGATCCGGACCCCCCGGCGGCTGCGCGGCGGGTTCGGGTACGGATACCTCGCCGGACTCGGGTTCCTCGTTCCGCTGCTGCCCTGGGTGGGGGAGTACGTCGGCCCGGCGCCCTGGCTGGCGCTGGCGGGCATCGAGGCGCTGTTCTTCGGTCTCTTCGGCCTCCTCGCCGTGGTGCTCGCGCGACTGCCCTTGGCGCCGCTGTGGCTGGCGTGCGCCTGGTCGTTGACCGAGTGGCTGCGTGCGAGCGTGCCGTTCGGCGGGTTCCCGTGGGGCCGGCTGGCATTCGGCCAGCCGGACAGCTGGCTGGTGCCGATCGCGAGTATCGGCGGCGCGCCGCTGCTGAGCTTCGCGGTGGCGCTGACCGGCACCGGTCTGGCGGCCCTCGCGCTCGCCGTGGCCCGTGACCGGTCACCGCGCGGATGGATCGCACCGGCCGCGTGGACGGCGGTGATGCCGCTGCTCGCTGCGGCGCTGTGGCCGACGCTGCCGGGCATGGACGACACCGATTCCGCCTCCGGGAACCGCACCGTCACCGTCGCGGCGATCCAGGGCAGCGTGCCGCGACTCGGGCTCGAGTTCAACGCACAGCGGCGCGCGGTGCTCGACAACCATGTCCGCGAGACGATTCGACTCGCCGACGACGTCGACGCCGGCCGTCAGCCGCGTCCGGACATCGTGGTGTGGCCGGAGAACGCCTCGGACATCGACCCGCTGCGCAACGCCGACGCGGCCAGTGCCATCGAGGCGGCCTCACGGGCCGTCGGCGCGCCGATCATGGTCGGCGCGGTGCTCGTCAACGGCGATGGCACCACCACGAACTCGGTGATCGTGTGGGACGCGGACACCGGCCCGCAGGAACGTCACGACAAGAAGATCATCCAGCCGTTCGGCGAGTACCTGCCGTACCGCGACTTCTTCCGGCACCTGTCCTCGTACGCCGACAAGGCCGGGAACTTCGTGCCCGGCGACGGGAACGGGGTGGTGCAGGCCGCCGGGGTGCCCGTCGGCGTCGCGACCTGCTACGAGGTGGCCTTCGACCGGGCGCTGACCGAGGCGGTCCGCGACGGTGCCGAGCTGATCGCGGTGCCCACCAACAACGCCACCTTCGGCGACACCGAGATGACCTATCAGCAGCTCGCGATGTCGCGGGTGCGCGCGGTCGAGCACGGCCGCGCGGTCGTCGTCGCCGCCACCTCGGGGGTCAGCGCCATCGTCGCGCCGGACGGTTCCGTGCAGCAGTCCACGCCGCTGTTCGCCCCGGCCACCCTCGTCGCGCAGGTGCCGCTGCGGGCCACCGACACGCTCGCGACCCGGCTCGGCCCGATCCCGGAGTACCTGCTGTGCCTGGCCGCCGCGGCGGCGCTGGGTGTGGCGGTGCTGCGGCGCCGCCGCGGCGTCACCGAGCAGTAGCCGGACACGACAACGCCCCGGAGGGAAATCCCCTCCGGGGCGTTGTCGGTTCGCCGGCTGTACTTGCTACGCGCCGCGACGCTTGGTCTTGAGCAGGTCGAGGCGCTCCTTGAGCAGCTCCTCGAGCTCCTCCACCGAGCGACGCTCGAGCAGCATGTCCCAGTGGGTGCGCGGGGGCTTGACCTTCTTGGCCTCCGGCGCGGTGCCCTCCATGAGGGATCCCTCGAGGCCGTTCTTGCACATCCAGGTGCCGGGGATCTCGGCCTCGTCGGCGAACGGCACCTCGTAGATCTCGCCGTTGCTGCAGCGGTACTTGGCCATCCGCCGGGGCGCCAGATCGTGGTCACGGTCCGTCTCGTAGCTGACCGCTCCGAGTCGGCTACCCCTAAGTACGCGATCTGCCATGCTGGTGTCCTCTCCTCCGCTTGCCCTACAAAGCTCTGGTCACGCGAGCGCGCCTGAATCGGCGGACCAAGCGTTCACACTCACCTACAACGCCACGGGCATCCGATTGGTTCCCGTGCGCAGCGCAGATGTAGCCACCATCTTACCGGGTGGGGATCCGGCCGTCGGCCAGTACAGTGGCGGACTGTGGCGAGCCCTTCGAGAAGACCCGAATCGTGCGTCTGGTGCGGTCGCCAGGTGCCCGACGCCGGCATGGGGCGACGGCGCCGGTACTGCCGGCAGTCCTGCAGGCAGCGCGCGTACGAACAGCGCGTCGCGGTCAAGGGCACCTCGATCGCACCCGACGCCGTGGTGCTCACCGCGGACGAGGCGACGGCCGTGATGGACCGGATGTTCGCGGTCCGGTGCGCCGCCGAGGACGTCGCCACCGCCGCAGGCGAGGACGCGTCGCCCGCGGAACTCGCGGCGCTGTGCGCCACCCTCCTCGAGCTGGCGAACGAGGCCGAGCGCCTGCGCTGACCTGCGCAGACCCCGAACTCTCGGCCGGGTGTCCGAACCGGCGCGTATCGTCGGCCGCATCAGCGACAACGCGGGTTCCGGCGTGTTGAATCGGCGCGGACCCGTTCCCGTGGTATCGGCAAAGTCACCCGGCGACCACCCGCCCCCGATACCCTTGACTAGCGGGGGAAGCACGACAAATTAATGAGCAATCAGACGTCTCCTCAGCCTTAGGGATAAAGATGACGGATTTTTCCTCGACTGATTCGTGCGGAGATCGAGAGCAGCCTGAGCAGGGGCAGGCCTCGCCGCAGGACGATCCATCCACGGCCTTTCCGCTGTCCGCGGTTCAGCGCAGCATGTGGTTCTCCCAGCAGCTCGCCCCCGCGGTCCCGACCTTCATCGCGCAGTACGTGGACCTGCACGGAGACCTCGACCTGGACGTGCTCCGACGCGCCGCGGTGACTGCGGCCCACGAGTTCCAGTCGCCGTTCCTGCGACTCGTCGACGTCGACGGCGAACCCCGTCAGATGGTCGACCACTCCATCGACGCGACCATCGAGTTCTTCGACTTCCGCGGGCAGGCAGAGCCGCTCGTGGCGGCGCACGCCTGGATGGACAACGACTACGTCACCCCCATCCGGCTCACCCACGACCGCCTGGTCGAGATGACGATCCTCCAGGTCGGCGCCCGAGACTACCTGTGGTACACGCGGATTCACCATGTCGCGCTGGACGGCTACAGCGGCATGGTGATGCTGAACCGGATCGCCTCGCTCTACACCGCGGAGGTGAAGGGGACCGAGCCGGAACCGAACCGGGCGCTGCCGCTGCACACGCTCTACGAACTGGACCAGAAGTATCGGTCCTCGAGTCGCTTCGAGGGCGACCGCGAGTACTGGTCGCGTCACATCGTGGGCATCGAGGAGGGGTCGACGCTGGCCGAACGCGAGGGGCCGGCGGCCGCCCGCAGCCGACTCGAGAGCGCCCAGCTCTCCGACTCCGCGCTCGAGCGACTCGGCGCCTCCGACGAGATCGTGGGGGCGACCTCCGCCGCGCTGCTGATCGCCGGCTTCGCCTGCTACCTCTCGCGGATGACCGGCAGCCGGGACGTGCTGGTGAACCTGCCCGTGTCCGCACGCACCACGGCGCCGCTGCAGCGGTCGGGCGGCATGCTCGTCAACGTCGCGCCGCTGCGGATCACCGTCGACGCCGACGACACCGTCACCGACCTGGTCCAGCGGGTGCAGCTGGAACTGATGGGCGCACTGCGGCACCAGCGGTGCAGCCTGGAGGACATCCGCCGCGACGCCGGACTGACCGGTGGCCGGGCCGGGCTGAACGGCCCGATGGTCAACGTGATGCTCTTCCACCAGGAGATCACCCTCGGCTCCATCGTCGGCGAGTACCACATCGTCACCTCGGGACCGGTCCAGGACCTGCTGGTGAACATCTACCAAAGCGGTTCACCGGCACAGACTCTCGTCGACTTCCGGGGCAACCCGAACCGGTACGGCGACGAGGAGTTGCGCACCCACCACCGGCGCTTCCTCGAGCTCATCGACGAGTTGCTCGCCGCCGATCCCGGCACCCGGCTCGCGGACCTGCACGCGGAGTCCGCGGAGCTCGGCGTCCGCCGGCTGCGCGAGGTCTCTGACATCACCTTCTGGACAACGGAACTAGCGGGCCTGCCCGCGGTACCGGCGCTGCCGCGGCCCGACCGGCCCCGACCGACCCACCGCACCTCCCGCCGCGGCGTCGTGCCGCTGCGCCTCGACCCGCCCCGGCACCTGGCACTGGAGGAGTTCGCCGCCGCACACGGCGTCGGACTGCTCACCGTCCTGCACACCGCGCTGGCCGTGCTGCTCGGCCGGGTCAGCGAGTCCGACGACATCGTCGTGGGACTGGTGCGCCCCGCAGCCGTGGACCAGCCGCCCGAAACAGCCGGACCCGACCCGATCCCGCTGCGCAGCACCGTCGACCCGGCCGCCACCTTCACCGTCCACCTGCGCCGGGTCCGGGACTGCGAGCAACGCGCGCTCCGCCACGCGGAGTTGCCCTTCGACCGGATCGCCGACGCGGTCAGCGCGGATGGGCAGCGGCCCCGCCCGACCCCTCCCGAGGTCCTGCTCACCACCGACGGTCACCTCGACCACACAGACTCGGCCATGACCCTGGACCTGACCGGGCCGAGCATCCGGATCGACTTCTCCGCGGACCTCTACGACACCGCGACCGTCGAGCAGTTCGCGGTCCGGCTGGACCGGGTCCTGGCCGCCGCGGTCGCCGCCCCGGACCGACCGGTCGGCGACATCGAGATCCTCGACACCGCCGAGCACTCGCGGCTCACCCCGGTCCGCGGGCCCGACCCGGTGCCTCCGCGCACCCTCGCCGAGATCCTCACCGCCGCCGCCTCGATCGACCCCGAGAAGGACGCGCTGGCCTACGAGGGCCACCGGCGCACGTACCGGGAGCTCGACGCCCGGTCCACCGAACTCGCGCACCGGCTGATCGAGCGGGGTGCCGGGCCGGGCTCGGTGGTCGCCCTCGCCATCGCCCGCTCGCTGGAGTCCGTGACCGCACTGTGGGCGGTGGCGAAGTCCGGGGCCGCGTTCCTCCCGGTGGATCCCAACTACCCGCTGGACCGTATCGAGCACATGCTCTCCGACTCCGGTGCCGGACTCGGGCTGACCGTCCGCGCGCACCGTCGCAACCTGCCCGGCAGCACCGACTGGCTGGTCCTCGACGAGCCGGGCACCGCGACCGCGGGCGCCTCGACGCCGATCACCGACGCGGACCGCACCCGACCTCTGCGCCTCGACGATGCCGCCTACCTGATCTACACCTCCGGGTCGACCGGCGTGCCGAAGGGCGTGGTCCTCAGCCACCGGGGCCTGGCCAACCTCGCTGCCGAGGAACGAGAGCGGTTCGCTCTCACCGAATCCGCGCGCACCCTGCACTTCTCGTCGCCGAGCTTCGACGCCTCGATCCTGGAACTGCTGATGGCCGCGACCGTCGGCGCGACCATGGTGATCGCGCCGCCGAGCGTCTACGGCGGCGACGAACTCGGGGAGCTGCTGCGCCGGGAGGCCGTCACCCACGCCTTCGTCACGCCCGCGGCGCTCACCTCCGTCGATCCGTCGGAACTCGACGATCTGGTGTGCGTGGTCACCGGCGGCGACGTCTGCCCACCCGCGCTGGTCGCGCAGTGGGCAGCAGGCGGCCGGGCGCTGTTCAACGCGTACGGACCGACCGAGACGACGGTGGTGGCCGGCATCAGCAGCCCCCTCGACCCGGAGCGACCCGTCACCATCGGCGGCCCCACCCGGGGCGCGGGCGAGATGGTGCTCGACCGCCGCCTGCACCCGGTGCCGGTGGGGGTACCCGGCGAGCTGTACGTCACCGGCGACGGACTGGCCCTCGGCTACCACAACCGACCGGGGACGACCGCCGAGCGGTTCGTGGCCAACCCACACGGTGCGCCCGGGACCCGGATGTACCGGACCGGCGACCTGACCCGCTGGACCCCCGAGCAGGAGCTCCAGTACCTGGGCCGCAGCGACTTCCAGATCAAGATCCGTGGCTACCGCATCGAGCTCGGCGAGATCGATGCAGTGCTCCGCGCGTATCCCGGCGTCGGCTTCGCCCTCACGGTCGGCCACGCCCGGCCGTCGGGCGACCTCTCGCTGGTCGGCTACGTGAAGGCGGGACCCGGACAGGAGATCGACCGGGCCGAGCTGCTCGCCGACGCGGCCGAGGTGTTGCCTGCTCACATGGTGCCGTCCACGATCGTGGTGCTCGACGAGCTGCCGCTCACCCCGGCGGGCAAGCTGGACCGCCGGGCGCTGCCGGAACCCCAGTTCGACACCGGCGCGGCCGAGTACCGGCCGCCGGCCACCCCCACCGAGGAGCTGATCGCGGGGATCTTCGCGGACCTGCTCGACGTCCCGCGAGTCGGCATGGACGACAGCTTCTTCGACCTCGGCGGCGACTCCCTGGTCGCGACCCGGGTGGTGGCCCGGATCAACTCCGCGACCGGCTCCGCGCTCGGGGTGCTGGAGCTGTTCGAGTCGCCGACGGTCGCCGGGCTCGCCGCCCGGGTGGGCACGGCGGTCGCCGCGGGGGAGACCGCCGCCGACACCCCGGCCCTGGTGCGGAGGCCGCGCACCGGCCCGGCCCCGGTTTCGCCCGCCCAGCAACGGATGTGGGTGGTCAACCAGCTCGACCCGTCGTCCGCCGTCTACAACATCCCGATCGCGGTCCGCCTGACCGGTGACCTCGACGAGGCCGCACTGGCGGCGGCGGTCACCGACGTCGTCGACCGGCACGAGACGCTGCGCACCGTCTTCCCCAACACCGCGGACGGGCCGGTGCAGCTCGTCCTCACCGCAGACGAGGCGCTGCCCGACCTGACCGCCGAGTTCGTCCCGGCACCGATGCTGCGCAGGCGGATGGCCGCGCTGGGCGCAGAGGGCTTCGACGTGACCGAGCAGCCACCCCTGCGGGCCCGGCTGCTGCGGACCGCACCCACCTCGCACACCCTGGTCCTCGTCGTCCACCACATCGCGGCCGACGGACTGTCGATGGGTCCGCTGGCCCGGGACGTGCTGGTCGCCTACAGCTCCCGGATAGCGGGCGCCGCGCCGACGTGGGCCCCGCTCGCGGTCCGGTACTCGGACTACGCGGCCTGGCAGCACGAGCTGCTCGGCGACCCCGACGACGACGCGAGCCTGCTCGCCCGCCAGTTGTCGTACTGGACCGACACCCTCGACGGCGCACCCGAGGTCCTCTCGCTGCCCGCCGACCGGCCCCGGCCGGCACGCCCCTCGATGCGTGGCGGCGCCGTCGACTTCACCATCGACGCCGGCCTGCACCGCCGACTGCTCGCGGTCGCCGGGGAACACCAGGCCAGCCTGTTCATGGTGCTGCACACCGCGCTGGCGGCGGTGCTGGCCCGGGCCAGCGGCGCGGAGGACATCTCCATCGGCACACCGGTCTCCGGGCGTGGCCATCCCGACCTCGACGACATGATCGGCATGTTCGTCAACACGCTGGTGCTGCGCACCCAGGTCTCGCCGTCCGCCGGATTCGACGACCTGCTCGACCGGACCCGGACCGCCGACCTCGAGTCGCTGCGGCACGCGGAACTGCCCTTCGAGCGACTGGTGGAGGCCGTGGCCTCGAACCGGGCCGGCAACGTCTCCCCGCTGTTCCAGGTGATGCTGGTGCTGCAGGGCGCGGTCGACCGGCACGTGCCCCTGCCCGGGCTGACGGTCGACGTCGACGACGTCGACACCGGCACGGCCAAGTTCGACCTCCAGGTGATCGTGACCGAGCACACCGACGAGCAGGGTCGCCCCGGCCCGCTCTCCGGTCAGATGTCCTTCGCCCGTGACCTCTTCGACGCGACCACCATGTCCGCGCTGGCGGACCGGCTGGTCCGGATGCTCGACGCGGTCGCGCAGGACCCGACGGTCGTGGTCGGCGACGTGTCGCTGCTCAGCCCCGACGAGCGGCGCCGGGTGCTCGAGGACTTCAACGCCACCGCGGTGGACCTGCCCGACGGCACCCTCGTCGACCTGTTCGAGGACCAGGTGGCCCGCACACCGGACGCGGTCGCCCTGGTCGCAGGCGAGACGGAACTGACCTACGCCGAGTTCGCCCGGCGGGTACACAGACTCGCCCGGGAGCTGCGGGCCCGCGGCGTCGGGCCGGAGTCCCGCGTCGCGGTGGCCATGCGCCGGTCCCTGGACCTGATGGTGTCCGTCTACGCGGTGCTCGAGGCCGGCGGCGGGTACGTCCCGCTCGATCCCGACCACCCGGCGGCGCGCACCCGGTACGTCCTCGACAGCGCCGACCCGGTGTGCGTGCTCACCACCGCCGCCGAGCGGTCGCTGCTGCCCGACGGCGTGGACGTCGTGGCGGTCGACGAGCTCGACCTGTCCGGCCACGACGACGGCCCGCTGGACGCCGGGCGCGGACAGCGACCGGACAACGCCGCCTATGTCATCTACACCTCCGGATCCACCGGCCGGCCCAAGGGCGTTGCGGTCAGCCACCGCGCGATCGTCAACCGGCTGCGCTGGATGCAGGCGACCTACCCGCTGGACTCGACCGACGTGGTGCTGCACAAGACCCCGACGACCTTCGACGTCTCGGTGTGGGAGCTGTTCTGGCCGTTGCAGACCGGCGCCCGGCTGGTGCTCGCCGCCCCCGACGGGCACCGCGACCCCGGCTACCTGTCGAAGTTGATCGCCGAGCAGTCGGTCACCACAGCACACTTCGTGCCGTCGATGCTGGCGACGTTCCTGGCGGGCGCCCACGCCGACGAGTGCCGGGGACTGCGTCGGGTGTTCTGCAGCGGAGAGGCGTTGCCACCGGCCACCACCGAGGTGTTCCGCCGTTTCACCGACGCCGAACTGCACAACCTGTACGGCCCCACCGAGGCGGCCGTGGACGTCACCGCGTGGCGGGCCTCCGCCGCCGACCGGGACAGCGTGCCGATCGGCGCCCCGGTGTGGAACACCCAGGTGTACGTGCTCGACTCGCGGCTGCACCCGGTCCCGGTGGGGGTGCGCGGCGAGCTGTACCTCGCGGGCGTCCAGCTGGCCCGCGGCTACATCGGCCGCGCCGACCTGACCGCGGACCGCTTCGTGGCGAACCCGTTCGGCGCGCCAGGCGAGCGGATGTACCGGACCGGCGACGTGGTGCGCCGGCTCGGCCTGCCCGGACCGGCGCCCGGCAAGGATCCCGGCGGCGCCCTCGAGTACCTGGGCCGCAGCGACTTCCAGGTCAAGCTGCGCGGCCAGCGGATCGAGCTGGGGGAGGTGGAGGCCGCCCTGCTCGCCGACCCCGCGGTCGGCCAGTCGGTCGTGGTGGTGCACCACGACGACCTGACCGGCGAGGCCCTCGTGGGCTACGTGGTGGCCGCGCCCGGCGCGGCCCCGGACCCGGTGACGGTGCGTGCCTCCGCCGCAGCGGAGCTGGCGCCGTACATGGTCCCCGCGCAGATCGTGGTGCTCGACGAGCTGCCGCTCGGCCCGTCCGGGAAGCTGGACCGCCGCGCGCTGCCCGCACCTCAGTTCGTGGCGTCGGCCGCCGAGTTCGTCGCGCCCCGCAACCCGGTCGAGGAGATCCTCGCCTCGATCACCGCCCACCTGCTGGCCGCGGACCGGGTCGGCGTGCACGACAACTTCTTCGACCTCGGCGGCAACTCGTTGATCGCCGCGCGACTGGTGGCCCGGGCCAACGCCGCGCTGGACACCGCCGTCGGCGTCCGGGAGGTGTTCGACGCACCGACCGTGGCGACACTGGCGTTGCGCATCGAGTCCGCGGGTGCGCAGGGCGCCGAGCGGCCGCCGCTCGAACCGGCCGCCCGACCGGACCCGCTGCCGGTGTCGTTGGCGCAGAAGCGGATGTGGTTCGTCAACCAGTTCGACATCACCTCCGCGGCCTACAACATCGCGATGGCGGTCCGGCTGAGTGGGGACCTCGACGCCGACGCCCTGCGCGCGGCGGTCGCCGACGTGCTCGACCGGCACGAGGCACTGCGGACCCGGTTCCCGCTGCGCGACGGCGGGCCGACCCAGCAGGTGGTCACCGTCACGGAGGCACTGCCGGACCTGCCGACGGTCGAGGTGACCGCGGACGAACTGCCTGCCGAGATCGACCGGATGGCCCGCGCCGGGTTCGACGTGACGCAGGCCGTGCCACTGCGGGCGGCACTGCTGCGGGTCAGGCCGGACGAGCACGTGCTGACCATCGTGGTGCACCACATCTGCGCCGACGGCTTCTCGATGGCGCCGATGGCCCGCGACGTGATGGCCGCCTACGGCGCCCGCACGAACGGACAGGCCCCCCAGTGGGCCCCGCTGCCGGTGCAGTACGCCGACTACACGCTCTGGCAGCGCGCCGCGCTCGGCGAGGCGTCCGACCCGGACAGCCTGCTCAGCGCCCAGACCCAGTACTGGACCCGGACCCTGGCCGGGCTGCCGGACCTGCTGGACCTGCCCACCGACCGCCCCCGGCCGTTGACACAGTCGCTGGCCGGAGCGGAGTTCGCGTTCGGCGTCGACGCCGGGCTGCACCGTCGGGTGGTCGCGACCGCGCGGGAACGCAACTCGACGGTGTTCATGGCCGTGCACGCCGCCCTGGCGGTGCTGCTGGCCCGGGTGAGCGCCAGCGACGACATCGCCATCGGCACCCCGACCGCCGGCCGCGGCGAGGCCGCGCTGGACGGCATGGTCGGCATGTTCGTCAACACCCTGGTGCTGCGGACCACCGTCGATCCCGCCGTCTCCTTCACCGACCTGCTGGCGGACGTCCGCGAACGGGACCTGCAGGCCTTCCACCACGCGGACGTCCCGTTCGAGCGGCTGGTGGAAACCCTGGCACCGGAACGGAGCACCGCGCACTCGCCGCTGTTCCAGGTGATGTTCGAGTTCCGCAACAACGAGCGTGCCCGGCTCGAACTGCCCGGCCTGACCGTCGAGGGCATCGACCTCGGCACCGCGATCTCCAACTTCGACCTGCAGCTGACCTGCACCGAGGAGTTCGACGACGACGGCGCACCGGCGGGCATCACGGCCGGGTTCACCTACGCCACGGACCTGTTCGACGAGCCGTCGGTGGCGGCGCTGGCGGACCGGCTGCGTCGGGTGCTCGACGAGGTCACCGCCGACCCGGGTGCCGCCGTCGGCGACGCGGAGATCCTCGGGGCCGACGAACGCGCCGGGCTGGCCCCGGTCGCCGGGGGGCCTGCGGTCGAGACACTGACGCTGCCCGAGATGCTGGCCGCGGCGGTCGCCGTGCACCCGGACGCACCCGCGCTCGTCGTGGCGGGCCGCGAGGTCACCTACCGCGAGCTCGACGAGCAGTCGAACCGCCTGGCCCGCCTGCTGATCCGGCGGGGTGCCGGCCCGGAGTCGGTGGTGGCGGTGTCGCTGCCGCGCTCGTTCGAGTCGGTCCTCGCGGTGTGGTCGGTGGCCAAGACCGGGGCCGCGTACGTCCCGGTGGACCCGCACTACCCGGCGAACCGGATCCTGCACATGCTCGAGGACTCCGGGGCGATCCTGGGGCTGGCCCTGTCCACCCACCGCGAGTCGCTCCCGGACGCGGTGCCGCACCTCGTGCTCGACGACGCCGACACGGCAGCCGAACTCGCCGACCTGGCCGGGGCGCCGGTAACCGACGCCGACCGGCTGGCCCCGCTGCGGCTCGACCATCCCGCGTACCTGATCTACACGTCCGGTTCGACCGGCGTGCCGAAGGGCGTCATGGTCACGCACGGGGGGTTGGCGAACCTGGCCGAGGACCAGCGCACCCGGTTCGGGATCGCCCCGAACTCGCGCACCCTGCACTTCTCGTCGCCGAGCTTCGACGCATCGGTGCTCGAACTGATGCTGGCCCTGGGCGCAGGCGCCACCATGGTGGTCGCCGACCCGTCCGTCTACGGCGGCGACGAACTGCGCGACCTGCTGCGCGACGAACGCGTCACCCACGCGTTCGTCACCCCCGCTGCGCTGTCGTCGGTGGACCCGACGGGCCTCGACGAGCTCGCCGCCGTGATCACCGGCGGCGACACCTGCCCGCCGGAACTGGTGGCGCAGTGGGTCCGCGACGGCCGCCGGATGTTCAACGCGTACGGCCCGACCGAGGCCACCGTCGCGACCAGCATCACCGGGCCGATGGACCCCACCGTCCCGGTCACCATCGGCAGGCCGCCGCTCGGCTGCGGCGAGCTGGTGCTCGACGCCAGGCTGCAGCCGGTGCCGCGCGGGGTGACCGGCGAGCTGTACGTAACCGGGCCGGGGCTCGCCCGCGGGTACCGCAACCGCCCCGGCACCACCGCGGAACGGTTCGTACCCAACCCGCACGGCGGCGCGGGCGAACGGATGTACCGGACCGGTGACCTGGCCCGCTGGGGCCTGGCCGCGGACGGCGACCTGGAGTACCTGGGCCGCAGCGACTTCCAGGTCAAGATCCGCGGGTACCGCATCGAGCTCGGCGAGGTCGAGTCGGCGCTCGCGCGCTACCCGGGGGTCTCGCACGCCGTGGTGACCACCCGGCCCGACCCGGCGGGGCGGGGCCGACTGGTCGGCTACGTCGTCCCCGAGGCCGGGTCCGCACCCGACCCGGCGGAGGTGCTCGCCTTCGTCGGGACGGAACTGGCGCCGCACATGGTGCCCGCCGCCCTGGTGGTGCTCGACGAGCTGCCGGTCACCCCGGTGGGCAAGCTGGACCGACGCGCGTTGCCCGCCCCGGACTTCACCTCGCGCCCGGAGACAGGTCGCGCCCCGAGCACCGAGATGGAGACGCTGCTCGCGGGCCTGTACGCCGAGGTGCTCGGTCTGGAGTCGGTGGGCGCCGACGAGTCGTTCTTCGCGCTCGGCGGGGACAGCATCATGTCCATCCAGCTCGTGGCCCGGGCCAAGGCGGCCGGCGTCCAACTCTCGCCGCGGGACATCTTCGAACGCAAGACCGTCGCCGGGCTGGCACCGGTGGCGGTCCTCAGCGACGCCGTAGCGCCGGTGCTGGACGAGCTGCCCGGCGGCGGCGTCGGGGAGCTGCCGCTGACGCCGATCGTCCGGTGGCTGATGAGCCGCGGCGGCTCCTTCGACCGGATGTCCCAGAACGTCCTGCTGCAGGCCCCCGCCGACCTGACCTCGGCCGACCAGCTGGTCGCGACGGTGCAGGCCGTCGTGGACCGGCACGACATGCTGCGGGCCCGGCTGCACCCGGACACGGTGGAAGTGCGGCCGGTCGGCGCGACACCCGCGGCGGAGTTCGTCCGGCGGGTGCCGGTCGACGCCGCGCCCGGTACCGACGCGTTCGCCGCCGCCGCCCTGGCCGAACTCGACGCCGCGCAGGACCGGCTCGACCCGGCGACCGGTGCCGTGCTGCAGGTGGTGTGGCTGGACCCGACTACCGGACCGGGCCGGATCCTGGTGGTGGCGCACCACCTCGTCGTGGACGGTGTCTCCTGGCGGGTCCTGGTGCCCGATCTCGCATCGGCCTGGACGCAGGTGACCGCAGGCGGCGAACCGGTGCTCGCCCCGGTCGGTACCTCGATGCGCCGGTGGGCACACGCGCTGGTGGAACTCGCCGCCGATCGCCGCGACGAACTGGACCAGTGGCGACGCACGCTGTCCACGCCCGACCCGATGCTCGGTTCGCGGGCACTCGACCCGGCCGTCGACGTCGGCTCGACGGTCGAACGGGTCACCGTCGAGCTGCCCGCCGAGGTCAGCGACGCGGTGCTGACCACGCTCCCGCACCGGTACCACGGCAGTGTCAACGACAGCCTGCTCACCGCCCTCGCGATGGCCCTGACCGCCTGGCGACGCGACCACGGCTCGTCGCAGGCGCGACCCGGCGCGCTGCTCAACCTCGAGGGCCACGGCCGCGAGGAGCACGTGGTGCCCGGCGCCGACCTGTCCCGGACCGTCGGCTGGTTCACCTCGCTGTTCCCGGTCCGGCTCGACCTCGGCGACCTGGACCTCGACGAGGCGTTCGCGGGCGGCGCCGCCGCCGGGACCGCGATCAAGGCCGTCAAGGAGCAGCTGCTCGCGTTCGCGGACCACGGGATCGGTTTCGGGCTGCTGCGGCACCTGGACCCCGACGCCGCCGCCGAGCTGGCGCCGCTGCCCACGCCGGAGGTCAGCTTCAACTACCTCGGCAGGTTCGCCACCGACGGCGACGAGTCCGCCGCACCCACCGGGTGGATGCCGACCGCCGACGTGGACCTGAACCTCGTCCAGGATCCCGACCTGCCGGTCGCCGCGATCCTCGACGTCAACGCCGTCACCCTCGCCACCGCCGAGGGACCCCGGCTGCGCGCCACCTGGGCGTTCCCCACCGGGGTCATCGCCGAGCCCGAGGTCCGCGAACTCGCCGAACTGTGGTCGCGGGCGTTGCGGGCACTGACCCGGCACGCCGCCGCGCCGGAGTCGGGCGGTCTCACCCCGTCCGACCTGGACCTGGTGACCCTCGACCAGGCGGAGATCGACCGGCTCGAACGAACCCACCCCACGCTCGGCGACGTGTGGCCGTTGGCGCCGCTGCAGTCCGGCCTGCTCTTCCACGCCGAGCTGGCCGAGGAGACCGTCGACTCGTACACGGTGCAGCTGACGCTCGAACTGCGCGGCACGCAGCCCGACCGGATGCGGCGGGCGGGCCAGGCGCTGATCGATCGGCACGCGAACCTCCGCACGTCCTTCGTCACGGACCGCGCCGGCCGGCCGGTGCAGGCGGTCCAGGACCGGGTCGAGCTGCCCTGGTCCGAGCTCGACCTGCGTCACCTGGCCCCGGACGATCTCGACGCCGAGGTGGACCGGGTGCTGGCCGCCGACCGCGCCCGCGGGTTCGACATGGCCGTCGCTCCGCTGCTGCGGTTCCTGCTGATCAGGACCGGCCCCGACGCCGAGAAGCTGATCCTGACCAACCACCACATCCTGCTCGACGGCTGGTCGATGCCGCTGCTGCTGCGCGACCTGCTGACCCTGTACGCGACCGACGGTTCCGCCGCCGAGCTGCCCGCGGTGCACCCGTATCGCAACTACCTCCGCTGGCTCACCCGCCGCGAGGACGCCGACTCGGCCGCCGTGTGGCGCCGCGCGCTGGCCGGGATCGAGGAACCCGCCCTGGTGAGCCCGCTGGGCCTCGGACGCACCCGTCAGGGCGATTCGACGGAGGTCCGGCTCGAGGTGTCGGCCGGGCGGACCGAGGAATTGCGTGCCCTGGCCCGCGCCCGCGGCCTGACCGTCAGCACGTTGATCCGGGCGGCCTGGGGGATCGTGCTCGGCGAGCTGACCGACCGACGGGACGTGGTCTTCGGCGGCACGGTGTCGGGGCGCCCGCCGCAGATTCCCGGCATCGAGTCGATGATCGGGTTGTTCATCAACACCCTCCCGGTCCGGGTCACTCTGGACCCGACCGAGTCGCTCGGCGACCTGCTCGCCCGAATCCAGTCGGAGCAGGCGGCCCTGCTCGAGCACCACCACCTCGGGCTGACCGAGATCCAGCAGCTGGTCGGGCCCGCGGCGACCTTCGACACGCTCACCGTGTTCGAGTCCTATCCGGTGGACCGGGCCGGTCTGACCGAGGACACCGACATCGCCGGCATGCGGATGGTCGGCGTGCACGACACCGCCAACGCGGCGCACTACCCGCTGGCGCTGATCGCCTCCGACACCGGAAACCTCACCCTGAAGCTGGAGTACTTCCCGGAGCTGTTCGACGCCGACACCATCGACGGGATCGCCGCCCAGCTCGGTCGCGCGCTCGACGCCATCGCCACCACGCCGGACCTCCCGCTGGCGCAGCTGTGGCTGCTCTCGCCGGCCGAGCACGACACCCTGGTCCCGGTACGCGGCCGTCCGGGACGGTCCGAACGGACCCTGCCGGAGCTGCTCGCCGACACCGCCGGGCGCCACGGCGACGCGGTCGCGCTGTCCTTCCATGGCCGTGAGGTCCGCTACCGCGCACTCGACGAGCGGTCCAACCGGTTGGCGCGGCTGCTCGTCGAACACGGCGCCGGACCGGAGGAGTTCGTGGCGCTGGCGATCTCGCGGTCGGTGGAGTCCGTCGAGACGATGTGGGCGATCACCAAGACCGGCGCCGCCTTCGTCCCGGTGGACCCGCACTACCCGCCGGAGCGGGTCAGCCACATGCTCACCGACTCCGGCACCCGGGTCGGGGTCACCGTCGCCGCCGACCGCGACCAGCTCCCCGACGACGTCGACTGGGTGGTTCTGGACGACCCGGACACGGTGGCGCGCCTGGCCGCACTGCCGGACACCCCGATCACCGACGCGGACCGCACCACGCCGCTGCGGCTGGCACACCCCGCGTACATGATCTACACCTCGGGCTCGACCGGCCTCCCCAAGGGCGTGGTGCTGACCCACCACGGTCTGGACAACTTCGCCCGCGAGCAGCGGGAGCGCTACGGCGTGGGACCGGCCTCGCGAACCCTGCACTTCGCCTCGCCCAGCTTCGACGCGTCGGTACTCGACCACCTGCTCGCCTTCGACGCAGGCGCGACCCTGGTGATCACGCCCCCCGACGTGTACGGCGGCACCGAACTCGCCCGGCTGATCGAGTCCGAGTCGATCACCCACGCCTTCGTCACCACCGCCGCCCTCACCACCGTCGACCCGACCGGCCTCGACGACTTCGAGTGCGTGGTCGTCGGCGGCGAGGCCTGCCCGCCCGACCTGGTCGAGCGCTGGGCGCCCGGCCGGCGGCTCTACGACGGGTACGGGCCCACCGAGGCGACGATCATGTCCAACGTCAGCGACCCGATGGTGGTGGGCGAGACCGTCACCATCGGCGGTCCGATCCGCGGGGTCAGCGAGCTGGTGCTGGGCACCTACCTGCAGCCGGTACCCACCGGGGTGCTCGGTGAGCTGTACATCGCCGGCCCCGGCCTCGCCCGCGGTTACCACCACCGAGCGGCGCTGACCGCGGGACGGTTCGTGGCGAACCCGCACGGCGAGCCCGGCGAGCGGATGTACCGCACCGGCGACCTGGTGCGGTGGCTCGCGGGCACCGACGGGCACCCGGTGATCGAGTACGTGGGCCGCAGCGACTTCCAGGTCAAGATCCGGGGCTTCCGGATCGAGCTCGGGGACATCGACAACGCCGTCGGCGCCCACCCGGACGTCGACTTCGCGGTCACGGTCAGCCGCCGTGACGGCGCCGGGGTCACCCGGCTGGCGACCTACGTCCGGCTGGTGCCGGGGAGCGAGGTCACCGCGAGCGACCTCCGCGACTTCGCGACCGGCCACCTGCCGGCACACATGGTGCCCGACGCGGTCACCGTGCTGGACGAGCTGCCGCTGACGCCGGTCGGCAAGCTGGACCGGGCGGCACTGCCGGAACCCGCCTTCGCCTGGTCCGGCACCGAGTACCGGGCCCCGCGGACCACGCTCGAACAGACCGTCGCCGACGTCTTCGCCGAGGTCCTCGACGTGGACCGGGTGGGCGTCGACGACCACTTCTTCGACCTCGGCGGCAACTCGCTCATCGCCACCCGGGTGACCGCCCGGCTCGGCGCCGCCCTCGGCACCGAGGTGGGGGTGCGGGCGCTGTTCGAGGCGCCCACCGTCGCGGGGTTGGCCCGCTGGCTCGGACAACAGGACTCGACCGGCGCCGAGGCCCGCCCGCCGCTGACCGCGCGGCCCCGGCCGGAACCGCTCCCGCTCTCGCTGGCCCAGCAGCGGATGTGGTTCCTCAACCAGTTCGACACCGACTCCGCCGCCTACAACGTGCCCCTCGCGGTCCGGCTCACCGGCGGCCTCGACACCGATGCCCTGCGGGCCGCCGTCCTCGACGTCCTGGGTCGACACGAGGCGCTGCGCACGGTGTTCCCGCGGGTCGGCACCGAGCCCGCCCAGGTGATCGTGCCGCCGATCGCGGCGCTGCCCGAGCTGATCACCGAGTGGGCCACCGAGGACGAACTGGGCCCGCGGCTCGCCGAGTTCTTCTCCGCCGGCTTCGACGTCACCGCGGCGGCCCCCGTCCGCGCCCTGCTGCTGCGCTGCGGGCACGACGAGCACGTGCTGGCCATCGTGGTGCACCACATCTGCGCCGACGGCTTCTCGATGGCGCCGCTGGCCCGCGACGTGATGGTCGCGTACACCGCCCGAACCGCAGGCGACGCCCCCGGCTGGGCGCCGCTGCCGATCCAGTACGCCGACTACGCACTGTGGCAGCGGGAGCTGCTCGGCTCCGCAGACGACCCGCAGTCCCTGATGTCCCGGCAGCTCGACTTCTGGACGCACACGCTCGCCGACCTGCCGGAGGCGCTGGCACTGCCGACCGACCGCCCCAGGCCGACCCAGCGCTCGTTCCGCGGCGCGCGGGTGCCGCTGCACGTCGAACCGGCGGTCCACCGCGCGCTGGCCGAGCTGACCCGCGGCGAGAACGCGACCATGTTCATGGCCGTGCACGCCGCGCTGGCGCTGCTGCTGTCCTCGGTGTCGGGCGCCGACGACCTGGCGGTCGGCACCCCGGTCGCCGGACGCGGCGACGCCGGCCTCGACGAACTGGTCGGCATGTTCGTCAACACCCTGGTGCTGCGCAGCCGCATCGACCGGGCCGCGAGTTTCCCGGCCCTGCTCGCCGACCTCCGGGAGGCCGACCTGGCCGCGTTCGGGCACGCCGACCTGCCGTTCGAGAGCCTGGTCGACAAGCTCGCCCCCGAGCGGTCCACCTCGCACACGCCGCTGTTCCAGGTGATGCTCGAGTTCCAGAACAACGAGCTGCCCAGCCTCGAGCTGCCCGGGCTCACCGTCGCCGGGCTCGAGACGGACCTGGCGGTCGCGAAGTTCGACCTGCAGCTCACCCTCGCCGAGCAGTTCGACGAGCACGGGGCGCCCGCCGGGATGACCGGTGCGTTCACCTTCGCCACCGACGTCTTCGACGCCGACACCGTGCGCCACCTCACCGGCCGCTTCACCGCGCTGCTGGACGCGGTCGTCGCCGACCCCCGGCGCCCGGTCGGCGACATCGAGCTGACCACCGCCGCCGAACGCCACGCCCTGCTCACCGAGTGGAACGACCCGGGCATCGGCTCCGGCACCGACACCCTCGTCGACGCCTTCGACCGGGCCGCCGCCGCGCACCCCGACTCGATCGCCGTCACCGCGGGGGAGAGCGCCCTGAGCTATGCCGAGCTCGACGACCGGGCCAACCGGTTGGCGCGTGCGCTGATCGCGCGCGGCGCCGGGCCGGAGACGCTCGTCGCCGTCGCGCTGCCGCGCGGCGCGGACCTGGTGGTCGCCCTGCTCGCCGTCGTCAAGGCCGGCGCCGGGTACCTGCCGCTGGACTCGAGCTACCCGGCCGAGCGGCTCGCCTTCACCGTCGAGGACGCGGCGCCGCTGTGCATCCTGTGCGCCACCGACGCGTCCGGGCCGCTCGCCGAGCTCGGCGCCCCGCTGCTGACCGTCGACTCGCCGGAGCTGGCCGCCGAACTGGCCGCCGCGTCCGGCGCCCCGGTCACCGACGCCGACCGGACCGTCCCGCTGCGGCCCGAGCACGTCGCGTACGTGATCTACACCTCCGGCTCGACCGGCCGCCCCAAGGGCGTGCTGGTTCCCCACCGCAACGTGCTGACCCTGTTCGCGAACACCGCCGTCGAGTTCGGTATCGACAGCAGCGACGTGTGGACGATGTTCCACTCGTACGCCTTCGACTTCTCGGTGTGGGAGCTGTGGGGACCGCTGCTGTACGGCGGCCGGCTGGTGGTCGTCGACTTCCACACCGCACGCTCCCCGGAGGCCATGCTCGAGCTGCTGCGCCGGGAACGGGTGACGGTGCTCAACCAGACCCCGACCGCCTTCTACCAGCTCGCCGAGGCGGACCGGGTCGCAGGCGACGCCGAGGACCTCGCACTGCGGCTGGTCATCTTCGGCGGCGAGGCATTGGACTTCGGCCAGCTCGGTCGCTGGTACGCCCGGCACGAGGACACGTCGCCGCTGCTGGTGAACATGTACGGCATCACCGAGACCACCGTGCACGTGACGCGGCTGGCCCTCGACACCCCCCGCGCCGCGTCGTCGTCGGCCAGCGTCATCGGCCGCGCCGTCCCCGGCCTGCGGATCGCGGTACTCGACCGGCGGCTGCACCCGACGGCGCCGGGCGTCACCGGCGAGATCTACGTCTCCGGCGACCAGGTCACCCGGGGCTACCTGGGCCGGTCGGCGCTGACCTCGGGCCGGTTCGTCGCCGATCCGTCCGGGGCGCCGGGGCAGCGGATGTACCGGACCGGCGACCTGGCCCGGTGGAGCGTCGACGGCCAGCTGGAGTACCTGGGCCGCAGCGACTTCCAGGTCAAGATCCGCGGCTTCCGCATCGAACTCGGCGAGATCGAGGCGGCCGCGCTGCGGTACCCGGGCATCGCGCAGGCCGTCGTGCTGGTGCACGACGACGGGCAGGGACGCACCCGGCTGGTGGGGTACGTGGTCCCCGAGCCGGGCGCCGAACCGGACCGGGCCGGGCTGCTCGACTTCCTGACCGGCGAGCTGGCCGCGCACATGGTGCCCGCCACCGTCATGGTGCTGGACCGGTTGCCGCTGACCGAGAACGGCAAGCTGGACCGCAAGTCGTTGCCGGACCCGGACTTCGGCGCCTCCGCGGCGCCGACCCGGGCACCGCGCACCGGCCCGGAGACGGTGCTGGCCGGCCTGTACGCGGAGGTCCTCGGCCTGCCCGAGGTGGGCGTCGACGACTCCTTCTTCGCCCTCGGCGGCGACAGCATCATGTCGATCCAGCTGGTGGCGCGGGCCAAGGACGCCGGACTGGTGCTCACCCCCCGCGAGGTGTTCGAGCACAAGACGGTCGCCGCGCTGGCCTCGGTGGCCCGCGGCGAGGACGCCGAGGCCGCGCCGGTGCTCGACGAGCTGCCCGGTGGCGGCGTCGGGACCATGCCGGTCACCCCGGTGACGGCCTGGCTGCTCGACCGCGCCGACGACGTCCGCCGGTACACCCAGACCGCGCTGCTGACGCTGCCCGACGGCGCGGACCGGGAGGGCCTCGAACGCACCCTGCAGGCCGTGCTCGACCGGCACGACATGCTGCGCGCCATGCTGGACCGGCCGGATGCGGGACCTGCCACCGTGCGGGTCGCCGAACCCGGCACGGTGCGGGCCGCGGACCTGCTCACCGAAGTCGAGGTGGACTCGGTCACCGGCCCGGAGTTCGTGGCCGCCGCCGACGCCGCGCTGGACGCGGCCACCGGCCGGCTTCGCCCCGAGGCCGGGACGATGCTGCAGGCGGTGTGGTTCGCGCCGCCCACCGGCGCAGGCCGGCTGCTGGTGGTCGCGCACCACCTTGCCGTCGACGGCGTCTCCTGGCGGATCCTGGTGCCGGACCTGGCCACCGCCTGGTCGCAGGTGGCCGCGGGCGCCGAACCCGCCCTGGCACCGGTCGGCACCTCGATGCGCCGCTGGGCGCACGCGCTGACCGAGGCCGCCGCCGACCGCGGCGCCGAGGCGGACCGCTGGCGCGCCGAGCTCGCCGCGCCCGACTCGCTGCTGGGCTCGCGGCCGCTCGACCCGACGGTCGACGTCAACGCCACCGTCGACTCGGTCCAGGTGGAGCTGTCCGCCGAGGTCACCGAGCAGCTGCTCACTGCGGTGCCGGAGGCCTTCCACGGCAGCGTCAACGACGGCCTGCTGGCTGCGCTGGCGCTGGCACTGACCCGGTGGCGCCGCGAGCGCGGCGTCGACGGCAGCGACGCGCTGGTCAGCCTCGAGGGCCACGGCCGCGAGGAACACGTGGTCCCGGGTGCGGACCTGTCCCGGACCGTCGGCTGGTTCACCACCATCTTCCCGGTGCGTCTCGACCTGGCCGGCGTCGACCTGGACGAGGCGTTCGCCGGGGGCCGCGCCGCAGGCGCCGCGGTCAAGACCGTCAAGGAGCAGCTGCTCGCGGTGCCGGACCACGGCATCGGCTTCGGTCTGCTGCGCTACCTCGCGACGCCGCCGCTCGACGAGCCGCGTCGGCCGCAGGTCAGCTTCAACTACCTCGGCCGCCTGACCGGGCAGCAGCAGCTCGAACACCTCGACAGTGGCTGGCTGCCGGTCACCGACATCCGGCTCGACGACGCCCCGAGCCCGACCATGCCGGTGGCCACCGCCGTCGACGTCAACGCCGTCACCCTCGCCGCCGAGGACGGTTCGCGGCTGCGGGCCACCTTCGCGTTCCCGACCGGGGTGCTCGCCGCCGACGAGGTGCGCCGCCTCGCCGACCTGTGGGTGGACGCGCTGACCGCCCTCGGCCGGCACGCCGCCGCCCCGGAGAGCGGCGGCCGCACCCCGTCAGACCTGGCCCTGCTCGATCTGGACCAGATCGCCGTCGACGAGATCGAGGCACGCTTCCCCGACCTCGTCGACGCCTGGCCGCTCTCGCCGCTGCAGTCCGGCCTGCTGTTCCACACCCAGTTCTCCGAGTCCGCCGTCGATCCGTACGTGGTGCAGCTGACGCTGGAGCTGCGCGGCACCGTCGACGCCGACCGGGTCCGCCGGGCCGGCCAGGGGCTGCTCGACCGGCACCCCAACCTGCGGGCCGCCTTCGTGCGCGACCAGTACGGGACGGCGGTGCAGGTGGTCCCCGGCCGGGCGACGCTGCCCTGGACCGAGACCGACCTGTCCGGGCTCGAACCACAGGCCCGCGAACGCGAGTACGCCGCGATCCTCGACGCCGACCGGGTCGCCGGCTTCGACCTGTCGGCGCCGCCGCTGCTGCGAATGCTGCTGGTCCGGATGGCGGCGGACGAGTACCGGCTGGTGCTCACCAACCACCACATCCTGCTCGACGGCTGGTCCACCCCGCTGGTGATCCGGGACCTGCTGACCCTGTACGCCACGGACGGCGACCCGGCGGTGCTGCCCCGGGTCCGCCCGTACCGGGACTACCTGGCCTGGCTCTCGGGCCGCGACGACACGGACTCCGCGGCCGCCTGGCGGGACGCGCTGGCCGGGGTGGACGAGCCGACGCAGTTGGCGCCTGCGGCCGCGTCCCGCGCCGTCGGCTCGCACGAGGCCGCGGTCGCGCTGACCGCGGACCAGACGCAAGCGCTGCGGTCCCTCGGCCGCGAACGCGGGGTCACCCTGAACACGATGGTCCAGGCGGTGTGGGGCATCGTGCTCGCCGCCCTGACCGGGCGCAGCGACGTGGTGTTCGGCGGCACCGTCTCGGGCCGGCCGCCGCAGATCCAGGGCATCGAGTCGATGGTCGGGCTGTTCATCACCACCGTCCCGGTCCGCGTCACCCTGGACCCGGACGAGACGGTCGCGCAGTTGCTCGACCGCGTCCAGGTCGAGCAGGCGGGCCTGCTCGAGCACCACTACCTGGGCCTGGCCGACATCCAGCGGGCCGCCGGACCCGGCGCAGGCTTCGACACCCTGACCGTGTTCGAGTCGTACCCCGTCGACAAGGCCGGGCTCACCGCGCAGACCGATATCGCCGGGCTGCGGGTGGCCGGGATCAGCGGCCGGGACGCGGCGCACTACCCGCTGGCGTTGGTGGCCTCCGGCGACGAACTGCTGAACCTGAAGTTCGAGTACGACGCGGACATCTTCGACGACATGGCGGTCGCGGCCATCGCCGAACGGGTCCGCCAGGTGCTGACCGCCGTCGCCGCCGACCCGCACATCCGGGTCCCGCACGTCGCCACCCACGCGCTCAGTGACGCCGAACTCGAGCGGCTGCTGCCCGTCGCGGGCCGGCCGGGAGGCTCCCGGCGCACCCTGCCGCAGATCCTGGCCGACGGCGCCGCCCTCGACCCCGACGCCGTCGCACTGCGCGTCCCGGGTGACGGCGGCCGCGAGGTGACCTACCGCGAACTCGACGAGGGCTCCAACCGGCTCGCCCGCACCCTGGTCGAACTCGGCGCCGGTCCGGAAACCTTCGTCGCGCTGGGCATCCCGCGGTCCGTCGAGTCGGTGGCCGCGATGTGGGCGGTCACCAAGACCGGCGCCGCTTTCGTCCCGGTGGACCCGACCTACCCACCCGAACGACTGGCACACATGCTCACCGACTCCGGCGCCACCCTCGGACTGGCGCTGACCGAGCACCGGGAGACGCTGCCGACCTCCACCCGCTGGCTCTGCCTCGACGAACCGGGGTTCGCGGCGGAGGTCGCCGCCCGGCCCGCCACTGCGCTGACCGACACCGACCGCCGCGGCCCGATCGACCTGCACAGTGCCGCGTACCTCGTGTACACCTCCGGGTCCACCGGCATCCCCAAGGGCGTGCTGGTCACCCACAGCGGCCTGGACAACTTCGCCCACGACCAGCTCCGCCGGTTCGGGACCACCCCGGCCTCGCGGACCCTGCACTTCTCCACGCCCAGCTTCGACGGCGCGGTCTTCGAGTACCTGCAGGCCTTCGGCGCGGGCGCCACCATGGTGATCGCACCGCGGACCGTCTACGGCGGCGCCGAACTCGCCCGACTGGTCGAGACGGAGTCGGTCACCCACGCCTTCATCACCACCGCCGCGCTGGCCACCGTCGACCCCACCGGTCTCGACGACTTCGCCGACGTGGTGTTCGGCGGCGAGGCCTGCCCGCCGGACCTGGTCGAGCGCTGGGCACCGGGCAGGCGGCTGTGCAACGCGTACGGGCCCACCGAGACCACGGTCATGTCCAACATCAGCGACCCGATGACGGTCGGCGAGCCGATCACGCTCGGCGTCCCGATCGACGGCGTCACCGAGGTGGTCCTGGGCAGCCACCTGCAGCCGGTGCCGGAGGGCGTACCGGGGGAGCTGTACATCTCCGGACCCGGCCTGGCCCGTGGCTACCACCGCCGCGGTGGTCTGACCGCGTCGCGGTTCGTGGCGAACCCGTACGGCGCGCCCGGCGAACGGATGTACCGCACCGGTGACATCGTGCGCTGGAACTCCCGGCACGAACTCGAGTACGTGGGCCGCAGCGACTTCCAGGTGAAGGTCCGCGGCTTCCGGATCGAGCTCGGCGAGATCGACTCGGCGCTGATGCGCCTGCCGGGGGTCGGCTTCGCGGCCACCCTCGCGGTGCCCGGGCCGTCCGGGGACACCGTGCTGGCGGCCTACGTCATGCCCGCCGCGGACCGTCTGCTCGACCCCGCCGCGCTGACCGCCGACCTCGCCGCCCGGCTGCCCGCCCACATGGTGCCCGCCGCGATCACCGTGCTCGACGAGATCCCCATGACGCCCGTCGGCAAGCTGGACCGCGAGGCGCTGCCGGCACCGGAGTTCGCCGCCACCGGTACCGAGTTCCGCGCCCCGACCACCGAACTCGAGGCCAGCATCGCCGAGGTGTTCGCGACCGTCCTCGGCATCGACCGGATCGGACTCGACGACCACTTCTTCGACCTCGGCGGAAACTCACTGGTCGCCACCAGGGTCACCGCCCGGCTCGGCGCGGTCCTGGGCATCGACATCGGGGTCCGGGCACTGTTCGAGGCGCCGACCGTCGCCGCCCTGGCCGAACGGATCGCCGCCACGACCTCCAGCATGGTCAAGGCCCGGCCACCGCTGACCACCGAGCCGCGGCCGGAGCGGATCCCGCTCTCACTCGCCCAGCAGCGGATGTGGTTCCTCAACCAGTTCGACGTCACCTCCGCCGCCTACAACATCCCCCTGGCCGTCCGGCTCACCGGCGAACTCGACACCGAGGCCCTCGAACTGGCCGTCCTCGACGTCGTCGACCGGCACGAGTCGCTGCGCACCCGGTACCCGCTGCGCGGCGGCGACCCAGTCCAGGAGGTGCTGCCCACCGCCTACGCGCTCGACGGCCTGCACACCGTCGACTGCGCCGAGGCGGACCTGCCGGGTCGGATCGCCGAGCTGGCCGGCGCGGGCTTCGACGTGACCACTGCCGTCCCGATCCGCGCCCGGCTGCTGCGGCTCGACGACCGCAGCCACGTGCTGGTCCTGGTGGTGCACCACATCTGCGCGGACGGGTTCTCGCTGGCCGTCCTCGCCCGGGACGTGATGGCGGCCTACCATGCCCGGACCCACGGCTCCGCCCCCGAATGGACGCCGCTGGTCGCACAGTACGTCGACTACACGCTGTGGCAGCAGCGGGTGCTCGGCCGGGACGACGACCCGGAATCCTTGTTGTCCGCGCAGCTGGACTTCTGGCGCTCCGCCCTGACCGGGCTGCCCGACGTGGTGTCGCTGCCGACCGACCGGCCGCGGCCCGCGCAGCAGACGATGCGCGGCAGCCGGGTCGAGTTCACCGTTCCGGCGGAGCTGCACCGCCGGCTGGTCGCCTTCGCCCGCGAGCAGCACTCGACGGTGTTCATGGCCGTGCACGCGGTGTACGCGATGCTGCTGGCCCGCCTCGGCGACAACAACGACATCGCGATCGGCACCCCACTCGCCGGGCGCGGCGACGCCGGCCTCGACGAGATGATCGGCATGTTCGTCAATACCCTGGTGCTGCGCACCGCCATCGACCCCGCCGCCTCGTTCACCGAACTGCTCGCCCGGGTCAAGGACGTCGACCTGGCCGCCTTCGGCAACGCCGACGTCCCGTTCGAGCGGCTGGTCGAGGAACTGAACCCGGCCCGGTCCACGGCCTACTCGCCGCTGATCCAGGTGGCCCTCGAGTTCCAGAACACCGAACGCCCCCGGCTGACGCTGCCGGACCTCACCGTCGAGGGCGTCGACCTGGACACCCGGGTGGCCAAGGAGGACCTCGAACTGCTGCTCGTCGAGGAGTTCGACGACGACGGGGCGCCCGCGGGCATGTCCGCGGCCTTCGACTTCGCGCTGGACCTGTTCGACGCCGCCACCGTGCACGGCTTCGCCGACCGCTTCGTGCGGATCCTCGACGCCGCCACCGCGGACCCGTCCCGGGCGGTCGGCGAGATCACCATCCTCGACGAGTCCGAGCTCGCCGAGTTCGCACCCGCGCACGGTCGACCCAGCCGGGAACCCGCGCTGTGGCCGGACCTGCTCTCCGCCGCAGCCGCAGCTGACCCCGACTCGATCGCGTTGACCTTCGAGGACCGCCGGGTCAGCTACCGCGAGCTCGACGAACGCTCCAACGGCCTGGCCCGACTGCTCGTTGCCCGGGGGGTGGGACCGGAGACGTTCGTCGCGTTGGGCCTGTCCCGCTCGATCGAGGAGGTCGTCGCGATCTGGGCGGTGGCAAAGGCCGGCGCCGCGTTCGTGCCGGTGGACCCGACGTACCCAGCCGACCGCATCGAGTACATGCTCGAGGACTGCGAGGCGGTGCTGGGCCTGACCGTCGCGGAGCGGGCCGACGCCCTGCCCGCGGGTGCGCCGTGGCTGGTCCTCGACGACCCCGCCACCGAGGCCGAACTGGCCCGGGCCGCCGTCACCCCGGTCACCGACGCCGACCGCACCACGCCGCTGCGGCTGACCCATCCGGCCTACCTGATCTACACCTCGGGTTCGACGGGCCGGCCGAAGGGCGTCGTCATCACCCACCTCGGCATCGCCAACCTCACCGCCGAGGAGCACGACCGGTTCGGCGTCACCGCCGACTCCCGGGTCTCGCACCTGGCCTCGCCCAGCTTCGACGCCTCGGTGTTCGAACTGATGATGGCTTTCAGCGCCGGTGCCAGCGTGGTGATCGTGCCGCCCACCGTGTACGGCGGCCCCGAGCTCGAGGAGCTGCTGCGCCGCGAGCACGTCACCCACGCGTTCATCACGCCGACCGCGTTGGCCTCCATCGACGACGTGGGGCTCGAGTTCCTGCGGGTGCTGGCCGTCGCCGGCGAGGCCTGCCCGCCGGAGCTGATGCAGACCTGGTCCCGCGGCCGGAAGATGTTCAACGGCTACGGCCCGACCGAGACCACCATCCAGGCCAGCGTCAGCGACCCGATGACCGCATCTCAGACCGTGAACATCGGCCGCCCGGCGATCGGCTTCGACGAGATGGTCCTCGACAGCCGGCTGCAGCCGGTGCCGCTGGGGGTGCCGGGGGAGCTGTACATCTCCGGACCCGGGTTGGCCCGCGGCTACCACCGACGGCCCGGACTGACCGCGGGCCGGTTCGTGGCCGACCCGTTCGCCGGGCCCGGGAAGCGGATGTACCGCACCGGCGACGTGGTCCGCTGGCAGGCGACCCCGTCCCCGACGCCGGGCGCCCCGGACGTGCACACCATCGAGTACATCGGCCGCAGCGACTTCCAGGTGAAGGTCCGCGGCTTCCGGATCGAGCTCGGCGAGATCGACGCCGTCCTGTCCCGGCACCCGTCGATCAGCTTCGCGGCCACCTTCGGGATACCCGGGCCCAGCGGAGACGTGCTCCTCGCGTCGTACGTGCACTGCGCCGACGGCGTCACGGTCCAGCCCACCGAGGTCCGCGAGTACGCCGCCCACCGACTGCCCTCGCACATGGTGCCGTCCGCGGTGGTGGTCCTCGACGAGGTACCGATGACCCCGGTCGGCAAGCTCGACCGGAAGGCACTCCCGGCACCGGAGTTCGGCTCCCGCTCCGACGCCTACCTGCCGCCGCGCTCGCCGGCCGAGCGGGCCGTCGCGGAGACCTTCGAGTCGGTGCTCGGCGTGGACCGGGTCGGGGTTACCGACAGCTTCTTCGACCTCGGCGGCACCTCGATCGTCGCCACACGGGTGGTCTCCGAGCTGCAGACCCGGCTCGGCAAGCTGCTGCCGCTGCAGTCCCTGTTCCTCGACCCCACCCCGGCCGGCCTGGCGCGGCTGCTCGACGAGTCGGGGGAGCAGCCGGCACCCGTCGACGACGCGCTGAGCGTGGTGATCCCGCTGCGCCCGCAGGGCAGCAAGCCGCCGCTGTTCTGCGTGCATCCCGGGATCGGACTGTCCTGGGGATACACCGGACTGGTGCGGCACCTCTCCGGCGACCGCCCGGCGTACGGCCTGCAGCTGCCGGTGATCAGCGGCGGCCCGACCTTCGCCTCGATCGAGGAGCTCGCGCACCGGTACGTCCTGGAGATGCGGGCCGTGCAGGCCCACGGTCCGTACCACCTGCTCGGCTGGTCGCTCGGCGGCGTCATCGCCCACGCGATCGCCGTCGAGCTGCGCCGGGCCGGCGAGCCCGTCGCGACCCTCGCCATCATGGACAGCTACATCGAGAACGACGAGCCCGACGCCCCGGAGACGCTGTCGGTGGCGGAGCTGTTGCACGGCCTCGGTCTGGACCTCGAGGACGACGCCGAGAGCAGCGAGCTGACCTACGGACGCGCGGTGGAGCTGCTCGACGAATCGTTCGGCCAGGAGACCGGCCTGACGGCCGTCCACCTGGAGCGGATCAGCGCCGGGTTCACCAACTCGGCACGGATCATGCACGCGTTCCGCCCCGAGGTCTTCGACGGCGACATCCTGTTCTTTTCCGCCGGCCGGTCCACCGGAGACGGTCACACCGCCGACGAGTGGCAGGAGTCCGTCACCGGCGGTGTCCGCGAGGTACGGGTGGACTGCGAGCACAACCAGATGATCGAGCCGGAGGTGCTCGCCGTGGTCGGCCCGGTGCTCGACGACTACCTCGCCGCCCACTGAACACACCGACCCGGTCCGACACGCCAGCGCCCGCCAACGAGACCAG
Source organism: Rhodococcus kronopolitis (assembly GCF_042654025.1). Taxonomy (NCBI): domain Bacteria; kingdom Bacillati; phylum Actinomycetota; class Actinomycetes; order Mycobacteriales; family Nocardiaceae; genus Rhodococcus; species Rhodococcus kronopolitis. Next base: position 197,416 of record NZ_JBHSFO010000005.1, on the reverse strand, counting down.
GGCAGTTCCGGTCGTGTCGCACGATCGTGCAGCACCCGTACCTCTGTAGCCTGTCGCGGTGTTCCTCACTCGGTTTGTCACCGCACGGATGCCCAATCGGCTGTTGGCGGTGTTCGTGCGCAAGGCGGAGCTGTTCAAGTTCCTGACAGTCGGATCGATCGCGTTCGTCGTTACGGTGGTGCTGTTCTTCGGGCTGAAATGGACGGTCCTGGACGGCAAGCCGGTCACCGCCAATGTCGTGGCGGTGCTGCTCGCCACCGTGGTGTCCTACGTGCTCAACCGAGAGTGGGCGTTTACCGCCCGCGGCGGTCGAGAGCGACGGCATGAGGCAGCGCTGTTCTTCGTGGTCGCCGGTGTCGGTCTGGCGATCAACCAGCTGCCGCTGGTGGTGTCGCGGTACGTGTTCGCCCTCCAGGCGCCGCACGTGTCGCTCATCGTGGAGAACCTGGCCGATTTCGTCAGCGCCACCATCGTGGGCACCCTCCTGGCGACGGTGTTCCGCTGGTGGGCGATGCGCAGGTTCGTCTTCCCGAATCCTGTGATGCCGCACCCGGAGTTGGACGAAACGATGCTGGAAGACACGGGGCACACCGACGTCGCCGCCGCGAGCAGCCCCCAGGCCACCTAGGTCGAACGTCGTTCGGCACTGCACAACGAAGAGAACGATTGTCGCAGGGGGGGAGAACGACTCGGATGGGAATCCCGCGGCTACGTCCATCGGAAGCGAAGCGGTGGAAACCCGCATTCGGTTTGCAGCAGATCCCGACGAGTATCTGGACGCTTGCGTTGCCGGTCCTAGCTCAGCTGGCGTTCGTCTGGATCGGTATGCCGATGCAGTACGTCGCGGGCGCGGTGTCTTCGCTGGGTCTGTTTGTGGTCTACAGGAACTGGCGGGAGCTGTCCTCGACCCACCGTCTCACTGCCGTCAGTGTCTGCGGCCTGATCCTGCTCTTTGCAATCTACTTCGAGCTGAGTCGACCGACTTACGCCGTCGTCAGCTGACTCATCCACGGTCGGGCCTCCAGCACCGCGGAAGCGACGCTCCTACCGCAGGCCCTGTTGTGTGAAGAGCAGTCCGCCCACCCCGGGGATGGGGTGGGCGGCCACGTAGCTTCCTCCCTGAGCAGCGACTCAGTCGGACAACGGCTCCCAGGCGAACCCGTCCGGGTCGGTGAACGCCCCGGACGCGCTCCCGAGGGCGATCCGGTGCGACCCGGTTCCCTCCGGCGGGACACCGGCGTCCTTGGCGAGCGCGCGACGACCGTAGAGCGCCAGCTTGACGCCCGTCCCGTCGGTGGCGAACTCGACGTACTTGCGGCCGAAGCTCTTTGCCACCTCCAGCCCGTGGTCGACGTAGAACTCCTTGCTCGCCTTGACGTCGTCCACACCGAGCAGCAGCACGATGTCGTCGATCTGCCGGGTGGCCGGGCCGCTGTTCTTCTTTGACGACGTCGCGACCTTCCAGATCGCGCCGTCCGGGGCCTGCACCACGCCCCCGTAACCCCAGAACCCCTTCTTGACCGGCTTCAGCGACGTGGCGCCGGCTGCGAGGGCCGCGTCGACGAAGGCGTCGACGATGTTCGGCTGGGAGACGACGAGCGAGAGGGTGTAGCCGCGGAAGCCGGTCGTCGGCGCCTCGCCGGCGCGGACGACCACGTGGTCGCCGACGCCGAAGGCCGCGTAGAAGGCCTCGGCGGCCGTCGGGTCGGGAACATCGAGGATGACGGTATTGACGGTGGTCCGGGACGTGGTTGCGGTCATGTCAGTTCACCTCGTTGATTCGGATCAGGTTGCCTGCGGGGTCCCGGACGGCGCAGTCGCGGATGCCGTACGGCTGCTCGATCGGTTCCTGGACGATGTCCGCGCCGCCGGACTCGAGCAGCGCGAAGGTCTTGTCGAGGTCGGGGGTGGCCATGGTGAGGATCGCGTACGTCCCCTTGGCCATCATCTCGGTGATCGTCCGGCGCTCGTCGTCGGTCACACCGGGGTCGGCGGCCGGCGGGTGCAGGACCAGGGACATGCCCGGCTGGTCCGGGTGACCGACAGTGATCCAGTACATCCCGTTGTAGCCGACCTCCTTGCGGACCTCGAAGCCGAGGAGGTCGCGGTAGAAGGCCAGGGAGGCTTCGTGGTCGGTGTGCGGGAGGAATGCGGAGTGAATTGTGATGTCCATGACGACAACGCTAGGCGTCGTTGCGGGACTACGCTTCTCGATTCCTGATCGGTCTGGTGACCTGCTTGGTGACGCACGGCGGCAACTCCGCGTCGTGACGGGACTGATCCCGGTAGACGCTGGGCGGCACCCCGACCAGCTCGGCGAACCGGGTGCTGAACGTACCCAGCGACGAGCAGCCGACCGCGAAGCAGACCTCGGTGACGCTGAGGTCGCCCCGGCGCAGCAGCGCCATCGCGCGCTCGATCCGCCGCGTCATCAGGTAGGAGTACGGCGACTCCCCGTACGCGAGCTTGAACTGGCGGCTCAGGTGCCCGGCCGACATGTGCGCCGCGCGCGCGAGCGCCTCGACGTCCAGGGGCTGCGCGTACTCCCGGTCCATCCGGTCCCGTACCCGGCGCAACCGCGCGAGGTCCTGCAGGCGCTGCTCCGCGCTGTTGCTGCTCGTCACCTCCGAGATCGTGCCACCTCGCGCCGCCGGTTGCCCGGTGACGCGTCACCAGGTGTCGGGGACGTCCTCGGCCGCGCCGAGCGACTCCATCAGGTGCCGGATCGCGGTGCAGTCCTGCATCAGGCGGTGGTCGCCCGGCCGTGCCGCGGCGTCGGCCAGCATCGCGGCGGCGTGCGGGACCCCTTCGGCCGCCAGGATCGCCGCCCAGGTCGAGTAGTCGGTGCCGGTGAAGGCGTCGACGCCGGTCACCAGGGCGCCGATCAGGGTTCGCCGGTCGTCGGCGCCGAGGCGCTCGTACACCGCGCCGGTCAGCTCCGCCGCCACGGACGCGTGCGCCCGCTCGTCCCGCCGGTGCAGGGTGACGGTCGCCCGGTTCACCGGCTGCAGGTCGGCGTCGTCGCAGAGCAGGCTCAGGTAGGCGCCGATGGACGTCTCCGCGACCGTGCAGAACGCCAGCGTGGTCAGCGCGGCGGACCGCGGGTCGGCCTGCGCCAGAACCTCCTCCCGCTGCCGACGCACCGTCAGCCCGTACGGCAGCGCCGAGTCGGGCATCGACCGGCCGCGGTGCGTGCGGGTCAGCGCGCTCGCGTTCAGGTGCATCAGCGTGTGGTACTGCTCGTCGACCATCGCCTGCACCGCCGCGGCCCGCATGCCGTCGCCGAGCCCGGTGCCCAGCCCGTCCTGGAAGAGCAGCTGGAATCCGGGGTTGACCACGTGCTGCTCGATGTCCACGACGCTCTTGTTGTAGGCGATCCACCCCCACGCCCGGATCCGCTTCCGGGTGCCCCTGTCCAGGTCCCGGTAGCGGGCGTCCTCGCCGAACGGCAGCATCGACTCGGGGAAGTCCGCCCTCTCCGGCTCGAACAGCGCGTCGAGATCCGGCTCGCTGCGCCGCACCGTGGCCCGGCGCGGCCAGCTGCGGACCAGCCCCCGGACCACGGCGCTGTCCACCACGTCCGACGGGTCGAAGTCCGGCAGCGCCGGGATCCGCAGCAGGAAATCGGCCGACGGGTCCACGTCCCCGGTCACCGGACCGGCCCCCCGAAGATCCGGGCGCACAGATCCCCGTACCGCTCGGCGTCCTCGCCCAACGGCGTCAACGCCGTCACCAGCAGCTCCTCGAACTCCGACTGGGTGCCGTGTTCGCACACCCGGGTGAGCCGGGCGAGTCCGTCGACCAGCGCCGCCCGCGCCGCCGGCGCCGCCGGGTTGCCGGCCTGCACGTCCCAGTACACCTCGGGCCGGCCCAGCCCGATCCGCGCCAGCAGCGACAGCATCACGGTGTGCGGCGGCGGCGCCACCGCGGCCAACTGGGCCGCCGGCACCCCGAGGTCCGCCAGCGCCAGCCCGAACGCCAGCACCGCCGCGTGCGTCACCACCTGGGTGGCCGCGCACAGCCGGTCGTGCTCGTCTGCGGCCAGCCGCACCAGCTTGGCGCCCCCGCCCTCCAGCAGCCCCAGGAAGCCGCGTACGTCCGCGCCGTCGTTGTGGACCACCACCGCCACCACGCGTCCGGCCATCCCCAGCGACGGCGCGAACATGGGGTTGATGCCCACCGCCTGCACCGCGGGGGCGTGCTCCCGCAACGCCGCGGCGTAGCGGGACTTCACCGACAGGGTGTCGACCAGCAACGCGCCGGGCCGCAGGAGGGGCGGCAGGGTGCGCGCCGCAGCGAGCGCCACCGGCTCCGGCACCGCGAGCACCACCGTCGCGGCGTCGGTCAGCGACTCCACCAGGTCGGGTGCCGTACCGGTGACGTCCGTCGGCCGGTCCGGATCCCGGGGGTCGAGGACGCGCACCTCGGCCCCGGACCCACGCAGCAGCTCGACCAGCATCCCGCCCACCGCACCGCCGCCGCCTGCGACGGCCACGGGCGGCCGTGCGGTCACGATGATCCCGGGCCCGACCGCGGCGTCCGGTCGCCGGTCATCGACAGGCAGCGACGCATCGTCAGGGCCTTGACCATGATCTCCTCGAACTCCTCCTCCGGGTCAGACAGCGCCACGATGGCGCCGCCGACGCCGAAGGTGACCTGGTCGGCGGTGGCGACCATGGTCCGGATGACGATGGAGAAGTCCGCGGTGCCGGTCAGCGAGAAGTAGCCGATCGCACCGGAGTACACCCCGCGCGGCCCGGCCTCGAGCTTGTCGATGATCTCCAGGGTGCGCATCTTCGGCGCGCCCGTCATCGACCCGCCGGGGAAGGACGCGCGCATGCACTCCACCGCCGACACGTCCTCGCGGAGGGTGCCCCGCACCGTCGAGACGAGCTGGTGCACGGGTGCGTACGTCTCGACCTCGAACAGGGCGGGCACGTGCACCGAGCCCGGGACGCAGACCCGGGACAGGTCGTTGCGGACCAGGTCCACGATCATCAGGTTCTCGGCCCGGTCCTTCTCGCTGTCGAGCAGGTCCGTGCGCAGCGCCACGTCGGCCGCGGCGTCGCGGGCACGCGGCCGGGTGCCCTTGATCGGCTTCGACTCGACCTGGCGGTTCCCGTCGATCCGCAGGAACCGCTCCGGGGAGGCGCTGAGCACCGCCAGGCCGGGGAACTGCAGCAGCGCGTTGTACGGGGTGGGACTGATCTCCCGCAGGCAGGCGAAGCCCGCCAACGGGTCGATCCCGCCCTGGACCGTCCCGACGTTGGTCAGGCACACCTCGTAGGACTCGCCGGCACGAATCTCGGCCAGGGACTGCTCGATCAGGTCGAGGTAGGTGTCCCGGTCGTGCCGGAACCGAACCTCGACGTCGGCGGCCGCAGGCACCAGCGGCGGCGGCGGAGGCGGCCCACCGCTCACCTCGGCGATCCCGATCAGCGCGTCGGTCATCGCCTCCAGCCAGCGCACGTCCTCCGGGAGGGTGCCGCTTCCGTCGTCGAGGGTGAGCAGGTAGCAGCAGCCCTCGTCGTGGTCGATCACCAGCGCGCGGTCCGCGAACGCCATCGCGGCGTCGTCATGGGGCGAGGCGTGCACCAACTGCCCGCAGGTGTCCGCCTTGAGCTCGTACCCGAGATACCCGACGTAGCCGAGGGCGAAGTCGAACGGCACATCCGGGTGGGACTCGACGGTGCGCTCGCGGAGGCGTTCGTCGAGGTAGTCGAAGAAGGTCGAGTGGACCTCCTCGTCCGGCAGTCCCCGCCGCTGCACCCGGACGGTGGTCTCGGCGACCCGGTAGGTGACGTACTCCGCCCGGGGCCCGGAGCAGTCGCCCATCACCGTGAAACGGGCGTCCACGTCGGCCGCGGCACTGCCGTCGAGCCAGAAGCTGTTCGGACCGTCCACGAACAGCGTCCGGAAGACCGTGTGCGGGTCGAGGTCCCGGTCGACCCGGTCGCTGCGCACCCGGTAACGCGGCGCCGTGGCCTGCGCGGGCTCGACGCGGGGTGCGGGGTCCGTGCGGGAGGACGCCCGGACCGGGGTCAGGTCCCTGAAGTTGGCGAGCAACTCCCGCCCGTGCTCGGTACAGATCGACTCCGGGTGGAACTGCAGGCCCCACAGCGGCTGGTCGCGGTGCCGCACCGCCATCACCACCCCGTCGCTCGACCGGGCCTGCACCTCGAGCTCGTCCGGCAACGCTTCGACGGCCAGTGAGTGGTACCGGACGGCCCGGAACGGCGAGGCGATCCCGGCAAACAGCCCGGCACCGTCGTGCTTGATCTCGCTGATCCGGCCGTGCATCGGCTCCGGCGCCAGCTCGACCGCGCCGCCGAACAGGTAGCACAGCCCCTGGTGCCCGAGACAGACACCGAGCACCGGCAGCCCACTCGCGGTCAGAGCGTCGGTGCTGATCCCGAAGTCCCGTCGCCGATCCGGGCGACCCGGACCGGGGGAGACGACGATGTTGTCGAAGTCGGCCAGCCGCACCGAGTCCCAGTCCGCGTCGTTGGCGACGACCACCGGAACCTGTCCGTTCACCTCCGAGAGCAGGCTGTACAGGTTGTAGGTGAAGGAGTCGTAGTTGTCGACCAGCAGTGTCCGGACGCCCATGTCGCATCCTCAGCCGTCGTGGTGCAGGGGAGTGGCGCCGCCGGTGCCGGCGCCGTCGATGATCAGGTCCTCCACCCGGCAGGTCTCCGCGATCAGCACGTCGTAGAGGTCGTCGAGGAAGTCCGGCGAGAGCTGATGGCTCCGGGCGTAGGACCGGGCATGGTCGTGGACGAGGCCCATCCGCGCCGGCTGCAGCATCGGGATCGAGTGTCGGCGCTTGAGCACCGCGATCCGGCAGCACACCTCGATCCGGCGCCGCACGATCTCGAGCAGGTCGCTGTCGATCTCGTCCAGTTCTGCGCGCAGTTTCTCCAGCTGCTGCTGCGGATCCTGGTCCTCGAGAGGATGGGGCGCCTCGATCGGCCGTGTGGAGCGGCCGGTGTCGGCGGGTCGGATCGAGTTCTCCATGTGCGGCACCCCTTGCAAAGTCTGCACCAGCACGCCGGTCGACCCACGCCGTACGAGTTCGTCCTCCCGCGTGCACTTCGTTCCCCGAGCGCCTCCATCGTCTCACGGAGGCTCGCGCGCCGCCCCCACGATCACGAAACTCTGATCATCGAAAGTGCGGCAGAGAAAACGCTGCCCGGCCCGGATTGTGGTCCGGACCGGGCAGCGGGTCGAAGCGGGGAGTCGATCTGACCCGATCAGCCCAGGTCGACGATCTTCCAGTTGTCCCCGTCGCGGGTGAGGACGATCTGTGCGGTCGAGTCGGTGGCCTTGCCGTTCAGCTCGGCGACGTCCTTGGTGCTCAGCTTCGCGGTGTCGCCCTCGACGACAACCTTCGTCGCGTCGTACTTCAGCTCACTCAGCTTGGTCAGCGCCTCGGCGCCTGCGTTCTTGTGGCCCGCGTTCACCGCGGACTCGCAGGTGCCGTCGGGGCCGGTCGTCGCCAGCTTGGCGGCGAGCTCCGGGTCGAGGTAGCCGCAGGCCTTGGGCCCGTCGTCGGCACCGAAGGCGGAGTAGTAGGAGCTGAGCGTGTCCACCACCGCGGTCTGATCGGCGGTGGCGTCCGACGAGGAATCCTCGGAGGAGGAGCAGCCGGACGCGACGGCGACAACGGCGAGGGCCCCGAGGGCGAAGGCGGCGACCCGACGACCACGCCGGGGGGAGGTAGAGACAGTGGACATGACCGACGACAACATCGTTCTCTTGTGCTCCGTGACTGTGAGGGAATGGGACCGCGGCATGTTACCGGTGAGACGCATGTGGCGATTCACTCCCGTCGCGCCGACCGCTGGCTGAACGCTACAACAGTCCCGGACACGCCGAGCACACTTGGGCAAAGGTGCGAACCTCCGGCGCCGGGCAGGTCCGGGGGAGTCGAGTCGGCGTGCCCGGTCGCCGGATCCGGCCTACGCTGATTCGGCAGCGTGGCCCACTCGTCTGTGAGGAATCGGATGTCCACGACTTCGAAGAGCGTGCTCGGCATGGTCGTGACGGTGGCGGCGCTCAACATCATCGGCTGGGGGGCGCTGCTACTGCTGGTGGTCCCTGCGCGGTACGAGTTCAACGGCGGGGTGTTCGGCGTCGGGCTCGGCGTCACCGCATACACGCTCGGCATGCGGCACGCCTTCGACGCCGACCACATCGCCGCCATCGACAACACCACGCGCAAGCTCCTGGCGGAGAAGAAGAAGACGCTGACGGTCGGGTTCTGGTTCTCGTTGGGCCATTCCACGGTGGTGTTCGTGCTGGTCCTGCTGCTCGCGTTCGGCATCAAGCAACTCGCGTCGAGCCTGCGGGACTCGGACTCCGACCTGCAGCGGTGGACGGGCCTGTTCGGCACCGCGGTGTCCGGCACCTTCCTGATCCTCATCGGCCTGCTGAACCTGGCGTCGCTGATCGGCATCTACGCGGTGCTGCGCAAGACGCGGGACGGGCAGTTCGACGAGGACCGCCTCGAACGCGAACTCGACTCCCGGGGCGTGATGAACAAGCTGCTCGGTCCGCTGGTGCGGGCGGTGCGCGCGCCGTGGCACATGTACCCGGTGGGGCTGCTGTTCGGGCTGGGGTTCGACACGGTGACCGAGGTCGGGCTGCTGGTGATCGCCGGCGGGGCGGCGACCACGGGCCTGCCGTGGTACTCGATCCTGGTGCTGCCGGTGCTGTTCAGCGCCGGCATGTCGCTGTTCGACTCGCTGGAAGGGTCGTTCATGAACTACGCGTACGGGTGGGCGTTCGCCCGGCCGGTCCGCAAGATCTACTACAACCTCGTCGTCACCGGCCTGTCGGTGGCGGTGGCGCTGCTGATCGGCGGGCAGGAGATCATCTCCATCGTCACCGCACGCAACGACATCACCACCGGGCTGCTCGGCCGGATCGGCGGCCTCGACCTCGGTTCGATGGGCTTCGTGATCGTCGGCCTGTTCGTGGCCACCTGGTTGGTCGCGGTGCTCGTGTGGCGCTACAGCGGGATCCAGGAGCGCTGGGAATCCCGGTTGGTCAAGGACCGGGTCGGAACGGACTGATCCGCCGACAGCGGATCATTACGTCACAGTGACGAATACCGGTGGGGCGGCGGGATGGGCCGGACACGGCAGCGGGAGCGGTCACCACGAAACCGGGCGCCGCAAGGGTCGGTGAACATCGCCGAAATCCGGAGATGACGACGGCTGGGCCGACGGACGGCCGGCGACGAGACTGCGGTCCGCATCGAGGCCGCAAGGAACGACGGGCGCCGCGGCCGGGCAATGAGTCGGCACGCACGTGAAGCGTCGGGGCCGACGCGCCGAGTCGCTGCGGACGCACGCCGGCGGACGCAAGTATCGGACGGTTGCCGGTAGGCGATTATCTGACCACTGCGAATGCAGCCATCCGATAATGTACATTATGTCATTTTGCCTTCACGGGGCCGCCCCCGAAGGAACTGCACGGGACCGCATTTGGCGACACGAGCCCGGAGGTACGAGCCGGCGACGGGCGCGAGCGGCACCCGGACATCAGCTCGACTGGGAGCCGGCCCCACCTCCCGGACGCAGGACCGGCCCCCGGGTCGACGGCCGAGTACCGCCGGACACGGTCACGCATTCGATCATGCATCTGGTCGTGCCGACGCGAATGGACGCGAACCATCGGATGCGGCGGGTCGACGTTCGACCGCATGACCGTCGGAGCAGTTTTCGGCCCACGCGGGATTGCGACTGCGGAGCACTCCTCGACCGAGGGTCCGCGCGCACCCCGACCATGTTTCATGGATAATCACTGTTATCCATGAAACATGCTGCAGCCCAATAGTTTACGTGACATTGAACCTGCGCGCTCGGTGGCCGACACGACGCCCGCCCGCCCCACCGCCTCACCCGACCGCTACCCCGCTGCCTGCGGTCCCGCCCTCCGGTTCGGCGCACCCCACGCTCCCCTCCGCCCGGACGCGTCGCAGCCTCCCCTGCGCTCGACCTCGCCCACCGGACCGACCGAACGGCCGCACTCCCCTGGTCGGCCTCCCGGACGAGCCGGTCAGGCCCCGAGCCGCCATTCGAGTCGACCGTCGACCACGGCCGGCGTCCACCCCGTGTCGAACTCGGCGCCGGTCTCGAGGCTGTCCGCCAGGTCCGCGAGCATCGCGCTGACCGAGACCCACCGCGGGCCCTCGTCGTCGCAGTCAACCTTCCCGAATGCGGTGACGCAGCCGTGCAGCGGCCCGGGACGGGCGTCCACGACCAGCAGGTAGCCGTCGAGACCGGCGAACGGGACGAACTCGGGAAGGTACGTTCCGGCGATCTCGCCCGCGGAGGCGTCGGGGTCCGGGGCACCCATCTCCTCGTCGAACTCGCCCCAGACTTCGAGCTCCATGGCGCGCTCCTCGACCGCGCGCTCCAGGTCGAACATCTCGTTCATGGGAAGCAGCTCGACGTGTGCGGCCGGCGGGAATCCGTTGAGCTGCGCGAAGAGTTCGGCGAGCTCCGCCGGCCAGGTCACCCCCGTCGCCTGCCGCGCGCTGTCGATCGCGGATTCGTCGGCGCCGGCGATCGACGGCGAATCCAGGTTCGCCCGCAGCCACCGTGCGATTCGCCCCCACTGCTCGGTGACCGATCCCGACGGCGTCGAGTACTTGGTGGAGCCCATTGTGCCTACCTCCGTTGTTGACCTTGAGTGGTCGGAACCATAGCGCCGCACCCCGACACCCACCCGCGACGCGGCGCCAGGTCCCCTGCCCGACGCCGCCGGAACGAGTCCGCTGCGGTTGACCTGCTTGACTTGACCTGGTTGACCGTGGACGATGGTGGCATGAGCAGCCCACTGACAGACGTCATGGCAGCGGAGATCGCCGCCAGCGGTATCGACGAGACCGAGCTGAACCCGGCCGACGTCCAGTACGTCGAGCACCGGATCCGCGACGTGCTCTCCGGGCTCAAGGCCCGGCGCGTCTGGGAGAACCACATCGGCCCGATCCTCACCCACAAGCAGACCCTCGAACTGACGGGCTGGACGAAGCAGGCCCTGAGCCAGGCCGTGCGCGACAAGCGGGTGCTGCGCCTCGAGGCCGAGGACGGGACCGCCGGCTACTCGGTCACCGGGTTCGACGAGGCCATCCCGGCCAAGCCGATCCTCGGGATCAAGGACGTGCTGCGCGCGTGGTCGCACGCCGACCCGCAGGGTTGGACCGTCGCGTCGTGGCTGATGACCGAGCAGCCCGAGCTTGGTGGCCGGACGCCGCGGGCGGCGCTGCTGGACGGGGACGTGACCACCGTGGTCGCGCTCGCCCGACAGGCTGGCGAGCGGCTGGCCGCGTGAGCGCACCCCGCGCCACGTCCCACCTTGCCGCCCCGCCTCCCCCGGACCTGCTGCGCGACCGCTTCCCGGTCGCCACGCTCAGGGCCGGCACCCGGTTGCACCGCACCCACGGGGCCGCGTACAGCCCGTGGTGGTTCGGCAGCCGAGGGTACGGCCGGTTCGACCTCACCGACCCGTACGGCACCTGCTACACCGCCGAGTCGGAGGACGTCACCCTGCTCGAGACCTGGGGCGGCATCCGCGTCATCCCCAGCACCGAACTCACCGGCCGGACGATCTCGCAGCTCGAGCTCGCCGTGGACGTGACGGTCGCGGACCTGACCTCGAACCTGGCGGTGCAGTTCGGGGTGACCGCGGAGATCTTCACGACGGTGGACTACGGGGCGACGCAGGTATGGGCGGCCGCACTGCGCGAGGCCGGACACGCCGGCGTCCGGTACTGGGCGCGCCACGACCTCTCCCACACCCACGCATGCATCGCGTTGTTCGACGACGCCGGCGACCGTACGAACAGCGCAGGGACCGGCGACTACCTCGTCACCCGCACCGACAAGCTCGCCGACCGCGGCGACCTGTTCGAGCAGCTGCGCGAGACGTCCGGGATCACCGTGCTCGCCATCCCCCACTCCCTCTAGGCCCGACCCCGTCCCCCTCAAATGTTGGGGTCTGAACTGCGGCTCAAGGTGAGCCGAGTACGGATGGTGATGCGGTGGTCGGGAATTGGGCCGATAAGCCACGTTATGCCATTGATACACCGACCCCGACGGAGACACGGACTCCCAATCGGGTGCTCGGCGGCGCCCACGCTCGCCGCCGCGTCAGTCGCACCCACCACCGCTGTCGGAGGATCCCCCGCTGTCGCCGCAGCCTCCACCGAAGGATGTCCCCGCGTCACTCTGACCGGACGTGAATCCGCTGGCATCCCCCGCGCCCGACGAGCCCCGGCGCGCCTGCGCCGGCGGCTGCTTCCTGGTGGCAGCGCGGAGACCGAAGAACAGCAGGAGCGCCAACAGCGCCAGAATCACGAAACTCGTCACACGCCGGAGCATTCCGCACTCCGACGCCGCGACAAAATCTCGATCCCGGCCCGGCACATGAACGAGCTCGCAGCCAGCGGCAGCACGCCCATGCGCGCAGACACGGGCGGACTACCGGTGTGGGTACCCGGGCTCAAACAGCTCGCGGGTTGGAGGACGCGTTCCCGCTGAGCCCGAACGGGCCGTCCGGAGTCCCGACCACCGACAGACCCATGTGCAGGATCGGGAACGGGCGCCCGTCTCCATCGGTCGCCGATCGACTCAGCACGACGAAACCGTGGCGCTGGTAGAAGCCGACAGCCTGCGGGTTCTGCTCGTTGACGTCCAGGCGCAGATCGGGATGGCGCTCGATCGCGCGGGACAGCAGCGCGGAACCGACACCGTGCCCGCGGCAGGCACCGTCGACGAAGAGCATCTCGAGTGAGTTGCCCGCGAGCCCGGCGAAGGCCACCGGTGCCTCCTCGATCTCCGCGACCGTCAGTTCGACGGCCGGAAGATAGTCGCTGAGCATCCGTGACTCGTAGAAGTCGACATCCTCCGGGGTGAGAAAGTCGTGGGTTGCCTCCACGGCGCTCCGCCAGATGCGCACGAGTGCCGGCCACTCCGCCTCGCCCTCGCACGGGCGGAGAACCAGTTCCTTGGATGTGCTCATGGGTGCATGACTACAGACGGCTGAAGGCGGTTGTCAACCGACTTTGGCCCGTATTCAACGGGGCCCGGCGCGTGAGCGCCCTTCCCCGCCGCCGAGGCGGCTCGCCCTAGCCGGACGGATGGGTGTGCGCGTGGGCCTGCCGCGCGGCGACCACTTCCTGCAGTTCGGCATACCGCCGGCGCTCATGCTCGTCGGAGGATGTCTTCGACGCCTCGGGCACCACGTAGGCGTCCGGGCCCGGGAAGACCAGCGTCTCGTGGTCGTCGTTCATCCACCGGACGAGATACGGCGGACCACCGTCCTCCGAGTGCACCTCGCGGATCAGCCCCACCTGGTCGGGCTCGTCCACAACGGTTCCCTTGATCACCATCCAGTCACCGGGTACTGCGTGCATTGTCCTGCCCTCCTAGGGCGCGAATGCCGACGGTCGCGGCCGATCCGGCCACCTTGATCATCCTCCGCCGGGACCGTTTGCCCAAGGGCGACGCCGATCCCCTCCCCTCCCCTCTCCGGTGCGGTCGGCAACGGGAGTACTGCGGTGCGGGAGACGAATTCGGGGACTCAGCACCGGTTTCCCCAAACTGCCGATAAGTTGGATTATGACATTATTATCCTTGTTCTGCGCGACGGCCCACGCGGATATACGAGGCATACATGCAGGTGGTAGCTCTGTTGGGCACCGGGAGCGCGCGGTGCATCTCGCCGTGCACTCCCCGATCACCACGACTTCCGTCGCAGTTCACAACCCGCCCGCTGACAGAGCGCTCTCCCCTCCCCCACACGGCGGCGGCGGCGTGACTACTGCGTCAGGCTGCTCACGCACTCGTTTCGTCAGGTGGACCAGCGAATAGCCACCCGGAGTCGGAGTGCGATGTGTCTCCCGATATCCGAATCGGGAGTAGAGCCGCAGATTACCGAGGCTGCGCTCGCCCGTGAACAACTGCAGATCGGTGACCTGCTCGGGTAGTCGCGCTTCCGCCAACTCGTGCAGTCGACTGCCCCAACCCCGGCCCTGCATGTCCGGGGCAACGACCAGCCTTCCCAACTCGGCGGTGTGCGGGTCCGTCGGCGAGAGGTGCACCCGTACCGCGGCGACGAGACGCAGAGAGCCATTGCGCAACCCGAACGCGGTTACGCCGGGCTCAGTCAGCTCACTCGCCAACTCGTCGAGGGACTGCATCAACGGGGGAAGGTTTACATCGTCGTGGGCCTGCGCTTCCGTCACGTACGCAGCCCTCTGCAACGTCAGAAGCTCACCCACATCCTCAACCGACAGCGTCACGAATTCCATGCGTGGCGACTATTCCAGCCCCATAGGCCCGCACTCCATTGGCATCCGCCCGGGCTGCGCCTGACCCCGGACAGGCCCCATCGGTGGGGTATGCGATGCCACAATCAGCAAGTGGACTTCGACAGCGTCGCCGACGAGCTCTACGCGGTTACCCCGTCCGACTTCGTCGCCGCCCGACGCACCGCGGTGGCGAACGCCAAGGACGCGGGCGAGAAGACGCTGGCGAAGGAGGTCGGCGGCCTGCGGAAGCCCACGACCACCGGGTGGGCGCTGAACGTGCTGGTCCGGGCCGAGCCGGCAATTGTCGATCAGCTGCTCGACCTCGGGGCGGCCCTCCGCTCGGCGCATCAGGCACTACGCGGCGACGAGTTGCGGTCCCTGGCCGCCCAACGTGCCGCGGTGATTTCGGCGCTGACCAACCGTGCGGCTGCCGCGGCCCGGGAACACGGTCACGAGCTGTCCGAGGCCGTGCTGCGGGAGGTGAGTCAGTCGCTGACGGCGGCGATCGCCGACCCCGACATCGGCGCCGACCTGCGCCGCGGCCGGATGCTCGGTGCGGTGTCCTACAGCGGGTTCGGGCCGGCTGCGCTCGCGTCGGTGCCCGCACCGGCCCCCGCTGCGGAGGAGACGCCGCCAGACGACGAGCGCCAGGCACACACCGAAGCCAATGATGACGCCGTGCGGCGAGCGCACGAGGAGGCACTGCGGAGGGCACAGGCGGCGGTCGACGAGGCGCAACGCGCTGCGCACGAAGCCGCGTCCGACCTCGACGAGGCAGCCAAACGGTCGAGAGACGCCCATCGCCGGGTCGAGGAACTCCGGGACGAGCTGACGCGGGCCGAGCAGGAGCGACGGTTCGCCGACTCCACACGTCGGGCCGCCGAGGAGGCTGCGCAGCGCGCGACCGCGGAGCTGACGCGCGCCCGGGAGCTCGCTGCCGAACTCGACGACACGTGATCGAGGCCGATCACTGCCCTAAAGCTCCACGCTAGGACGACCCCTCACCGTCGAGGGTTTGCGATCCGGCTTTCACACTGAGCTTGCAGGAACACCCACCGATCGAACACCGTCCGAACGGACGAAATGCCCGGTGGCGCGTGCGCCGACGAACAGGCCGATCAGGGCCAGCCCTGCTGCTCGACCACCGCGACCGTCGAGCCAATCCGAGCACTTCCGCTCCAGCGAACCCTGCGGGATCGAACGAGATTGCACCGCAGGCTCGTTGGAGTCACCGGTCGTGACCGTCAATTCGTCGGCAGGCACCCGGTCGACGACGGATCCGCAGTCGACCCGCCGCGGACCAACGCTGTCGACCGGGAGGGAGACGGGCACCAGGAGCGCCGCCCCGCTCACCCCGACGGCCATCAGTGCGAAGAACGCGCAGGTCGCACCGAACAGGACCGAGTACCGACCGCGGTGACGGCGCTTCCACCAGAGGTAGGTGAGCGCAAGTCCGGAACCGAGGTACGGCAGCCACGCCCAAGGGAAGAGCAGCCCGAGGAGCACGTAGGCGAACGCGGCCGTGACCGTCCAGAAGACAGCGGTGAGCCACCCCGTACGTGATCCCGGGTCGCGTGAATCCATGGGCGCCATCGTGCGATCCTCCCCGACCAGCCGGCTCAACCCGCTGAGGCCGGCGCACGACCGCGCTACTCGTGCTCAGCGCATCCCGCCCAGCACGACTCCGATGAGCCTCTCGGCCGAGAGTTCCGTGCGCTCGAAGTCGCCGGTGATCAAGCGATCGGACAGCAGCCCCCGAAATCCCGCCGAGATCATCGTCGCGTCCGCCGTCGCGATGCCACGCGACCATCCCGAACGCACCATCGCGGCAGCAAGCGCCCCGATGACGGTGTCGAGCGCCTTCTCGGCGAAGTCCGCGAAGGGTCCGGGCTGGGTGGGTCCGATGGCAATGACCTGCAGCAGGATTCGGGTGCTGACCGCGTCGTCGCCGACAGTCATGGCTGTCCACGACTCACGCAGCCGCGCTTCGAGGCCGGCGGCGTCCGACACGTCCGCGAAGAACGCGTCGAAGTCGGGCCGCTGGGTTGCCAGCGCCTGCACGAGCAGCTCTTCCTTGGTGCCGAAATAGTGGATGAGCATCCGCGAGGTGGTGCCCAGCGCCGCGGCGAGTGGCCGCAGCGACAGGTCGGCCAGTCCGTTCTCGCCGATGTACGTGACGACGCCGGCGAGGAGCGCGGCGCGTTTGTGGTGATCGGGTGGTCGAGCCATGTGTTGACTGTAGCGGTCGCTCCAGGTATTCATTTGCTCATGAACGTAACAACTGCTTCACTAACTGCAGCCAGGCCGGTCGTCGTCACCGCAATGGCGGCGACGACCTCGCTGGCGGACGACGTAGACCGCACGTGGACGGGACTGCTCGACGGCCAGAGCGGCATCGGACTGCTCGACGACGAGTTCGTCACCGACCACGACCTACCGGTGCGCATCGGCGGCAAACTCTGCCTGCGTCCGAGCGACGAGCTGACCCGCGTGGAACTGCGCCGGATGTCATTCGTCGAGCAGATCGGCATGATTCTCGGACGTCGGCTGTGGCGGTCCGCGGGGCTACCCGAGGTAGACCGGGAGCGGCTCGCCGTCGCCATCGGGACCGGACTCGGCGGGGGTGACGCCCTCGTGGACGCCGTCGACACGCTGCGGGCGGGCGGATACCGCAAGGTGTCGCCAATGTCCGTACCGATGATCATGCCGAACGGCCCAGCGGCGACCGTCGGGCTCGAGATCGGCGCGAAGGCCGGCATCTTCACCCCGGTCTCCGCGTGTGCCTCCGGATCGGAGGCCATCGCCCACGGCTGGCGGATGATTGCCACGGGTGAGGCCGACATGGTGGTCGCGGGCGGCGTCGAGGGGCGGATCGGCGCCGTGCCCATCGCGAGCTTCTCGATGATGCGGGCGATGAGTCAACGCAACGACGAGCCGGTACGTGCCTCGCGGCCGTTCGACCGGGACCGTGACGGGTTCGTCTTCGGCGAGGCCGGCGCGTTGCTGCTGCTCGAGTCCGAGGAACACGCCAGGGCTCGGGGGGCCGAGGTCCGCGGGCGAGTAGTGGGTGCGGGCATCACCTCCGATGCGCACCACATCGTGGCGCCCGCACCGGACGGTGAAGGCGCCGCCCGCGCGATGCGCGCGGCGATCCGTACCGCCGGACTGTCGGCGTCGGACATCGCGCACGTCAACGCGCACGCCACGGCGACACCCGTCGGCGACGCGTCCGAGGCTGCTGCGATCGCTGCGGTAGCAGGGGACGCGACGGTGTACGCCCCGAAGTCGGCCCTCGGCCACTCGATCGGCGCGGTCGGTGCACTCGAGGCGATCCTGACCATCCTGACGCTCGAGAACCAGGTTGTGCCGCCCACCCTCAACCTCGACAACCAAGACCCGGCAGTCGAACTCGACATCGTGTCCGGAGCAGCACGGCAGCAACGGATCGACTACGCACTGAGCAACTCCATCGGATTCGGAGGGCACAACGTCAGCCTCGCATTCGGACGGAGCTGACGCTCTGCCTGTCGGGCGGTGCCCCGCCGTCACCGTTCGTAGGGTTCTCTCGCTCGGCATGCAAGCATTCACCTCGGCACCAGGGCACGCGGGCCGGTTGTCGACCGACGGCTCGGCGGGTCAGACAAGGAAGCCGGCGACCACCCCGACAGTGACGCCGACACCGACGGAAAGCAGGCACCGACATGAGGATCAACCTGACGAGCGTGCTCGTGGACGACCAGGAGAAGGCCCGGAAGTTCTACACCGAGGTGCTGGGCTTCGTGCTCAAGCACGACGTCCCGATGGGCGGCGAGGACCGCTGGCTCACCGTGGTCTCCCCCGAGAACCCGGGCGGCACCGAGTTGCTGCTCGAACCCAGCGGGCACCCGGCGGCGAAGCCGTTCAAGGATGCCCTTGTCGCCGACGGCATCCCGTTCACCTCGTTCGCGGTCGACGACGTCCAGGCCGAGTACGAACGACTGCTCGACCTCGGCGTCCGCTTCACCCAGGCACCGGTGGACATGGGCACGGTGATCACCGCGGTGTTCGACGACACCTGCGGCAACCTGATCCAGATCGCCCGCCAGAACGTCTAGCGGGCGGGTCCCCCGGCGCCCTGTCGGTCGTCACCGCGGCGGCTCGGTCGTCAGCCGATCTCGAAGCTGTCGACGATCGTGCCGTCCACGGCGTAGCCGGTGAGGACCGGCCGGGGGCTGCCGGCGGTCGGCGTCGGGTACCAGCCGAAGAAGCTGCCGTCCGCGAGGATGGTCGGAAGCACCTGACCGGTGTTCGTGCGGATCTCGGCACGCACCGCAGTTCCGGCCGCGGCGTCGTAGGTCCACCCACGCGAAATTGGCACGCCCCCGAGGCTTTCGCCGTATCCGCCGACGACGAAGGTGCCGGCACCGTCGCCCAGCGCGCCCCAGTCCTCGGGTCCCTGTCGGCACCGGTTGCCCAGGTCGATGAACTCGTCCGGGCCTGGCAGGGCCGCGCTGGCGACTGTCTCGAACACCGACGTCACGCATCGCATCCCGTCGGCACCCGGCGCCACCATGACGCTGAAGACCGTGCCGTCCGGGCCGGGGACGGAGCCGATCCTCGCTGCTGCGGCCGGGTCCACCGCGGGTGTGCCCGGCTCCGGAGGATTGCGCCAGTGCGAGTAGTGGTCGGTGAACGCCGCCGGCATCATTCCGGCGGCCGCGGCGACGCCGAGGCCGCCCGCGGTGAGCAGGGCCGCGGCCAGGCACACGGCACCCACTCTGCGACGGGGCCGCGGGGCGGGAGCCGGCTCCGTCGTGGTGGCCAGTATCCGGGCGCGGGCCGCGGCCTGCAGGTGCTGCGGCCACAGCTCGCCGGCTCCGGCGTCCGGCCTCAGCGCCTCGAGGGTTCGCAACGGGTCACTGGTCATCGGATGCTCCTCGGTACGGCGACGGCCCGCTGCGGGGCCACTGCGGTGGGTTCGGCGGCGGCACCTGACTGCAGGCGCCGTCGGGCCCGGTACAGCCGGACGTGCATGGCGGGCACGGAACATCCCACGACGCGGGCCGCCTCCGTCGCGGTCAGCCCGTCCCACGCGGTCAGCAGCAGTGCCTCGCGTTCGACGGCGGTCAGTGTGGCCAGCGACGCGAGCACCTCGGCGCGGTCTGTGACCGCGACGTCGGCGCCGGGCGCCGATCCCGCGACCTGCTCGATGCGGGAGATCTTCTCCGTCAACGCATCACGACGGCGGTCGCCGCGACGGTGGTTGGCGACGGTGTTGCGGGCGACGACCAGCAGCCACGGCAGGGCCTGGTCGGGGACCTCCGACAGCCGCCGCCACGCGACCAGGAACGCCTCGGATACCACCTCCTGGGCCGTGTGGTGGTCGACGTGCCGGCAGGCGTACGCGAACACCCGCCCGGCGTAGTCGTCCCACAGCGCGGTGAACCGCGCGCTGTCCCCCGGTGCCGGTGATCCCGGCTGTTCCTCGCTCATACCAAGAAGTGTCCGGACGACTGCCGTTCCTTACCGGCCCGGCGACACGGGTTCAGTCGTCGGACCAGACCAGGCCGAGAAGCCGCATCGCCTCGGCCAGTTCGGGATCGTCCGGCTCGATCGGACCGGCCTCCAGCGGGGTGATGTGCCCGGAGGCCGCGTGGTCCCCGGGGCGCTCGTACACCGCCCACAGCGTCAGGCCGTCACCGTGGCGGGAGTCGAACTGGATCCCCGCCACCGGGGTGCCTGCGGGATCGACGAGGGTGTTGATCCACTGCGAGATGCCCTGGGTGAGTTCCCGGGGGCGGCCGTCGCGGATCGCGGCACCGTCGAGGTCCGCCAGCCCGTGCCGAATCGCGGCGCCGCGGAACCCGATTCGCAGGGTTGCGATGGTCTCCGGATCGCCCGGGACGACGAACCACCCGCCGATCATCCCGCTCGCGGACACCCGGGACGCCGGCCACGAGCGCGGCAGCAGTCCCGGTGCCAGCGTCGGGAACTCGGCCTGGTCCTCCTCGTCGACGACGATGGCGTCCATGTCCAGGTCCACGTCGATGCTCGGCCGCGCGAACGCGAGCACCTCGAGGTAGCAGGCCAGTCGGCTGGCTCCGACGTAGAGGGTGCGCCAGACACCCGCCGGGTCGTCCCAGCGGCCGCCGAAACGCCCGTCGGTGGCGTACTCCCAGGGTGTCCACTCCCACGCGGTCGGCGGGTACCCGACGCGGTGGGCGGCGGCGCCGGCGACGCGCACACAGCACACCCGGCCCAGCCCGGTGTCGGTCAGGACACGGCGACGTCCGCTCACCCGACCGCCGCGAACTGGCGGGCTGCGGCGAGGACCAGCGGACCGACGTCGGCGAGGTCGCCCTCGCGCAGCAGCAGCGCCGGGGCCCGGTCGTCGAGGATCGGGTTCAGTCCCTGGAACCACGCCTGCGCCACCTGCGGGGTGTCGCGTTCGGTGACCAGCCGGGCGGCGCGGTAGGCGATGCGGAGCCGCTCGACGTCGACGTCGTTGCCGATGGTGCGGGTGCCGTCGGCCCACTGCCGGACGGCCCGGGTCTCCTTCACCTTTCCCAGGTAGGCGACCAGCTTGGCGCCGAGCAGCTCACGCAGCTCGGTGACCAGCTCGGCCTGGGACATGCGGGCGGCGGCGTTGTAGGCCGCGAGGTCCGGTCGGGGATGCGCTGCAGTCATGTGAATCCACCTCCTGATCACATGGTAAATCACATTCATGATCACTGCCAGCGTGCGAACGGCCCGGCCCGCCGCCGGGTCCCCCTGACACCGGGGCTTGACCCTGACACTGTGACAAGGACTCGAATGGTCGACGAAGGAGGTGGTTGTCGTGAACACAACCCATCACGGCGGGCCGAACGCCCGCCTCGTCGACGCCCTGGCCGCCGCAGACCCGTCGGCTCGGCTGCGCGCGGCCCTCGCCGCGGGCACGGACCCCGATCCCCGGCTGACGGAGACCCTCGTCGAGCGGTGTGCCGTCGAACCGGACTTCTTCGTCCGGGACATGCTGACCTGGGCGCTGTGCCGGCTGCCCGCCGAGGTCACCGTGCCGAGGCTGGTCGACGAGCTCGGGTCCGCACACCCGCAGGCCCGCAGCCAGGCGCTGCACTCGCTGTCCAAGATCGGCGACCGGCTCGCCTGGCCCGCGGTGTCGGCAATGCTGCACGACCCGGACGACGAGGTCGCGCGCAGTGCGTGGCGGGCGGCAGTGGCACTGGTGGCGCCCGACGACGAGCCCGCGCTCGCGGGCGCGCTGGTGACCGAGCTCGGGCGCGGCGACCGCGACCGACACCTGAGCCTGAGCCGCGCGCTGGCGGGACTCGGCGAGTCCGTCCTGCCGCTCCTCGACGCGGCCACGACCGGTCCCGACCCGCTCGTCCGGGCGCACGCGGAGGCCACCCGGCAGCTCTGGCACGACCCCGACAGCGGGTTCGCGCTCTCCCTCGAGACGGCGAAGCGCGTCGCGGTCACCGGCCCGGACGCGTAACGGAAGGAGACGGGGATGTTGATCGGCGAGGTCTCGCGGCGCTCCGGCGTCAGCGCCCGGATGCTGCGGCACTACGACGCGTTGGGCCTGGTGCGGCCCACCGGCCGCACGTCCGGCGGCTACCGCGAGTACTCCGCCGACGACATCCGCCGGCTCTTCCACGTCGAGAGCCTGCGGACCCTGGGGCTGTCGTTGAGCGAGGCCGGGCGCGCGCTGGACGAGCCCGGCTTCGCACCGGCCCAGCTGGTAGGTGAGCTCATCCGGCACACGCGGGAACGGATCGCCGCCGAGCAGGAACTGCTCGCGAAGCTCGAGCACGTCGACTCCGCCGCCCCGGCGGAGTGGGACGGCGTGCTGAGCGTCGTCACCGCGTTGCGTGCGCTCGAGTCCGAGTCCGCCGCCCGCCGTCAGCAGGCGATCCTGGCCCAGGACGAGCACGCGGCGCTGCCCGCCGGGGCGCTGGCCGCGGCGGCACTGTCGGAGGACGACCCCTACGTCGCCGGCGCGCTGCGGTGGTCGTTGGCGAGGGCCGACGGCCGGGGTCTGGCGGACCTGGCCGTCGGCCTCGACTCTGCGGAGGTGGGCGTCCGGCGGCGCGCCACCGAGGCGATCGCGGCGGTGCGCACCACCGAGGCGACGGTGCTCCTGCGGCGGGCCCTCGACGACCCGGACACCGAGGTCCGCGACCGGGCGGCGCTGGCTCTCGCCGCCCGGTCGAACACCGACCCGGTCCCCACCCTGCTCGCGATGGTTGCCGAGGGTCGCCGCGACGTCGAGGCCGCCGAGGCGCTGGGCCGGCTGACCGAGTCCGCGCCCGTGGCCGACGACATCGTCGGGGCGCTGCAGGACCTGCTCGACACCGTCGCGGACGCGTCCACCCGGTCACGGATCACCCAGGCCCTCGCCGAGATTCCCGGCACCGCCGCGCGGGAGGCCCTCGACCGGCTGACCCACGACGGTGACAGGACAGTCGCGGCCACCGCGGCGGCCATCGTGAACGCGCGAACCCGCACGCGCACACGGCCCAGGTCCCTCGGACCGTCAGCGCCCTAGGCCGGCAGCCATCCCCGTCTGGGTGAGCCCGGTCAGGCTCCGCGGCAACGGTTCCCGGTGCAGGACGCCGAGCCGCTGGGTGGCGCGGGTGAGGGCGACGTAGAGCTCCGCGGCGCCGCGGGGGCCGTCCGCGAGGATCCGCTCGGGCTCGACCACCAGGACCGCGTCGAACTCGAGGCCCTTGGTCTCCGACGGCGGCACCGCGCCCGGCACGCCCGGCGGGCCGATCACCACGCTGGTGCCCTCCCGGCCTGCCTCGTCCACCACGAACTCGTCGACGGCGGCGGCCAGGTCGGACTCGTCCACCGCCCGGGACCACGGCGCGACGCCGCACGCCCGGACCGACTCCGGCGGCCGCACCCCGGGCGCGAACTCGGCGAGCAGCGCGGCGGCGACGGTCATGATCTCCGCCGGGGTGCGGTAGTTCACCGTCAGCGACCGGTACACCCAGCGGCCCGGCACGTACGGCTCGAACACCGCGTCCCACGACCGCGCGCCGGCCGGGGAGCGGCGTTGGGCCAGGTCGCCGACGACCGTGAAGGACCGGCTCGGGCAGCGCCGCATCAGCACCCGCCAGTCCATCTCGGACAGCTCCTGGGCCTCGTCGACCACCACGTGCCGGTAGGTCCAGTCCCGGTCCGCGGCGGCGCGTTCGGACAGTTCCCGGTCGTCGCGCTGGGCGAACCGGTCCGCGAGGTCCTCGGCGTAGAGCAGGTCCGTGGCGAACAGGTGGTCGTCGTCGTCCATGTGGTCGGCGCGGCCGACCATCAGGTCCAGCACGCCGGCGGCGTAGGCGGCCTCGGCCCGCCGTTCCCGCGTCGCGGCCAGCGCGGCGGCCTTCTCGGCCGCCGTGTCTCGGCCCAGCAGGTCGACCAGCTCGTCGAGCAGCGGCACGTCCGAGACCGTCCAGGCGTCGCCGTCTGTGCGGCCCAGCGCCGCGTCGGCGCCGGCGGCCCGCAGCCGCTCGGGGGACGAGTAGAGCTGCGCCAGCAGGGCCTGCGGCGTCAGGACCGGCCAGAGCTCGTCGAGGGCCGCGGTGAAGGCGTCGTTCTCCGCGAGCTCGGTCACCAGGTCCGCCCGCAGCTGCTCCCAGGCCTGCTTGTCCGACCGGCTCAGCCAGCCCCTGCCGATCCGACCGATGGCCCGTTCGGTGAGCACGTACGTGACGATCTCGGCGAACACCGTCCGGGCCTCGTTGTGCGGCAGCCCGCTCGCGCGCGCCTCCTCTCGGGCCCACTGCGCGGTCTCGGCGTCGATCCGCACCGTGACGTCCGCCAGGTCGAGGAGCACCGGGTGCTCGGGCAGCCGCTGCCGGTCGGCGATCGCCGCCGCCAGCACCCCCAGGATCTCGCGTGAGCCCTTCCGCTCCGCGACGCCCGGTGCGTCCTCGGCGGTGACACGCAGGCCGGGCACGAGGTCCCCGGTCGTCGTGAACACCACGTTGGACTCGCCCAACGAGGGCAGCACGTGGCCGATGTGGTTGAGGAACGCCGGGTTCGGTCCGACCACGAGCACGCCGTTGCGTTCCATCTGCTCGCGCTGGGTGTAGAGCAGGTACGCGACACGGTGCAGCGCGACCACGGTCTTGCCGGTGCCGGGGCCGCCCTCGATCACCAGCACGCCCGGGTGCTCGAGCCGGATGATCCGGTCCTGTTCGGCCTGGATCGTCGCCACGATGTCGCGCATCCCGTCGCCCCGGGGCGCGTTGACGGCCGCGAGGAGGGCCTCGTCGCCGCGGGCATGCCAGTCGGGGCGGCCGAACTCCTCGTCGGTGAAGCCGACGACGCCGCGGCCGCGGGTGCGGAACTGCCGGCGGCGGTGCATGCCCTCGGGACTGGCGGCGGTGGCGGTGTAGAAGGCGCGCGCGGCCGGCGCGCGCCAGTCGAGCAGCAGCGGCTCGTACTCGTCGTCCTCGTCGAAGATCCCGATCCGCCCGATGTAGGACGGGTGCCCGGCGACGGCGTCCAGCCGGCCGAAGCACAGTCCACTGTCCGCGACGTCGAGGCGCCTCATCTCGGCGGCCAGTGCCCGCACCTCCGCGTCCCGGTCCACCAGGGTGCCGTCCTTGTCCTGGCTGGCGGCGCCCTTCAGCGCGGCGCCGTGCCTGCCCTTCACCCGGGCGCGCTCGGCGTCGAGCCGCGCGTAGAGCCCGGCCACGTAGCGCTGCTCGGACCGTAGCTCGTCGTCGTACCGCCGTGTCGAGTCGTGCCGCCCCGTCGAGTCGTACCCCTGCGTTGACATGTGCCCCCTACTGCTCCGGCCCGACCGTCCCGGGTGGTTCACACCGGGGCCGTCGGCCTCCACTTGTCCACGGGTTTTGGCCCGGGCCGACGATTCTGCGTCACCACCGGGGCCTTGCCGCAAGCCCCCCTGTCGGCTATAAGTTGAAGGTGGAAGGGGTGAGCACTCCCCCTCTATCGATCAACCACCCGCACACGCCCGGTACCCGCCGGCCTCGAACGCCGCCGTGTCGCAGTAGGCCGCGACCGGGTAGAACTCACCCATGCTGGTCGCCGGGTCCAGGCCACCGTCCTGCGACGCCTGGATCGACCGCGGGTAGAAGTCCGTGGTGGGCAGCATGTTCCGCATGAACAGCACCTTCTTGGGCACGTCCGTCGAACCCCACGGCAGGACGGTCACCGTCGGATCGGACTCGGCGCGCGCGGGGACGTCGCCGGTGGCCGCGACGACGTAGGTGTAGTAGCCGTCGGCGTCGAGCCGGGTCTGGAAGTCCGCCGCGCAGGCCACCACGGGATAGGGCGAGACCTGGTCGTTCTGGCACATCGACCAGTAGCGCACCTGCTGCCCGGGATCGGTGACCGGGTCGCCGGCGCGGGTGTCCGGGAACGTCGGCGCCTTGCCCCGCACCACCACGATCCGTTGCGCCTGGTAGGTCAGGCCGGCGCCGAGATACTTGTTGTCGCCGTTGGGGAACAGGCCGGAGGTGCTGGCGGGGTTGACGAAGGTGGCCTCGGGCACGTTCCCGGGGAACGCCCCGGACGCGGCGCCCGCGATGAGCCGGTCGAAGCCCTCGGTCGCCAGCTGCCCGAGCGGGCCGCCCGTGACGTCCGCCGGGTCGAACGGCGATGCGCAGGTCGGCAGCGCGACGCGGGTGGCGCCGCCGCCGAGGACCAGGGTGGCCGACGGCAGCTCCACCCCGCCGGTCGGCGAGGCCGCGTCGTCGGGGACGTAGACCCGCACGATCAGGAATCCCACCGGCGTGGGCTGGGCGCCGTCGGCAGGCAACCCCCGGATCTCGTTGCGGGAGTGGTCGGCCTGCCCGGGCACCACGGTGGCGTGCCACTGTCGCGGGGAGCCCGGCACCGTCGGCCCCGCGAACGGGTTCACGCTGCCCGCGTCAGGCACGATCTGGTCGTCGCGGAGCGTGTCGACGGTGTTCAGGTCGGTGCCGTAGGTGTTGAGCGAGAGGTACCGCGCGGCGGGGTACGTCCCGGTCAGCTCGATGGTCTCGCCCGCGCCGAGCGCGTACGGCAGCACCCAGTAAGTCGCGTTTGCATCTGGAAACGCGACGTTTAGCACTGTGCTGTTGGACATGAACCGCCACGCGCAGGCGGGCGGCGGCGCGGTCACCGCGGGCTGTGCGACCGCGGCGGGGGCACCCGCGGCGCCGATCAGCACCGAACCCAGCATCGCCAGCAGGGTGCGCACCGCATTCGACGTGCGCGACAACGAATCAGACATGCCCGGCTCCGTCCGCTCGGCTCCTCACGCTACGCCCGGGAACTGCCGGCGTCGCGGGTTCCGAGTCCCTCGGTTGTCCGCAGCCATGCGGTAGGAACATGTCGAGAACCCCGTCCCGGCTCCGTCCCGGCATCGAATCGAATCGACAAGACAACAACCGGAGGATCGATCCCATGGCACACGTGCAACGCTTCGACCACGTCGGCATCACCGTCGCGGACCTCGACACGGCAACGGCGTTCTTCGTCGGGCTGGGTCTCGAACTGGAGGGCACCGGCTCCGTGAAGGGCGAGTTCGTGGAGACCGTCTGCGGCATCCCCGGCGCGCACTGCCGGATCGCGATGCTGCGACCGCCCAACGGAGGGTCCCGGCTCGAGCTCTCGACCTTCGTCACGCCGGACCACGTGCCCGGATCGCCCACGGCGATGGCCAACGAACTCGGGCTGCGCAACGTGTCCTTCGAGGTCGGCGACCTCCAGGCCGCCGTCGACGCGGTGGCCGCAGACGGGTACGGGCTCATCGGTGGCATCGGCGAGTACGAGGACAGCGTGCGGATGGCCTACGTGCGTGGGCCCGAAGGGATCATCGTGTCCCTGTTCGAGCACGTACGCTGACACTGCACCAGGGTCGGTTCGGATCCAACGCGGAAAGGCTCACGCCATGCGCCGTGCAGCAATTCATCGTTCGTTCTTCCCCCAGACCCTGGCGTCCGTGGCCGTGCTCACCCTCCCGCTCTGCTCGTCCGCCGCGGCGGCGGCGAACCCACCGCCGGTACCGGTGCCGACGACCACGGCATTCCAGGTCCCGGTGCGGTACGTCGCCGGATGCCTGAGCGAGCTCCTCATGTGCTGGAACCCGACGCCACTGATCTCGGTGACGCCGTCGGCAACGACTGGCGCACCCGGTGCGGTGACCTTCGCGACCGAGCCACCGACAGGAATCTGTGTCGCCCTCGACATGACGGTGAACTGGCGAAACCTGACCACCGGCGCCGCGGGCACCACCGTGCTCAAGCACGTGGTTCCCGACTACAGCCGGCCGGTCGCACCGGACGGGTGGTGTCGATACGGACCCGCAACGGTGTCCACGGGCAGCGGAACGGTCGCCGCGACGGCAGATGTCGGCGCGCCGCTGCCCGCGCCCGCATATCAGATCCTGATCACCCCGGGGCTCGGCACCTTCCAGGTCCCCTAGCCGAATGCGGAAGTGATCAAAGCAGTGGCTACACGGACTTGGCCGGGATTGGTGAACACCCGTCGTGGAGGGAGTCAGCGCACCTGCGCGCGGATGCGTCCCTGAGTCCGACCGTGTGGATATCGGGCTACCTTGCAGCGATGAAGATGCTCATGACTGCGTCGGCGGTATCGGTGCTGTGTTTCGTGTCGGTGTGGCTGTATGTGATGCCACAGTTGGCGAGTTCGGGGGTGATCGAGCCGGGTCCGTTCTTCGAGCTGATGGTGGTGTTTCCGACGCTGATCGGATTGATGGCCGCGGCGGTGGGAGCGGTGGCTGGCGTGGTCGTTCTCCTGCGCGGCACCGCTCGAGTGTGGGTTCCTCCGCTACTGATGGGGCTCGGGCAGTTGACGACGCTGGTCCTGGCCGTGGCGATCGTGGTGTGGGCGTTGCAGTTCGGCTCGACCGGGTGGGAGTTGATTGCGTTGCCGGCGTCGTTGATGCTGGGCCAGGTGCTGGTCGCGGTCGGCCTGGTCACCGATGTCGTGCGTCGTCGCCGGGGCGTTCGTGCACAGGGTGCGCTCGGCGGGTAGGTGCGGTCCGGTACGGGCGTTCCGATCGACTTGTGAAGCGCGGCCTCGCAACCCGTAGACAATGGTGTGGTGAGCTTCGAACTGTGCAGGGACGCGGCGGCCGCCAAGTGGCTCCTCGAGCAGGGTCTTCCGTGGTACCGACTGGCGGGTCGCGGCCCGGTCGGATTTCCGAGCTATGCGCGGGTGAGGTTCATTCCCGATCCGAGCTTTCCCGGACAGAAGACGAGTGACGTCGACTTCGATCAGAACGCATTGTCGGAGAAGGAGCAGGTCGGCGTGGCGCTGGAGGTGCTGTCTCGATACACAGCCACACCAGACGAGTGCTACTTCTGCATGTGGGATGGGTGGGGCACCATCACCGTCAACTCGGCGCCCAACTTCAAGATCCCCAACCGCGACTACTGGTTGTTCCGCGGCACACTCGCGGACTACGCCGACTGGAACGGCGACGACCCCGCGCGGTGGCCGTTCGGAGACTCGCCCGATCCCGCATTCATCTGGCCGGCGGACCGCGCCTGGTGCGTCACCAACGACGTCGATCCGCACTTCGCGACCATCGGTGCCGATACCGATGCAATAGGTCGGATCGTGGTCGACCAGCGGATCGACGCGGTGCTCGATGACCCCGAATGCGAGCCGCCGTACTGGGACTGACCAATCAGTGGATTCGGTCGCAATCGTCGGACCGCCGCGAGTCGGGTGCCTCAGCCGCGATTCGACAGCCACCCCTGTGACGCAGTACTGAGTGCGACCTCGGGCAGCATCCTGGTTCTGCTGCGCAGCCCGGTGCGCACCATTCGACGCACCGGGGCCGGGAGGTCTCGGGGAGCGCTCAAACCTCGCCGTTGAGGGTCAGCACAACCAGCGGCATGGGCCTGTCGATCTTGGACTGGAAGTCCGCTAGCAGGGGGTTGTTGGCCAGTACCCAGGTCGCGAACTCGTCGTAGTCCGCGCCTTCGAGCACCTTGCCGGTCGCCTGGTAGGTCTTGTCCCGGAGTTCGATAGTGACCTGCGGATTCGCCTTGATGTTGTACCACCAGGCCGGGTACTTGTCCTCGATGAACGAGCTCACGAACATGGTGTCGTCCCGGTACAGAGGCCCCAGCGGAGTCGTGTGCCGTTTGCCGCTCTTGGCTCCCGTGGTGGTGAGCAGGATGAGGTCCCCGCCCGCGTAAGCACCGCCTACCTTGCCCGAGTTCTCTCGGAACTCCTTGATCACATCATCGTTCCAGTTGGCGATGCCGTCCTGCGGGTCCCAAGCCTGGTTCCACGGCGCGTTTGGATCGTTGTAGTCGGTGATGTCGGTCTGATCCGGCTGTCCGGCAGTCGTGTCGGTTTCGCTCATGATTCGAGTGTGTCGCGGATATAGGACAGTGACGGTCCTAAAATAGGTTGACGTTCGCTGCGGTGTCGACGCGAGCAGCCGAGGGCGGCCAGGTGCCCGTGATCGCGCGGCAACCTCGGCACGGCCTGTGCCGCCGCGGCCCGAAGACGTTGTGACGCCTCAAAGGGCGGACATCCGCAAACGTAGGCCCGCGGCGAATGCATGTGCTGCCCGCAGATCGTCGACGTCCGGCCGTCCCTTTCGGATGCCGGCGACGAGCCTGAACGGCAGGTACGTGTCGAAGGCCCGGCAGGAGAACGTGTCGACCACCTCGAACCCCTTCTGCGCGAGCAGCAGTTCCAGGGAACGGTGGTAGCGCCGGAACGGAGGTTCGGGAAGACCGCTGGTGGAGAACAGGAACGCCGCGGTCGCGGGCTGCGACGGAAGGGCCCGCACGAAGTCGCGCAGCTGCGGATGGAACGACATCTGGAAGATCCCGGATCCGAATCCCACCAGGTCGTAGCCCGCCAATGCTGCCGGGTCGAGCTCCTCGGGAGCCATGACCCGCGCCGACAGCACCCCGCCCATGACCTCGGCGACCCTTCTGGTGTTCCCGTGCGAGACGGACGTGCAGACGATCAGTGCCTTCATGGCGGTTCTCCTGCCGATGTCGCGTCCATGTTCTCGAGATAGGACACCGCCCACGAGGGAAATGTGACAGCGGCCCGGATTCGATCAGTCCGGCCATGCGGTTCGCGTGGCACGAACACGTCCCGATGACCCCGGTCACACTGCGGTCAGTAGTGTGACCGAGTCAAGCAGGGGCGCAAGGCCTCAGCGAGTCGAGACGGAGTGGCGATGGACGCGGATGTGATCGTCGTAGGCGGCGGCACCAGCGGTGCGGTGCTGGCCGCACGGCTGTCGGAGGACCCGGAACGGCGCGTACTGCTGCTGGAGCAGGGCCCGGACGATTCTTCGTACGACGACTCCGTTCTGCGACCCACCGCGGCGGGAGACGTGTGGGCCGGAACGCCGTTCGCGCGGGCCTTCCCGATGCAGGCCGGACACACCACGGTCCAGATGGTGCGCGGGCGCGTCCTGGGCGGCACCTCGGCCGTCAATTACCTCGCCACGATGCGCGGCCAGCCGGCCGACTACAACGCGTGGGCCGCGCGGGGCCTCGACGGATGGGGCTGGCCCGACATCCTTGCGACGTTCCGGGCCATGGAGAACGACCTGGACTGCGGCGCATCGAAACTGCACGGCACCGAGGGGCCCCTCGTCGTACGCCGCTCCACCCCCGACCAACAGACCGAGTCCCAGCGGTCGTTCCTCGCGGGACTGCGGGAACTCGACGTGCCGTGGGCCGACGACGTCAACGACCCCGCGCAGCTCCCGGGCGTCGGGATCTTCCCGCTGACGGTGTCCGAGGACGGCGAGCGGCTGACCGTGAGCCAGGCGTACCTGACCCGGGAGGTCCGGTCGCGACCGAACCTGACCGTCGAGACCGGGGTGACGGTGGACCGGGTAGTCGTCGAGGAGGGACGGGCGAGAGGTGTCCGCACCGCCGACGGCCGGGAACTGTCCGCCGGCGAGATCATCGTCAGCGCCGGCGCAACCGGTTCGCCCGCGCTGCTGCAGCGCTCGGGCATCGGCCCGAGGGATCTGCTCGACGGCCTCGGCATCCCCGTCGTCGCCGACGTCCCGGGGGTTGGGGCGAACCTGCAGGACCACCTCGGCTTCCCGCTGGTCTACCACCACGCGGGCGGCGGGCCGCTGCGCGGCGGTCCGGTCCAGCCGGTGTGGGTGGGCAGCACGCCTCAGTCGGACACCATCGACTTCCACGTCCTGAACCTGCCGATCGGCGAACCGACCGCCGACGGCGCGTACTTCTCGGTCGTCCCGTACCTGCTCGACGTCACCGGGCGGGGAACGGTCCGGATCTCCTCGACCGATCCCGGCGCCGAACCGGACGTGGAAATGCCGGCGCTGACGGCGCACGACCTGGAACGCCTCGACTGGATCCTGGGTCGCATCGCCGCACTGGAGTCGACCGGGGCGTTCGCGGAACTCGGCGCCACCCGCATCCAGCCGATGACCGACCTGAGCGCCGACGGCGCCGCGGCGGGCCTGGTCGACGGCGGCGTGATCAGCTACGCGCACCTGGGCGGTACGTGCGCGATGGGTCCGGACGGAGACCCGAACGCCGTCCTGGACGCACGCTGCCGCGTCCGCGGGGTCGAGGGCCTGCGGGTGGTGGACGCCTCCGCGATGCCGGTGCTGCCGGCGGGCAACACCTATCTCGGCTGCGTGATGATGGCCGAACGTGCCGCAAAACTGATCTGAGGCACGACGGCGGTACCCGAAGGCCCGCTCGGCGCGGTCCGTGACTCCTCGCGGACAACCCATTGGCGCGCTAGCCTGAGGAACATGCCGCTGTCACAGGATGAGCGTCAACAGTTTCTCGCGCAGCCGCACATCGCCGCGCTGGCGGTGTCGGCCCCCGGCCGCGGCCCGCTGACCGTCCCGATCTGGTACCAGTACGCACCGGGAACCGAGGCGTGGGTGCTCACCGGCCCCGAGTCGCAGAAGATCCGCCGCATCAGGGAGGCCGGTCGATTCAGCCTGATGGTGCAGCGCGAAGAACCCACCGTCAGGTACGTGAGCGTGGAGGGGCCGGTCACCCGGATCGTCGAGGTGACCGACGAGATGAACCGCGAGATGGCCGCCCGCTACCTCCCCGCGGACAAGGTCGACCCGTACCTGAAGGCGACCGAGTCGTACGGCGGCCAGGTCGCGGTGTTCATGCGGCCCGAGCACTGGCTCTCGGCAGACCTCGGCGACATCCGGGACCTGTAGCCACGTCACGGCACGCGGTGGTTCCACTCCCGGGTGTGGAACTTGGAATCGACCAACTCGCGTGCCGCGGCAAGTTCGGCGTCGGTGTAGGCGCTGTCCCGGGTGTCGTAGCGGGCACGGAAGTGCGCGAGGAACGCGGCGATGATGGCGTCGCGCGCCATGCCGGTCTGCGAACGCATCGGGTCGACCCGCTTGCCGGAACTGGTGATCCCCTTGTCGGAGATCTTCTCCCGACCGATGCGCAGCACCTCGGTCATCTTGTCGGCGTCGATGTCGTAGGCCATCGTCACGTGGTGCAGCACCGCGCCGACGGCGAAGCGCTTCTGCGCGGCCCCGGCGATCTTGCCCTTGTCGGAGGCGATGTCGTTGAGCGGCACGTAGCGGGCGTTGATGCCGACGTCGGCGAGCGCACCCATCACCCACCGGTCGAGGAACTCGTACGACTGCTCGAAGCTCAGTCCGTCGACCAGCGAGGTGGGCACCGACAGCGAGTAGGTGATGCAGTTGCCGGGCTCCATGAACATCGCACCTCCACCGGAGATGCGGCGCACGATGCCGATGCCGTGCCGGGCGGCGGCCTCCTCGTCGACCTCGTTGCGCACCGACTGGAACGAGCCGAGCACCACCAGCGGGGCGTCCCAGTCCCAGAAACGCAGCGTCGGGCCCCGGTCGCCTACGGCCACCTCACGGGTGATCACCTCGTCGAGGGCGACGTGCAGCGCCGGGTCGAGCACCACCGGCTCGATCACCTCGAAGGTGTGGTCGTGCCAGCTCGTCGCGTGACCGAGGGCCCGGCGGATCGCGATGCCTACGGACTCCGGGGTGAAGCCGATCATCGACACCTCGTCGCCCAGCGCCCCGGAGATCGCGTGTCCGATCTTCGCGGCGTCGGCGTTGACGGACATCCCGATCACCGCGGCGACGATGTCGTCGAGCGCCTCGTCCGGCTCGAGGAAGAAGTCACCGGACAGCGACACCCGCGACAGGCGCCCGTCGTCCACCTCGACGTCGACCGCCACGAGCTTGCCACCGGGAACTTTGTACTCACCACGCATGAGGCAAAGCGTATCGGCCGCCGACCGCCGGTCAGCCACAGCTACCTGCCAGCGCAGCATCTAGCCTGGTCGTCATGAGGGCGGGGAAGATCCAGGCAGCGCTGCGTTGCGTCCCGTTCGCAATCCTGCTCGCTGTCGCGGCCGCGGTCGTCTACGTCAGCTGGGAGCCACCGGCCGGTCCGCCGCCGGACGAGATCGTCCATCGCTCGGCGCTACCGAGCTGTGGCCAGGCAGCGCCTCGTCCCGGGACCACGCCGCAGGACTCACTCACACCGCCGGTGATCGACTGCCTGTCAGGCGGGCGACAGCGTCACGGTGGCGAGTTCGCGCTCACCAGCTACACGACCGAGGGCGACCCCATCGTGTACTACCTGCGTGCCACGCCTGCAACGAGTGACTTCGAGGTCCTGGTCGACACGTCGCAAGACCAGTTCGGCGGCACGCCAGGCTGGCGGCGCATCACCTGCTCGATTCCAGAATTCTCTGCTGACGTGATCCGCAACTGCATGGCCGCCTACTGAGCGCCGCCGTGCAGTGCCAGGTTCAACGATCGGACTCTTCCGACCTCGGGCGTTTCGGACAGTCGACCCTCGCCGAAACCATGAGATCGTCCTTGCCGTGGGACAGACAACGGGAACGGTCCGGGAGTGGCACGCCGAATTGGGGTGGGGAGTGCTGGACTCCCCCGACACCCCCGGCGGATGCTGGGCGCACTACAGCAACATCGACGGGACCGGATTCCGTGCCTTGACGGTAGGCGCGACGGTCGACATCGACTGGGAGCACGCGGCCCAGGACGGGTACCGCTTCCGCGCGACCCGAGTGAAGCAGCCGGAGACGTGAACGCGGGCGACGAAACCTGGTGGAGCCCGTCATCGACGAGATCGGGTCCGGGGTGCCAGCAGAAGGAGCCGCAATGATGAGGCACACGCTCGACTTCGGAAGCCCGCTGCCGAGCGGCTGGACCACGCTGGAAGACCAGAATCGATACTGGGATCGGTTCACCGACAGGTTCGGGTTCCGGCCCGGCATCACCGAATCGACCTGGCCGGCGATCGCCGAACCGACACCGTCGATCACCTTCGACCTCACCGCGCCCACCAACATCGCAGGCGCCTGGCAGAGCCGCTTCGACGCGGTGAACGCCGAGGCACTGCGCTGTTTCGTCAGCGAGTTTCCCGACGACCCCACGTTCGTGGTGCTGGACTGGCAGCACCACGGATACCGGCTCGATGCCGCCGTCCATGCCGCCACTCCCGACACCGAGTGGCGGGTTCCCGTCTACCCCAACGGCGACTACTACATCTTCCTGCGGGACGACCTCAGCGAGGGGACCTTCGGGCACCCGTGGGAGCAGACCCTCTGTGTCTTCGGCGACCGCCTCCTGGGCACACTCGCACACACCCTCGCGACGTGGCTGCCTGTCAAGCGAGTCGACGGCCAACGACCGGACTCCGAGTAGCGCAACCGAACACCCTCGTTCGATTCTCGAACGGTAGGGCGTCGTCGGAACTCACCGGGTTAGGCTGCTGGACATGTTCCGGGACTCGCGAGGCATTGCTGATGTTCTCGCCGTCCTGATGACGTGGGCGACCATTGCCTTCATCGCCGCCACCCTCCCGCCCACCGGCGACACCAATGCCCTGCTGATGGGGCTGCTCGCCACCGTCGTGGCCGTTGCTGCGCTCGTGCTCCTGGGCCGCGCCGACGACCCGACGTGCGGGCAGTGCCGCACCGCGCGGGGTCCGACCGCCGAGGAACGACGACTCCGCGGCTCGTTCCGCCGTCACAGCCACCCCGACACCGCAGGCCGCCCGCGGCCCCGGGCACCCGGCCCCGTCGCGGGGGCCGCACTCTCTGCCGCGCTCTGACCGGCCCCCGCCTCCTCGCGCATCCACACACCACGAGGAAATCCGGGAGAACCCATGCTCGACCACTCACATCACGACGATCAATTCCTGGTCGTCCGCGACGCCGCGCGACACTTCGGCGAGCTGACCGCATTCGCACGAGTCAATTTCGGTGTCGCAGCGGGCAACTGCTGCGCGATCATCGGCGACAACGGAGCCGGCAAGTCCACCCTGCTTCAATGCGTGATCGGTGCCGACCGACTCAACGCAGGCAGCATCACGATCGACGGGGCCGACGTCGACGAGTCCTCGCCCCGGTTCCGGGCCACCGTCGCCGCGGTGGTCGGCGACGTCGCTACCTTCGCCCACCTGACCGCGCACGAACACCTTCAGCTCGTCGCGACGGCGCACGGCGTGCCGGACCCGTACGCGATCGCGACCGCGACGCTGTCCGACGTGGGCCTGGCCGGTGCCGCGGATCAGCTCCCGGTGACCCTGTCGAGCGGACAGCGACGGCGGCTCGCGCTCGCCTCCGCGTTCGTCCGTCCCCGCCGACTGCTGGTCCTCGACGAGCCCGAACAGCACCTCGACAGCGCGGGCCGCAGCTGGCTGGCGTCGGCGCTCGAGCAGGAGAAACGAATGGGCACTGCGGTGCTGCTGGTCTCCCACGACTCCGACCTCGTCGCCGCCGTCGCCGACCACGTCGTGGAGGCCGGGACATGGCACTGACCGACGCCCGCGCAGCCGTCCCGTCGGCACGCGACCTGCGGTCGCTGCGACGGGGTTTCGCACGCAGGCACGCACCGCGCGGCGATCGGGTCGGCACGATTCTGCTGCTCGCCCTCGGCGCCTACGTCGCGGCCGGGTCCCTGTGGTGGCTGGCCCACCGGCCGGCGACCGTTCTGTCCGGCTCGGTCCTCTTCATTTCGGGTCCCGCCTGGAGCCCCACGTGGGCCTGGTCCCTCGGCTCCCTCGCGATCGGGGCGGGCCTGGCGATCGCCAGGGCGCTCGGCCCCGTCACGACCTCCCCGGAGGACACGGGCTGGTTGCTGTCGACGCCGGTGGACCGCGCCGCGCTGCTGCGTCCCCGCCTCCTCCTGGTGCTTGGGCTCGGCGCGACGGCCGGCCTGATCGTCGGACGGTTGGCCGCGTTCGCCGGCGCGGTGACCGGGTGGCTCCCTGTGACCGGGCTCGGGGCCACCGCGGGTGTCGGTGTCGTGGCCGTGGCCGCGCTCGCGCAGTGCCGGGTGCTCCCGGTTCGCGTCCTTCCGATCTCCCGGTGGGTGTTCCTCGCCGCGGGGGCCTGTCTCGGGGCGGCGGCGGCCGTGGGCGTCGCGGTCCCGGTCGTCACGTCGTGGTGGCCGGTACTGATCGGCACGGTGTGCGCGGGAGCCGCCGCGGCGATCTCCCTGCTCGCGTGCGGGCGAATCGGCCGGGCCGATCTGGCTGCCGGCGCGGATCTCGCTGTCGGCGCCGGTGTCTCGATGACGACCCTCGATATCACCGCACTGGCGGGGATTCTCGACGTCAGGGCCTGGCGGCGTATCGGCAAGAGCCGGTCTCGGCGCCTGCCCCCGGGTCGTGTCCACGCGATGATCCGGGCGGATCTGCTCCGGCACCTCCGCCGGCCCTCGTCGTTCGCGATCGCCGCCGCGGCGGTCGGACTGGTCTGGACGGTCGCCTCCGTCGGGACCGTATTGGGTGCGGCAATGGCACAGCTCGGGGCGGCATCCGTCGTGGCGCTGGTGTTCAGTTCCGGGCTCCGCGAGCTGTGCACGAACGACGAGCTGCGGATGATGCTGGGTGTCGGCGACCGCCCGTTGCGTCTCGCCCTGCTCGTCGTGCCGCTGTGCGCGGTCGTCTGCACCGCGTCACTGACCGCCCCGGCCGTCCACACCCAGCTGCCCATCCCGCTGATCGCCTCTGCCGGGGCACTTCTCGCCGCCTACCGGCTGCGAACGCGCCCCTGGACCGCCTACGACGGCCTGATCCTGGAGACCGGGTACGGCCAGGTTCCCGTCGACCTGCTCCGGCGACTGATGCGGGGGCCGGATGTCCTGGTCGTGACGGCGGTGCTGCTGGCCGCGGTGGTGGCGTGACGGTGCGGCGTGATGCCACCACCCTCTCAGCCCAGGGCCTGAAACCAGCTGACAGACACGAACAACTCTGTCGTCCTGCGTCGTTTCCGAATCCACGGGATGGGCGCCGCAGCACTATCGGCGTGTCATGATCGTCGCGCTTTGAATTCGCGCCGGGGGCGAATGCCGGATTCTGTTGGCTGGTTGCACACACGCACTGACGCTGCGCCGCAAAGGAGCAGGGCGTCACGGGAGGGAATGACTGCATGACGGACAAGCAATTCACTACAGGGGGCCGAGAGTCTCAGGACCGTTTCTGGGCGCGGGTGGCCTTGCCGGACGGCCGCCACGCGTGGGAGCTGCCAGCATCGACCGCCTCCAGCTTCGAAGACCTTGTCACAACGACTGCGGCACAAGTGCTTCCGCAAGTCACGCTCGTCACGACCATCTCGCACACCGACCTGCCATCCAGCGGCACCCTCAGCGTGACCATGCTCCGGCACCCGGGTGGGGCGGCGGTTCAGGTTCACTGCAGGTCCGAGAACACCACCTCGGGTGTCGCCAATGCGGCGGGATTCACGCTGCTGTGTGAAGCCGTCGTGTCGTCGGGCGAGGAAGTTCGGCAATCGACCGTTGTCGTCGCGGCGCCGACGGCGCTCGTCGAGGAGCTCCCCGAAGTCATCGACACCTTCGGCGACAGGTGGGATCCGGAGGGGTCGCAACCCCTCGAGGACCGGCTGGCACTGATCGTGGCCGAGTCGATGGGCTACGCCCCCGAGGACCTGCCCGCCGAGATCCCACTCATTGAACTGGGCCTGGACTCGCTGATGGCGGTGCGGATCAAGAACCGCGTCGAGTACGAGTTCGACATCCCCCAGTTGCAGCTCGCCGCGGTCAAGGACGCGAGCCTGCACGACGTCTCGAAGTACCTGCGCTACGCCGTGGACAACCGGGAAGAGTTGACTGCGCTGGCGGAGAAGCAACAGGCCGAACGGGAATCCGTGGAGGTCACGGAACCGGTCGCGACCCCCGAGCTGGTCGCGAAGGTACCCGGCGAGTCCGGCGACCTCGACGTGCCGCCACGCGACGCGGCCGAACGGCTCGCCTTCGCCACCTGGGCAGTCGTCACCGGGAAGTCCGCGAAGAGCATCTTCGCGACTCTGCCGATCCTCGACGACGAGACCGCCGCGAAGATGGCCGCCAGGCTCACCGAGCGTGCCGGCGGCGAGATCACCGACGACGACGTCCTCGACGCCGAGACCATCGAGCAACTCGCCGAAACCGTGCGCCAACACCTCGAGGACGGCCTCAAGATCGACGGCCTCGTCCGAACCCTCCGGCCCCGCGCCGAGGGCTCGAACGCCGTACCGGTGTTCGTGTTCCACCCGGCAGGCGGCTCGACCGTCGCATACGAACCGCTGCTCAAGCGGCTACCCGCCGACACCCCGATGTTCGGGCTCGAACGCGTCGAGGGCCCACTCGCGGAACGCGCCAAGGAGTACGTCCCGCTGCTGCGCACGATCCAGGGAGACGGCCCGTACGTGTTGTACGGCTGGTCCTTCGGTGGCGCCCTCGCATACGCGGTCGCGAAGCAACTGCGCCAGGACGGCGCTGACGTCCAGTACGTCGGACTCATCGACACTGTTCTCCCCGGCGAGAAAGTGGAGAACACCCCGGAGGAGATCCGTAAGCGCTGGCAGCGGTACGCCGCATTCGCGAAGAAGACCTACAACTTCGACGCACCGCTGCCCTACGACCAGCTCGCGTCCGCCGGCAGCGACGAGGAACAGATCAAGATCCTGATGAACCTGTTGAAGGCGAGCGGCGCCAAGATCCCCGCCGGCATCATCGAGCACCAGCGCACGTCGTGGCTCGACAACCGGGCCATCCCGAGCACGGACCTGGGAACCTACGACCGTGACGTGGTGCTGTACATGGCCGAGAAGTACCTGGACGACCAGATCGCGCTCGAACCCGCGTTCCGGATCCGCCAGCCGGACGGCGGCTGGGGAGACGCCGTGAAGAACCTGGAGATCGTCCACGTCGGTTGCGACCACATCCAGATAATCGACGAGCCGTACATCGCCACGGTGGGCGCTGATCTGGCGAACAAGTTGGCCACAATCGAAGAGGCACTGGCGCGCCGCTGAGTGAAAGATGGTGCGGGCCGACGCTTCCCTCGTCGACCCGCACCAAACCTCGGGCGGCCGATGTTCGACGACCCCGGGTTGACGGGACACACAGGAATCCTCCGGTCGCTCGCCGGCGCCCCGAGCGGGTCGAGGATCGCCCAGCGTCGATCCGCACGATTCTCGCGGGTCAGTCGCGACGTGCCAGCGCGGCCCGCCCTCCCCGAGCGGGTAACCCGACCAGACCATCAGGAGGGGCTCGACAGCGGCCCGGAGGAACGAGTCCGGGGGGCGGCGGCATCCGGAGCCGACGTGCTTCCGTGAGCGTCACCGCACCTTCGAGCAGCAGGTCTTCCATCATCCGCTGAGAATCACGCATCTGCCAGGTCATGCCGCTCCCCCTCGAAGTCCCGATCGGCGCCGGTCTACCACGAGCCACGGCACGACATGACGGCGGCGACCTCGGGCCGGACACCGAAGCCAATGGCAGGCTCGGACGGGGTGGGGTGCCGACTCAGACCGCCACCGTGGGCCCGACCGTCCGCGCATACACGAAAGGGGACGTCGCCGATGACCGTCCGTACCGTGACAACCGAGGCCGGGCGAGTCTCCGGCGACCACACCGACGGGGTCGCCCGCTTCCTGGGAATCCCCTACGCGGCAGCACCGGCGGGCGAACGCCGGTTCGCGCCGCCCGGCCCCGCGGAACGCTGGGCGGGGGCCAGGATCGCCACCAGCTACGGCGCCACCGCACCCCAGCCGCAATTGCACCCCGCTCACGCGAATCTGGCGCCGCTGACCGGGCCCGGATGGGTCACCGGCGACGGCGACTA
The DNA here is from genome assembly GCF_042654025.1 of Rhodococcus kronopolitis. Lineage (NCBI taxonomy): Bacteria > Bacillati > Actinomycetota > Actinomycetes > Mycobacteriales > Nocardiaceae > Rhodococcus > Rhodococcus kronopolitis. The sequence goes on along the minus strand of NZ_JBHSFO010000005.1, from coordinate 156,970 downwards.
CCTCAACCTCAACGTCTGGACGCCCGATCCCGGCTCGAGCGGGCTTCCCGTGATGGTCTACCTCCACGGCGGCGGGTTCATGATCGGCTCGGGATCGGCCCCCGCCTTCGACGGCACCTCGTTCGCGCGCGACGGCGTCGTCCTGGTCACCGTCAACTACCGGCTCGGGGCGGAGGGCTTCGTCTCTCTCCCCGGGGGGACCCCCAACAACGGACTGCGCGACCAGATCGCGGCACTGCGGTGGGTTCGCGACAACATCGCCGGGTTCGGCGGGGAACCGGACAACGTCACCGTCTTCGGCGAGTCGGCCGGCGGCACCTCGGTCGCGCTCCTGTTGCGCTCCCCGCTGGCCGCCGGACTGTTCCGGCGGGCGATCGTCCAGAGCGGACACGACGAAATGGCCCGCCGGCTCGAGGTCACCGAGGAGCTCACGAGGTCACTCGCTGCCCGGCTCGGAACCTCTCCGACCGCAGACGCATTCCGGGCACTCACCGCCGCGGACCTGCTGCGCGCGCAGACGGCGCTGCTCAGGATTGAACCCCGCCCGGACCTGCGCGACGGCACCGGTGTCGACCCGGGCCACGGTCGAGCCCTGTTCCTCCCCACCACCGGTGACGAGGTCCTCCCCGACCCTCTCGGAGCCGCGAGCGCCCACTCGCTCGGCGTCGCCCTGCTGATCGGCACGACACTCGAGGAGGCCAACCTCGGTTTCGGTGCCGACGGGTTCGCCGACTTCGACGCGGACGACGCCGTGGCGGAGCTGGCCGCCACCTACCCCGATGCCGAAGCACTCCTCGACCGGTACGGCCTGCACGACCCGTCCGTCACCCCCGGACGCGCACTCACGTCCGCCTACACGGACCTGATGTTCCGGTCACCGAGACGCCGCACCGCGCGTCGGCACCCGGGCCCCACCTTCGTCTACGAATTCGCCTGGCGGTCACCGCTGCACGGCGCCGCACACGGCCTCGACGTCCCCTTCGTCTTCGACACCACACAGACGTGCCGCGATCTGATCGGCGGCGCCGCACCCTCCGGCCTCACCCGCACGATGCACCAGGCCTGGGTCGCCTTCGCAACCCACGGGGATCCCGGCTGGCCCGCCTACGACGACACCAGGATTGCGATGCAGTTCGATGCCGGCCCACACCTAGGCGAGGACACCGCTCCCGACGACATTCGCTCCGGCGGCTAGGCCGCACCGCCGCCGTTCCCGCCACCGCTCGAGTTGAAAGGGATGATCGCGGTACGCGATCCGTCGGGGTGGCGCGGGACGAGCGACGAGTAGGGGCTCGGCTTCCGATCCCCGAGGAGTCCTCCGACCGTGATCCGCTGGAACCAGCGTCGCGGGCTGGCGGGTGTGGTCACGGCCCCGCACGGTATCGGCTCCTTGCGCACGTAGTGCTCCATGGGTCCAAGGTAGTCCCCCGCCTGCGGTCGACCCTGGAGCCGGAGTGTTCACCCATCAGCGCTGTTTGAGTTCACCTATTAGAACCAAGGCCGGATGCCGATTTCCATCGCAACTCCGCCTGAATGGAGAGATTAGGTGGATTCTCCACCTAGTCGCGGGCACGATTCCCCCACAATCTGAGTCGAGTCGTATGCTCGTGGCGCCTATGGACCAGTGATTCCGCCATGCGGCCGAAGTCGCGCCACGAAATCCTTGGATTTCGCCTTTCGTGGGCGGCCGGGGTACCGGCCTCGCCTCGGGCCGTCGAGTAGGTCATCCGCGCTGGTCACGACAATAGTGCTGCGATGTCGATCGCCCCGGGATCCCAATGCGAGTTGCCGGGCACGTGTTGATGGCCGCACCATCCCGAGAACCGGTTCCATTGGTTGACGGACATCCGGTTCGCAGGGTGATCGCCGCCGCTGAGGAAGATGACATCCGCGGTTCGGGGGATTGGCACGAGATCTTCGATCTGGCGCATGACGTCTTTGATGAACTCCAGCTGCTCGGGAGCCCAGTCCTGGGTCTGCGCGGCGAATCCGACGATCTCGATCTGTATGCACCGAGCTGCATTCTGCGGGGTGAGTTGATCGGTGAGCGCTCGCGCACCTTGCGAGAGTGGGTAATGCTGAACGCTTTTGAAGGTGTTGGGTTCGATCGTCAGGTGCGGCCACACCTTCTTGGAGTCAAGGGTGCTCAGCGCACCCGCAAGTGTGCTCCCTTCCGTCGTGTGGAGCACACCCCTCCACGGCCGGTCGATGAATACGGGTCCGTTGACCGACGCCGGCCGCTGCTGTGTGCTTGCGTCGAGCAGCGGCTTCCGCAGGTCGATCACGTCGACGGCGAGTTCGAGACCATCATCGAACCCGGCGCTCGCCATGCCCGGCCATCGGTCGGCGATGGCGAGCGGGTAGCCGCCGGGCACCTTGTTGTCGGCGTGGTCGAACCGCACATACTGATCGTCCTTGAAGAAGTACGTGCTTCCGTCACCCCATGTGATGGCACTGTCGAGGTCGGATCCGAAGCCCGCCACGGCCATTCCTGGCCACTCGGCGGCAATTGGCGTCGGCCCGGAATCGGCCCCTTCTGGGCTGCTCACCTTGTATCGGACGTAGTGCGAGCCTTTGAAGAAGTACACGAAGCCGTTGCCGAAGTTCACGGCGGCGTCGAGGTTGCTGGCGAATCCTCGCGCCTCGAGCCCCGGCCAGTGATCGGCGATGGGCGCAGGTCCGAATTCGACTCCTTCAGGACTGTCCAGGCGGTAGCGAACGTACTTGCTGCCCTTGAAGAAATAGGCGAATCCAGCGCCAAGGTTGAGCGCAGTGTCGACACCTGAATTGAAACCGGCCGCCGCCAGTCCTGGCCAGTTCGGTCCTACGCCGAGTGGGTAACCGTCATCGACGCGGTCGGCGCCTCGGTCGTATCGCACGTAGTTGCCGGTCTTGAAGAAGTACACTCCCGTACCCATAACGGATTCCTTTCCCATCGACCGCCGTATCGGGGTGCAGGCGACCGTCGCGGGGCCCCCGATCGGTGTCCTCGGGGCACGGGCCGGTTCGGTAGCCACCTCGTCACGGTCGAGACTCCTGCAGTGCGGCGACGAGTGCGCCCGCACCGACAACTGCGTCCGTCATCCGAATACGAAACCGCCGCCGCCATAGAGCTGTCGGACAGCATCCAATTCAGCGGGCCTTCGAGTGCAGTGCCCGACGCGCCTTCCTGTGCCTGTGTCCGTTCCCATACCCGGACCTGAAAGGGCTCCTGGACCTGTCGGGCACCGGCACGGTGGGCTAGACACAGACTCCAGCGGCTCGTCGCCGGCGACGGCTGGACCGCGCCGTCGGCGATCGGTTTCGGACGGACGACTTCGAAGCAGCGCACTCGCCACTCATCATCCGTATGTGGAGTGTCGACTCGCTGTTGCTGCAGTGGGCGGCCCGGATGCACTACGAGCGTTCGCCATTGTTTCGCGGCCTGGCCAGTCACACGAACCGGCGACCTCCACCGGGCTCACACATACGGGGGAACCCCAACCGGGGCCCACAGGTGAGCGACCACATAACGCGTACCCGGTTCGGGTGAGCTCACGGACGTGACTGGTGCCTCACACCTCGCCGGGCGTGCACTTGATCGAGGTCTCGATTTCATTCGATTCGCGTACGTGAGCCCCAGCAAGGGGCCGCCGAGCGGGGCAGAAAGGGATGCTCATGACCAACGTGCAGTTCGAACTCGAAGGCGAATACGAGGACGAGGGTGAAGGTGAGTTCGAATCCGAGTACGAGGCGGAGGACGAACTCGAAGGCGAGTACGAGGACGAGTTCGAGGTCGAGCTCCGCAATGAGTTCGAGGACGAGTCCGAGGATTTCTCGGTGCTCGGCCTCGGGGAGGAAGAACTCGAGGCCGAGCACGAAGGCGAGTTCGAGGACTTCACGCCCGCCGGTCTCGGTGAGGGGGCATTCGAAGACGAGCTCGAGTTGGAGGGTGAAGTCGAGGGCGAAGCGGAAGAGTTCTTCAAGATCGGGAAGGTCCTACGACGGTTCGCGCCGGCGCTGCGCCAGATCGCCAAGGTCGCCGGCCCGATGATCGCCACTGCCGTCGGCGGACCTGCCGCCGGGGCGATCGCCCGTGCCGTGACCTCACAGCTCGAAGGTGAGCTCGAGGACGAGCTCGAAGCCGAGTTCGAGGATCTCGCCACCGCGCCGCTGTCGACGCAGCAGGCTCTCGGCGAGTACCTCGCCGCCCGCGCCGCCACGGCCGAATCCGAAAGCGAGGCCGAAGGGTTCATCGGATCCGCGGTCACGCTCACCCTGCAGAGGCGTGACTACCGCGAACTGCAACGAGTCCTGCCGAGCATGATCAAGGGCACCGCCGTCCTCACCCGGGCGTTGCGCCGCTCCCGCGGCCGCGCGGGTGTCCGCCTGATCCCCGGCATCGTCGACGCCTCGGCCCGCACCCTGGCGCGCCGCCAGGCCGTCGGCGGCGCCGTGACACCCACGGACGTCGGATCCGTCCTCGCCGCCGCTGCTCGGCGCGCATTGAGTGACCCGCGTGTCCAGCGTCCGATTGTGCGTCGGCACGCCCGTGGCGTCGCGACGGTCGGACGCGGCTACCCGCGCGGCGGCACGCTCACGCGGCGACCGTCGCGGGTGCGGACCGTCTCCCCCACCACCAGGCTCCAACGTCCCCGGCCGGGATACGTCCGCGTCGCGACGCCGGTCCGGGTTCCCGCTCGCGGCACTCAGCCCGCCCGCACTGTCCGGGTTCTCACCGACGTTCGGGTGCCGAGTGGCGCCCGTCTCGCCGGTCGTCCCGTCGGTGTGAACGCCCGGCGATGACCAGCCATCACGATCGCGGGAGAGACCATGACCACACGGAACCGCTATTACCCCCCGATCCAGGGTGAGCTCGAGGACGAAGGGTTCTCTGCTGACCGCGAGGACTTCGCCCCTGGCGGGGCGGGGGAGTTCGAGTTCGAGGCCGAGGCGTACGCGGCTGTCCATGGCGAGCACGAAGGCGAGGAGGAGGGCGAGGCGTTCGTCAATCCGGTGCGGCGGGTCTACCGCGACGCGGAGACGATGGCGCACCTCGCCACACGCGCGGGCCGCACGGACAGCGAAGCGGAAGCCGAGGCGTTCATCGGCGCGCTCGTTCCGCTGGCTGCGCGGCTGGTGCCGCGCGCTGCGTCGATTGTCGCCGCGAACGCACCGGCGATGATCCGTGGCGCCGCTCGGATCGCCCGCACTCTTCGCCACGACCCCGCCACCCGTGCCCTGGTGGGTGCTCTCCCGGTGGTGCTGCAACGTACCGCGCAGAGCCTCGCCGACCAAGCCGCGTCCGGTGCTGCCATCGATTCCAGTACGGTGGCACGCACCCTCGGCACGATGACGCAGCGGGTTCTTGCGCCGTCGGCTCGGGGACGGTCGATCCGTGCCGTCGGTGTGTTCGACGACCGCTGGCACCGTGCTCACCGCGCCGCCGCCCGCCAGCGTGTACAGCCTGTCTACCAGTCCGTTGCGGTGAGACGTCGTGTCCACCGTCGTTGACCACCCGCCCGCGCAGGCCCGCGGACAGGTGTCGTCGCTGTTGCTCACCGCGTTCGTCGGCGGGCAACCAGTCAACGTGCGCCGGCACCTCGACGCGTTGCGTGATTTCCGTCGCGACGAGTTCGGGACGTCGATCGCGCGGCCGTCCGAAGGTCACGTCCAAGCCGTCAATGCGTTGCTCGCCCGCCTGCGTCAGCCCTTGCAGCGTGCGGTCGACGATCTCGAGCAGGCCAGCAGGCGTGCCGGTGCCGCGGCCGCCACCACCGAGGACCTGTCGGAGTTGTTGCGCCGCAAAAGCCTTGCTCACGACTGGGTGCGGGCGACCGAACGGGTATGGGACTTCTACTTCGAGTTGTTCGGCCAGCGGCAGGGCGCGTTCGGGGAGTGGTTGTTCGCCTGCGACCGCATCGCCCTGGACTGCTATCAGTACATTTTCCTGCGCTTGGGGGCGTACCGCAGTATCCCCAGCCCGCCCCCGTTCGCGTACATGCGGACCGGGTTCTCCCCGGCCACGTATCGGCGCAACATTCCGCTGCGGCGCCTCGGCGCTCAACTCAACCCGTTTCCCCTCGTTCAGTTGCCGTATCACCGTCTGGTCAATCCGTGGACGATGGGTGCGATCCTGCACGAGGTCAGCCACAACCTGCAGAACGAGCTGCAACTCGAACGCGACATTCCCCGCGCCATCGGCCAGGCGGTCCGCGCGACGGGCGCCGGTCCTGCGGTCGCGGCGGTCTGGTCCCGGTGGAACCGCGAAATCTTCGGTGATCTCGCCGGGGTGTTGCTCGGCGGCGAGGCGTTCGTCGCGTCACTGATGGACGTGATCGGTCGCGCCCCTGAACAGGCGCTGGCGTACTCCCCACGCGGAGTGCACCCGACCCCGTACCTGCGGACGTTCCTGTCCACAGAGTTGCTGCGCCGCATGGGATTCGCCGACACCGCCGCCGCGTACGAACAGGCGTGGCGCAGGCTGTACCCAACCACGACGGGAACCACGTTGCCCGTGCAGGTGCTGCGGTCCTGGCCCGCGTGCGTCCGTGCCACCGTCGACGCCGTCTGCTACACCCGCTATCCCGGTCTCGGGGACAAGACCCTGCGTCAGGTCATCGCGTTCACCCCGCGGCATCAGCGGATGATCGAGGAAGCCGGTGTCCGGCTCGCCCGCGGTGTCGACCCGGGTGTCGTCCCCGAACGATTCCTCATCGGCGCGGTCCGGTACGCCCTCGACCGCCGTCTCGCCGAACCTGACTCGCTGATGAGGAACTTCTACACCGAATTGTCGAGGCGGTGACGATGATGTCGCTGAACACCGCCCGTGACGACCTGCGCCGCAGCATCACCGACCTGCGTCACAGCATCACCGAGATGGTCATGATCGTCGACCTCGACCGGCCGCAGCACGACGACGAACCCGCAGCCGTAACCGCCCTCGTCGAACTGGTCACCGAGTTCCAGGCACCAATCGAAACCTGCGGCGACCTGGTCGCCGGGCTGACCGACGCACGGCATCTCCCCCGGCTCCTACCGGCGATCGACACCGCTGTCGCCACTGCCTCACACCGCTACTGGCAGCAGCTGCGTGCCTACACCCCCACCGCGGAGCTTCGGTCCGCCACCCGCCGCGACAACCACTGGCGGACCTGGACCGACAGCGTCGAGGTGTCGCAGCTGCGGTGTGAAGAATCGCTGACCGCGCTGGAGGCGACCGTCCGCGCCAGCTGGCGTGAAGTCGCCGACCTGCTGATGCTTTGCCTTCCGACTCAACCACCGCCCGCCACCAGCGCGAGTGCCGCAGAGGTCACCGCGCAGGACCAGCCCGACAGTGTCGCCGACCACCTGAGGAGGACGCGATGACCTGGGACCCCGATACCACCGGCCACCTGCCGGTGGTGGACGTCGACACACCTTTCCCGCCGATGGCGGCTGGAGGCGCTGCGGCGTCCTCCGCCCCCGCCGTTGCTGGGGACACCGCCCCTGCCGTGCACGACGTGATCCGCACCATCTTGGGGTGGCGGCCCCGCGTCGAGGATCCCGGTGCGTTCCTCGACGCCCTCACCTCCTCCTTCCGGCTCACCACCGTCGACGGGCACACCGAATCCGCCTATGTACCACACGGATTCGCCGTCCAAGCCGACCTCGGTAGCGTCACCGGCGGCCAAGCCTCCCTCTACCGCCGCGCGGCGATTGCCCGCACCGAAACCCTCCGCATCCTCGATGCCCTCACCCCGCTGCGCGTCGACGCCGACCACGAGGACATGGAGGCGTTCCGTGGGCTGGTTCGCGGCGCCCTTGAAAACACCGTCGACGAGTTGGGCAACCCCGGCGGGCCCCGGATCCCGATCGTCGACTCCTACCTCCGCAGCCTCACCGGACTACCCACAGATCCCAAGACACCGGTCGCCTACCCCACCCCCGACGCCATTACCGGCCTCCTCGGGCAACTCCGCGACCACTTCGGACTCATCGACGCCAACGTCAACACCATCGAAGAAGAAGAGATCCGCACCGCCTTCTGGACCCTCGCCGACCTCACTACCGATCTGCACAAGGCCTGGCGCACCAATCAATCCCACTTCGCCCAGAGCGACAGCAGTGGGTTCCTCGGCACCGACCTGATCCGGATCTCGCGGCTGATGGACGCCGCCGCCGACCAGACCGCCGAGGTTGAGGCGGTCCTCGACTCGGCACTCGTGCCGCTGTCCGAACGCCAGACCATCACCCTCAACGAAGACGACAACCTCACCCTCGACGGGCTGCTGTCCTGGATCCGAACGTTCCTGGTCGAGGAGGGCCGCCACATCGCCCAAGACGGGGGCCGCAACGGCATCGTCGCCGGGCTCACCCCCACCATCAACGACATCGTCACCAGCCTCGAAACGAATCTCGCCGGGCACATCCTGGGCACCATCGACATCGGCAACGTGATCAAGCTACTAAACGGCCAAACCCCAGCCGCGAACCAAACAGAACCCGTCTACATCACGAACCCGGGCCTACCGATAGGCAAAAGGAAATACCCGGCAGGCATGTACTCCGCACGAACGAAGATCGCCGTCGATGGACTACGACGCCTCCTCCGCGACCTGGCGATCACAGCCCAACGAATCTCCCGCTTCCCCGACCCGGTCCTATTTGACATCACCTTCACCCCGCTCCCACCGACGATCAACAAGGTCCAGCCGCACCTTGTTCGAAGCGAACTCCGAGGCCTCAACATCCGACCGATACAAATCCCTGCATTCCGTGTCGACGACGGCAGGAACGGCTGCAAGGGGCTCGTGAGACCCGTCCGATCCACTCCCAGCGCCAACGCCGACTCGACCTCGGCGATCTTCCTCAGGGAGGATTTGCGCAACAACATCTTCGAGGCCAAAGACGCCGAAACAATCAATGACCTGCTAGATTCCGGCCAGCCGTTCACCCTCCCCGCCTCAGCGATAAGTACTCTCGTCATCCTCGACGGAGCCAAAGGTGAACCCGACAACCATCAAATCGACGAATACATCATTGGCCACACCCCAACGAAACTTCCCGACGTGGCTCTGCTCAGACCTTCCGAGGGGCGAGATAACGCCGCTGCGATGCCTAACGCACAGCTTCCTACCGATGACAGGAGAAAGCTCTTCAGCGCATTTGTGCATGTAAATGAGGAAATAGCTCGACTGGATGAGAGGTCAATCCAGGTCACCGCTGTAGGACGGGAGATTCCGAATAAAACGAACGCGCGCTGGGCCAAGGGGGCGGTGGACACATGCGACTGGTTAATCTCGGAAATCAACGCGGAGCGGGTCAAGAAAGAGGCCGAGCGGGCCGAGATTCAACAGCGCTTGAATACCGAGGTTGGAGGTGATTGGTGATGGTTACCGAACGGGAGTATCAGGAACGCCTCGACCGGATCCAGGCCCTGCGGGAGAAGGTCGCACAGCAACTGTCGGGGAGCTTGGTGTCGAACCCGGCGCTCGCGGAGGAGTTGAACGGGCAGATCGACGCTCTCGTCGATGCTGCGACGGGCGCTGACTCCGGGAAAGCTGTCCCGCCGGACATGGGGTTGGCGTCCCTGGTCGGCCTCGGCCCCGACGCAGCACAACAACTCGGCCAAACCCGAATGTCGCAGGGCGTCGCCCCCTATGACGACAACGTCAACTCCGAACGCATCGTCGCGGTCGGCGACCTGTATTACATCTACCAACACGAAATGATCGGCGTGTTCAAGGTCGTTCAGAAACTCAAGCAACTGTTCGAAGCCGGCTCCGTCCGCCTGTCTGGCGGCCCCGGCGCCTACCGGCTTTACCAGTTCGATCGGCGTGACGTGTTGCGCTACACCCGCAAGGACCGCCACGACGCCTACCGGCGAGTCCTCGGGTACGGCCGCGGCCGCGGTTCCGCCCAATCCCGACCGAACACCGACTTCCACATGCTGTTCGCGCACTTCGACAACCAAGTGACCCTGTTCTGGCGCGACAAGAGAATCAGCGACGTTATCCGGACAGGTGCCCTCGACCCCAGCTTCGGATCCATCGCCGTGGTCCGCCGCGCCGGTCTCGACCTCCGCAACAACCTGAAGTTCACCTCGTTCGGTCACCTCAACGTCCTGCGCGTCGAGGTCATGCAAGTCCTCGAAGAGTGCTTCCGGATCCTCGGGTCACAAGACGTCATCGACCTGTTCGGCGCAGACAACGCCTGGGACGTCGTCGACGAGGTCCTGATCCGCTACTTCGACGAACGACTCCAAAGCTCCCCACGCCAGCGGATGGCGGTCACCGGCCGCGAAGTGCTGCGTTGGCTCGCAGGCCCACACATCATGGAAACCCAGCGCGGCGAGTTCGAGGCGCTGCTGATGAACATCGCCGAACCGGCCGAGGAATGGCTGACCTCGGCCCAAGCGATGAGCCTGGCCCGCCGCACCGGCACCGACCGTGTCCTGCCGTGGGAGCAGCTCGGCCAGTCCGGCGTCGCCTCCCAATACGCAGAACGCAGCCCCCTGACAGTCCCGCCGACCATGCAGCCCGGCGGCATGCCCGTCCCCGTGTACCCGCAGCGCAACGGAAAGGGCACCTACCGCGGTGGAAAGGCAGGGTGGGTACCTGCCTCGACTCGACGGCGGTGACTAGCGATGGCCACGCGGTTGCAGGACGCTCGGTTGACCGCCCGCTCCGCACTGCCCGCCACTGTCAGCGACCTGACCGAGTGGATCCGTATCCCCTCGGTGAGCGGTTCGGCCCGGTACCGCGGCGACGTCGACCGCGCCGCCCTCTTGGCGGCGCGCTGGTTGCGGGTCCTCACCCCCACTGTGTGCGTGATTCCCAGCCCGTCGGGGCCGACCGTGCTCGCCCGGATCCGCGGTCGCCACCCTGGCCGTCCCGCGACAGTCGTGTACGGGCATTTCGACGTCCGCCCCGCCGGTCCGGGCTGGCGGACCGGCCCGTTCGAGCCGACGCGACGTGGAGCCCGCCTCGTGGGTCGCGGCGCCAGCGACGACAAGGGCCAACTCATGGCTCACCTGGCAGCGCTGCGCGCGTGGAGCACCGTTGGTGGACCCCCACATGACGTCCTGCTTGTCCTCGACGGCGCCGAGGAGATCGGCTCGCCCCACCTGGCGGGCGTGCTCGGTCGGTGGCGTCGCCGGCCGACCCTGGCCGGGCCGGTCGCCGCGACCGTCGTCTCGGACACCCGCGCCGACACACACGGCGACCCCACCGTCACCGTCTCGCAGCGTGGCATGCTCGCACTGCGGGTGACGGTGACGACCCGACGTGGGCCCGTTCATGCCGGCCGCTTTGGCGGCGCGGTCCTCGACCCGACTCTCTGGCTCGCGGCGGCCGTGCACAGCGCCGCCCGCGATGTCGCGGCGCTGCGCACACCGTGCACACTGCGCACCCCCACCGTCCCCGGCACCGGGTCATCGGCCACGCGTGTCGACGCGCACACCGCGGCCCGATCCGGCGCTCTGACGGTCAACTCGTTCCGATCGGGTGCCGCCCCCGGCGCGATTCCCGCGGCCGCGGCCGCGACCCTCGACATCCGGATACCTCCGGGAATGCGTACCGACGCTGTCGAGTCCCACCTCCGCGACGTGTTCGGACACCATCTGCCGCGCACGGCGACGGTGTCCGTCACCCGCCGCGGCCGCGCCGACGGCCGCTGCCTCGACCACGATGACGAGACCCGCGTGGCCATCGATGTCGCTTGCCGGCTCGCCTTTCACACCGCACCGACCCGCGTCTCGTCGGGCGGATCGATCCCCGCCGTCGCCGTCCTCGCCGACATCTTCGGTCCCCCGCCGGTGCTACTCGGGTTCGGTCCGGTCGATGACGGAGCGCACGGGCCGAATGAGTACCTCGACCTCGCACAGTGGGCGCGGGCGGTCGATACGTGCACTGCGCTGATCTCGACTCTGACGCGGGACAGTCCGCCAGCACCTAAGGTTTAGTTAGCGCTTGAAAGTCAGCCCTGCCCTTGAATCTTCAATCAATGGCAGTCACCCATCACTTGAGGTGCACGCGGACACGAGGGGCAAGCGATGCGTGACCAACGCCCGACAGAAGGCTCACCGGCAGCACTTCCCACAGAAGTCGCCGCAGACGCCGAACCCCCTCCGCGGTCAGAAGACCCCCCGAAACACCACCTCGCCGACTCTGACCTACTCCGAATCCTCGACGACGTCGTCCACGCGGTCACCAACGGAGGATTCGACACCAACCTGCGGGCAGGTGTCCTCCTCGACGTGATCGTCGACGGAATCCGCTGCACCCTCGTCATGCAGCACCCCTCCGATCGGGTCAACCTCAGCCCACGGGAACGGCAGATCGCGCTGTTGGTCGCCCGCGGCCACACCAACCATTCGATCGCGTCGGCACTCGAGATCAGCGCATGGACCGTGTCCACCCACCTGCGCCGCATCTTCGCGAAGTTCTCGGTCTCCAGCCGTGCCGAAATGGTCGCCCAGCTCGCCAGGCTGAACACCGCCGAACTCCGCGGAACCTGACCCCAGGGCCACTCCTGGGATCGCGGGAGTGACCGATCACCGCGACGAGGCGACAACAACCGCGCCGACGAATCCACGGAGACCCGCGGCGTCCAGTTCGGCCAACATACGGTATACGCAGGGACGACACTGTTGTCGCGTCGATCAGCCTTTGATCGCCGCACCCGCTACATCCGCTGTCATGATCAGCAGCTCGTACCTTGGCAGCATCTTCTTCCAGGACGTCCGTGCGATGAGCCCCCTGCTCGCCGGTCTCAGCCTGCTCCCGATGGGACTGGCCTCCCTCGTCGTCGCGGTCGCCCTACCGAAGATCATCGCCACCCAAGGCCCTGCCCGTGTCTATCTCGGTGGCGTCGCCGCACAGCTGATCGGCGCCGCGGCCTTCGCCTCCGGAATCGACAACACAGCCGTAGCGATCGCACTACTCGCCCTCATCGGCGCCGGACTGCCCAGCGCCTTCGTCCCGTTCTACGGAATCGGCGCCAGCCATGTCGCGATCGAGGACTCAGGTGTCGGCTCGGGCCTGCTCAACACCTTCAACCAGACCGGCGGCGCCGTCGGGATAGCGGTCGTCGGCACGACCATTGCCACCGTCATCAGAAACCACCACGACACCGCGGCCGCGGCAACCCTCGACGGCGTCAGCGCGGGCTTTCTGGCGGTCGCGATCTGCGCCGCCGGCGGCCTGATCATCGCCCTGGTGCTGTGCAGACTCTTGAGCCCGACCAAGGAATAGTGAATGACCCTCGAGTCTGTCCAGTCCCCAACTCTCGCCTGCCCCTAGAGATCGATCTAGCACGCGGGCAGTCCCTCACCGTCGCCGTTCAGTCGGCGCGGCAAGTCATCGAACCAGTGATTGTGCACCTGACTGTCCCAACCTGGAGTTCATCCAAATCTGTGTGATCAGGGGCCGTCCGTAAGTGTGACTACCGACCGGTAGGCCTACTCGATCCGCATGCAGCCGACCACGCTCCGTCATTGGTGAAACACCCGAGCTCGGAGCCCCGACACCATCCCGTCAAGCATCGCGCCGCAGTACCGCAGGTCTCCCACCCGCGCGACCGGCCGCTCAAACTGTCGAACTCCCGTTGCAGGAGATCAGACGCCAAGTCATGACCCATGTTCACGCCAATCGGTTGAGTCAGAGACAAACACGACATGATCACGCAGTGGCCGGCCCTCGTCCATCCTGCTGTCCAACACCGTCGTCGATCGCGGATCCCGGCTGGAGCACCAGCATTGCGTCCAGCAGCCGATCCCAGGTGGTGGACGGAAGCTCGTGGCCGATGCCGTTTAGGGAGAGCAGGTCCGCGCCAGGGATCTCGCGCGCCATGGCCTGTCCGTTGCCGTACGGAAAGAACGGGTCATCGGTCCCGTGGACGACGAGGGTCGGCACGGTGATGTCGCCCAAACGCTCCCGCCAGCGGTCGCCCGCCTCGACAAATGCCAGGTTGCGCATGCTGGAGGCCACGTTGGTGGTGCGGTCGACCATCCGGGTCGTCTGCCGCCGGGCCTCCTGCTCGTCGAATCCGTGTGCGCCCGCACGTACCCGCGCCTGTTCGACACCGTAATCGATCACCGCCTCCCGGTCGGACCAGTCCGGGTCGGGTGCCTTGGTGAAGAACTCCACGACCTGGTCCGAGTGTTCGGGCAGGTCCGAGTCCGCCGGGCCAGGGGACGTCGGACGGGTGTTGATCAAGGTCAGTGCCGACATACGGTCGGGGTGGTCGAGTGCGGCAAGCTGACAGATCCACCCGGCCACGGAGAAGCCCACCAGGTGAGCTCGCGGAAGTTCGAAGACATCCATCAGGCCAATGATGTCCAAGACCAAGCCACGGAGGCTGTAGCCGGGAGCGCCGGTCACATAGACAGTCGACCGGCCGGTGTCGCGGATGTCGTAGCGCAGGACGAACCGGCCAGCGCCGGCAAGCCGGTCGCAGAACCGGTCTTCCCAGAACAGTCTCGACGTGCACGGCAGCAGCACCGGTGGCTGCCGCCGGTCCCCGAATGTGGACACGCACAGGTCGACATCCCCGACGGCGACCAGGTGCTCGGGCGATTACTGAACATGAAGCGGCATTGCGACTCCTCTACGGTTACGTCTTTAAGAAGAGACCACTTCCGCGGCTGCAACTCATCGGTCCCTGGTGTCCGTTCATGACCAGCGACGCCGCCTCACGCCATGATCTCGAAGTCTGGCCTGTTCCCAGCACTTCGGTCGTCGGCTGACCTGGCGAAGACGGTTTCCGACAGCACTTCCGAGTGGAGCATGTGGCTGAAGCAGACGCCGGAGTCAGCACAGGCCATCAAGGAGTACGGCCTCACGGAAAGCGGTGTTACAGGCGTCGCGTGGGCGATGGCGGGAGCCCGCGGCGACATCAAACAATGCCTCAAGACCGATACGACCACGGCGCGCTCAAACGGGGAACCCTGACTTCCTCTCCGGTGCCGCAGGGATGCTTTCGCAGGCCGGGTCTGATGCCAGAAGCCCGTGGTGCACCCCAAATGCGCCCCGCCCCGACATCGGTCCGGGACACGCCCATCGTCTGGGCCAAAGGAGCGTGACGAGAGGGAGGTGATCCTCGCAGTTCACAGCTACAAAGTGTGCTGCGGTGGGTGCGCTCGTCCTCAGCCACGATCGGCGGCGCCGGGTCGCTCGTCGTGCAAGATCGCAACCGGAGGACAACCGGACTAAGAGGATACCTGCATGCGACTGATCACCCGCGCCGCACTCATTGCGGCAGCGTCGATTCCACTATCCATCGCCACCCCGGCACTGGCCTCTGCTGCCGGGGCAGACCAGGTCACCTTCGCGTACGAGGTCAGCGGATCGGCGGTGACGAACACGATCACCAACAACTCCGGCACCGCCCTGATGTGCGGGACCTCGCTCGCGCAGGGACCGGGCGCCGTGCTGCCGCCGGTCGAGGACGTCCTCCGCGCCGGCCAGACTCTCTACGCCAACGGCGAGGTCCAACCCGGCACGGCGACCCAGACCGTCACGGACATCCCCGACGGCTCCTACGTCGTCCTGGCCTCCTGCAGCCCCGTCGCCGACCCAATGACCATGTGGGTCTCGGACTACCCCGGCATCGCGGACTACCTGGCGGGCATCCCGGCCATCACTGCATTCACCGTGGACCAGGAGTCCACCGTGGTCACCGTCCCCCACGTCGAGCCGGCCCGCCCAGACCTCGGCGAGCTCTTCGGCAGCTGAGGCACGGCCAGCTCACTGCATCCACGTCGAAGGCCCGCACCCAATTCTGGGGCGGGCCTTCAGTGTTAGTACTTCGCTGGCAACTCGGCGACTACTGCAGCCCGCGGCCGGCGCACAGCACCCCGGGCCGCCGCAAGGCTTGGACAGCTGTCGACGACTCGTCGACGCCCCGGTGTCAGCTGAACGGCTGACACCGCGAATGTCCCGGGCCGCCTGCCCTCCGGTCCTTGATAGCGTCCGGCTCCGTCCCTGCCGATCCAGTGCACCGAGGTGAATCGTGACTCCCGCCAGCTTTGCTCGTCGCGCAGCGACTGCTGTTGCTCTCTCCGCCGCAGCAGCGATCGCCGTCACCGGCACCGCGGCCGCCAGCGATCTCCCAACTGCTGAGCTCCCCTCCGACGTCAGCATCGGGGTCGTGGGCAACACCATTCGGGCAACGATCGCGGTGCACGGAACGCCTGGCCCTCGAGAAGTCCGCACCAACGTATGCGTCGGGCCGCTGGTGCACACAGAAGCGAGCACCAACCGCATCCGCACCAGCCCCGACATCGACCTGGCAGCAAATCCGGGCCAGTGGCTGATGCACCAGCCCGATTCCCCCAACAGTGCGATCACCGGGAATGGAGCACCGATGCCCAACATTCTCCACCTGGATGCGGGCCAGTCCGGCGAAGCTGTGATCCCCGCGGTCGCGGACGGCAAGTACGTGGCGGGGGTGGTGTGCGGCCAGTACGAACGACTCGAAGGCTGGACGGTCCCGAAGTACACCTCACTCACCCTGTACCCGTTGACCGTCGGCACCCCGGACACCCCGGACACCCCCGAGGTCACCCCGCATCCCACCGCCGGTGGAAGCCTCGCCAGTCTCGGATTCGGATCGTCCTAGTCAGCTGACCATCGTCGCCTTGTCGCGCACCACGATCGGGGTATCCTCCGGCCCGGCGATGTAGTCCGTGATCCACGGTCAGCACGTGCTGCTGCACGCTCGGAAACCACCGGCGGCGCAAGTGCCCGCACACCACCCACCGGTGCGTGTACCGCCGAGCGCCCTCTCCCCCCGCACACGGTGGCTGGTCGAGCAGTGGGATGCGCATGCGGAGCGGCGACCAGCGCGGGCTCGGCGGGTCTCACATCGTTGGGTCCGACCAGGTTCGACGTGGTCACGGTCGCCCGCAGGTCTCCCGTCTCGGTGTCTGATGTCGGTGACCGCTTCGATGATCGCGGCGCCGGCCCGTTCGGTGATCGAGGTGATTGTCAGGGTGGCGGTCAGGACGTCGCCCACGAGAATTGGTGCGGCGAGGGAGATCTTCTCGTTCACGTAACGCTGCTTGACGGAGGAAGTTGCGGTGTATCCGTTGACCGCGCTCGGCGCGGAGATGGCCCGGCGCAACTCCTGACCGGTCAGAGCATCCGGCGAACCCGGTCGAGCGCACGGGCCCGGCGCACCGACACCCGCGTCCACAGCGCCTGCTGGATCGCGAGCGTCGCCCAGCCGGCCAACGCCATGCCGGACAGGTTCAGCAGCAGCTGCAGGCTGCTGCCCCAGATCTCGTGACTGGCCCCGAATGCCAGGGCCAGACCCACATTTCCCGCCGCGGGTACCGTAGTCACGGAGATGAACACTCCGGAGAGCCCGGCCATTTTCGACGAGGTCAGCGACAGTACGCCTGCGGCGGCCGCGATCACCGCCACGATGAACGACCACTTGTCCGGGCTGTAGATGAACGCGGTGTCCGGCCGCGGACCGGTGACGTCGTCGATCGTCACCCAGCCCAGCCCCCGGCCGACGAGCGCAAGGATCGCCGTCACCGCAATCGCGACCACGAACCCGACGACGAGGGTGCGGACCGCAAGCGCGAGCAGCACCCACCGTCGCCGCACCAGCGCGACCCCGAGCGCGGCGATCGCCCCGAACTCCGGCCCCAGCACCATCGCCCCGATCACCAGGATCTGCGAGTCGGTGATGATCGCGATCCCGGCCAGCAGGGTCGCCAGGGACATGAAGCTCAGATAGGTCCAGTTGAGTTCGGTCTCTTCGTAGGAGCGCTGCGCGACCTCCGCCCACACCACGGAGTCCGCGCTGCTGCCGGGTGTGCTCAGTTCGGCGTCGAATCCGCTGCGGGAGAGCCACGCGTGCACCGGTTCGATCTCGATGCTGCCGCGGTGGTGCAAGCCGGTGGCCCGCAGCTGATCGATCACGTCGTTGGCCGCCTCCCGGGCGATGTCGGCGTACACGACGTCGCCCGCCGGACGCAGGGCGGCGCCGCGCAGCACCGCAAGGCCACTGACACCCGGTTCCTCTTCCAGAATTCGGAGGGCGTCGTCGGTCAGGTCGCTCGGCGCCAGTATCCGTAGGTGCAGCATGCGGGTCAGTCTGCCGGGGCGGAGCAGTGACAGGCGGGATGTGCGGGCACAATTTCGGTTTCCGGAGCGCGGCGGAGGAACTCCTTGCGCGCCCGCATGAGGTTGTCGAGTGGACGGTGTTCGGCGGCCGCGTTCGATGAGCGGTCAAAAGCAGCGGGTCCGCGCGGCGCGCCGGGTTCCGCACGATTCGTTCCTGGCTGCGGGGGCGGAGTTCGACTTCGCCGAGCTGGCACCGGCGACGAAGGTCACGTACGTCGAGAAGAAGTGGTGCAACACCTGGATCAGCCGGTGCGGGGCCGAATTCAGGCCTTGGCCTGCGTACCGACCTGGGGATCGCCGGAAGCTAGCATCGTCCCCGCCGGGCAAGTAGTTCGGTTCCGCTCGTCGTCTGGAGGTTGCGCCGTGAGCGCGTCGTCGAACCCGAATGCGTTGCCGCCCTTTGCCACCCTGCCCGACCTGCCGCTCGACGAGGACGACCGCGCCGAGCTGACCCGGCAGATCTGGGACCACCTGATCACCGGCCGCGGCGACGCCGACGACTTCGTCGACATCTACGGAGAGGACCACGACCTCACCGCCGAGCAGCTCGGGGCGGCGTTCGAGGCACTGCGCACCGCGCGGCTGCGCCAGCAGTCCGAACTCGGCGCGTACACCTCCCGCACCATGGCCGCGTTCGAGGAGCTCAACGCCAACGGCGTCCTGGCCCGCGCGGACTTCACCTGCTGCGGCACCTGCGCGTCCGCCGAGATCTGGGGCGAGCTCGACGACAGCCGGCACTGGCAGGGCTACACCTACTTCCACCAGCAGGACACCGAGCGTCTCGTCGAGGACGGCGAGACCCACATCGGCTACGGCGCGTTCCCGCCCGAGGACTTCGACGAGGCCACCTACGGTGCGCTCAGCGACGACGCGAAGGAGGCCCTCTACGAGGCCGACGTGACACGCCTGCTCGACGACGTGGTGTTTCCCGTCCTCCGGCGGCACGGCATCGAGCCGGAATGGAACCGCGACCTGGGCACGAGGGTGCTGCTCAGGAATGCCGACTGGTACGACCCGATCGAGGCGTGACGCCCGGTCGAGTGGGAGTAGCCGCCGTGACCCACGTGTCGCCGCTCGTGATGCCGAGAAGCATCGCTGTCCAATCTCCTGCCAGAACTCACCCCCTGCCAGTGCCCCCTTTGTCGATGCGACACAATGGATTTCCGTGAAGACTGTCGAGGAAATAGCGCCCGATGTGTTCCGTGGTACCGGGACGGACGTGAACTTCGTGCTCCTGCGGGACGGTGACGCACTCACCCTGATCGACGGCGGCTACCCCGGGGATGTCACCGCAGTCGAGAGCGCCATCCGTGCGCTGGGCCGGCGGCCGGAAGATGTCCAGGGCATGCTGCTCACGCACGCGCACGTCGATCACATGGGCGCGATCGTCGCGTTCCACGATCGCTACGGGATCCCGGTGTTCACGGACCCGACCGAGGTCGCACACGCGCGCCGCGAGTACCTCGAGCAGGCCACGGGCAAGGACTTCATCCCGATGCTGCACAAGCACGGCGTGCTGCCGTGGCTGCTGCGCATCGCCCGCGCAGGCGCCACCCGATCAGTGTCGGTCAACGCACAGGCATTCACGCCGGGCCATCCGTTGGATCTGCCGGGCGGCCCCGTGCCGGTAGCCACCCACGGTCACACCTCCGGACACACCGCGTTCCATCTGCCGCAGCACGGCGTCGTCGTCACCGGCGATGCCCTCGTCACCGCGCATCCGCTGTCGAAGATCCAGGGACCGCAACTACTCCCGCCGGTGTTCGACCACGGCGAGGAAGACACGCTCGGGGCACTCGACCACCTCGCCGCGCTCGACGCCGACACAATCGTCCCCGGCCACGGCCCCGCACTGACCATGCCCATCTCGGCGGCCGTCGACGTGGTGCGCGATCGCACCCACTGAGCACGTCCACATCTCGCCCGCTGGTCGGCGGGTTCGTGAAGGTCCTGCGGCACAACCACTCGCATGACCGCACTCCTGGCCTGGGCCCGGTCGGGCGGGCACCACCAGCTCATCCGACAAATTTCGACCTGGCCAACAGTCAGTCGCGGTCGCGTCTCAGGCGCCCAATCAGCGATAGATCTCCACGCGAGCATTGGTGATGACTCCGACGTTCATCGAAGGGGCGCCCCAATTGGTGCCGCAATTCCCCATCGCCTGACCTGTCGGCGCGATGGAGGGACTGGACTGACTGTAAGGACCGATCGCATAGAGCGGAAAGGCGTTGGGGATGCCGTGAAGGCCCCAACAGTCGACGATCAGCGCGTACTCCCTACCCGCGGGTGCATCGGTGTCATGGCACGTAGCCGTCGCATTGAATGCATTCCATTGAACGCCGCACTCCGCCGGGTCGGCCTGGGCGGTGCCGGAGCCGATCAACGTTGCGAAGGCGAACCCGGTTGCGGCCACGGCCGTGACACGTGCGGCCACGAGAACTGTGTTTCTCATTGAGATCCTTCCCGTAGTGATTACCACACCTATCGGTCGTGCCGATGAGGCGTTACTGCTGCGGTTGAACAACGCCGCGCAGCGAGGTCTCCTGCATGTGAATCAATTGCGCGATGAGACGGCAGCCAAGCCAACGCGCCATCCTGCACAGCGCGTGCCGGAGATGACGCTCGTGGACAGCACGGCCACGACGGAAAACCTACGCCGAAATGTCCGGTTCGGGCCGTACCAACACACGCGCCATCTGAGCGTCCGGCCGCAGCGCCCGCACTCCGAACCCCTGGACGGTCAGCAGGCTCGCGCCGGCACCGATCGGCATGTCGATGCGCGTCGGGCCCGACCTGTCGACGGTCACGTGTGCGACGTGGGAGAACGGAACGACGCCCTTGAGCCACTCGACCTTCACCAGGGCTGCGCATGCCGGGCTGGACGCCAGCAGACCTGTGAGTTCTCGGAAGGTGGACGGGGTGAACCGAGACCCTCGCGGTACAGCGTCCTCTTCGACGATTGTCTGTCAGGACGATGTGGACGTTCGTGACCGGCTACGGCCTGAACCGCCGCAAAGCGGCGCTCGTCGGCGGCGTCTGGGCCGTGGTCATCGTTCAGTCTTCGCCAGGACCGACTACCCGCAGCCCCTCGGGTGGCACCTCCTGGACGATGAACGTGTCGTCGACGTCGGTCACGATGGCCACATAGAACACCGGCCGGCCGTCGATTTGAAGGTGGCAGCCGATGCTGAAGCCCACGAGGCGGGGGATCTGCCGGAGGACCGGTTCGCCGCCCCTGATGTCGCCGTCGGGGTGCAGCCGTGCAGCCTCCGCCAGAATGGCTCGCTGCACGACGTCTCGGTCGATCAGGTCGTCGTCATCGGTCAGCATCGAGAAATCTACCGGTTCAGTGCATACGAACGGCACTTCGAGTTTCATCGGTTGCGGCACTCCGTCCTGTGGCGCTGGGGGGACGTAGGGTGCGAACGTGATGCGGTACGCCGCGATCGGTCGATGGGATCCACGGTCGATGACGAACGTCCAGTAGCCGTTGTGTGTCGGCACGGTACCGCGCAGCGCTGGTCCCCCACTCGAGGTTGCGCCCAGGAACTCGTCGTAGCCGAGGAGTTCGGCGCGTGATCCGTGTTCGGCATCGCGGGTTTGCGCATGAACCTCCGCCAGTTCGACCTCGAACAGGGACACCGGATAGCGATACTTCCGCCCGGCGATCTGGGCGTGGAACTCCCGGAGGGCGTCGGTATCCAGATCATTTGCGATCCAGTGCGCGATCTCGCGTGTGGTCACCTCCTCGATGGGACGGACGGGTTCCGGGAAACCACGAAACACCCCGTCCTCGTCGGCGCTGTCCGCGAAGGACTCGAAGTCCATGTTCGCGATCGACAGGTTGTTCTCCACGCCACACATCTCCGAGGGAATGACGCGGAAGGTTCTTCCACGAGGCCGTTCCGGTTCGTCGGGCCCGGTGTACACGGTGACGATGGGCTTCTCGGGGTTTGTCACCGTCTCGGCGTCGACGAGAAACACGTAGTCGGGCGGCGGTTCGCCGATTGCCTCGAGAAGCCCGTCGACGGTCAACCCGTCGTACTCCGGGTTGTCGATGCAGGTGAGGTAGGCCTCGAATACGGTGTCATCTCCCTGCGGTACCGGAGCCATGGCTGCGACGGCAATGTCCCGCCAGGCGGCGTCGTCGGTGAAATCGGTACGGATGAGCAGTGACTCGCCCTCGAGGTGGTCGGTGAGGAGTCGTCCTGCGCCGAGGGCGTCGAGCACCTCCGCTTCGCGGCGATCGTGCTCCTCGGCGGCCAGTTCGGCTGTGATCGCTGCGGGATCTCGCTCAGGTGGGTCGACTGGAACGATCGAGTCCACGATCCGAGCACAGTCGTCCCGGTTGATCTCCTGGTAACTGCGGATCTCGTATGTCCAGTCACCGATGGACTGGCGGTAGCGTTCCGGTGTCGAATCGTTGGGCCACTCGGCTTTCGGTTCGCCGATCGCTGTCACCCATCGACGCAGCGTGAACTGTGGCGTATACCCACTGATCGACACACTCAGTTCGCTGGTGCGGGCATCGCCGGATTGAGACTGTACGTCTGTCGTCATCGGCAGCCACGTCGGAAGCGCCTGAGGAATCCCGGCCAGAACGCGCTGCCGCTCCTCGTGCTCGCGGTGGAACTTCGCGAAGTCGTCCTCAGCCGAGCGTGACGGACCTGTCCATGTGAACAACGTGGGCTCGAAGGCGTAGTCAAGGCTGGGGTGTTCAAGCTCCATCCAATCCTCACCCTGCTGCCAGCGCACTGCGATGCCGAGTTCCGCGTCGAACACGTAGGTGACGGTTTCGTTCGCATGCTGGTCGACGGCGCTCACCTCCCAGCCGTCGCGGCCACGAACGCGGACGGCTCTGGGTGCACTCGGTCCGACGAATCGTTGGTCGTCGAACCCGTGAGTTGTCCTGGCAGGAAACACGTCGTAGGCGCGTAGAAGAAGGGACGGCGAGCCAGTTCCAATGGTTGCGTAGATGGTGTTCGGGGACTTGACGGAGTGCACCATCGTGCCGCCCTCGTCGCGTGACCATGTGCCGGTGGTGTTCTCGATGAAAGTGGGCTCACCGGACTCGTTCTCGTAGCGCCAAGTTTCCTCAGGTGCGTGCCACACGAGTGCCCAAGATCCGTCCGGTCGGTGGACAATTCCGCGAGTGGTCCGTCCCATCGTGCCGTAGTTCGAGCCTCGGACCTGTTCCCACGTCGGCGCCATGGTCGGAACGTACCCGACGGTCCGCTCGACAGGTCAGCGAGACGTCACGCACCGTGCTGCGAAGTCACGGCAAAGCAGTCGTCCCGCGTCGGCGTAGTGGGCACCGTCGGACGCGTACAACCCGGCGCCGTCGCGGGGCGACACGTTCCTTGCCGCCACCCGCCACCAGAGAAGGCGGCCAACAGCGGTGCTCGGCTTGCTGTCCTCGTCTACGTCGAGCTCGGACCGGGTCGGCCCGGAGCCGGAAGGACACGATTCCGAACGGTTTCCTAGGATCACGTGCGTGCCTGAGCAGGATTCCTCCAGAACTCGCGCGCGCGACATCGATCGCGCCCAGACCTGCGGGCTGCTCGACGCCGGATACGGTGAGGGACAACTCGACCCGGCCGAGTACCAGGCACGCAACGCCGCGGCGATGAAGGCCAAGACGCTCGGCGAACTCGATGCGCTGGTCTCGGACCTGCAGATCCCCGAGCATCTAGTCGAGGTCACCCGTCCGACGGCGCCCGCGCCGGCGCCGCGGCGGCAAGTCCCCGGACGCGTCGTGGCCGCCGTCGCCGCCGCGGTCCTGGCGGTCGGTGGAACCCTGGTCGTCACCACCGTCGGAAGCGACGGGGCATCCGACATCGCCGCGGCCCGGCAGGCTCCCGCCCCCGCGCAGATCCCGGCCGGCGAGCCACAACCGATCGCGGTCGAGCCGATCGATCCCCTCACCCCCGACGGGGTCCGCGACTTCGTCGGTCAGCTCGGGGCGAAGTTCGGCGGGGACCTGCGGGTCGACCAGGTGACCTTCTACTCCAACTACGTGTTCGTGACCCGGATGCTGACGGACCAGCCGCACCGGAAACAGGATTGGAGCTTCCGCGGCGGATTCGCCACCTCGGGGGATCCGGAGTCGCGGACCCTCGACACCGCCACCGTCGACCTCGGGGCCCTCGACGTCGACCGGCTCGCCGACGTGATCGCCACCGGGGCGAACCAGGTCGGGATGCCGACGGGCCGGGTGGAACACGTCTTCGTACGCCCGGATTCGGGAACCGAAGGCCTGGTCACCGTCCAGTTCGAGGACGACGCGGACCGATCGGGGTCCGTCAACACGCGTCTGGACGGCTCGGTCGTCGACATCTCCCACGCCGAGGGGTGACGATCATGCCGAACCGCCTCCGCCGCATGGCCGCGACGACGCGAGTGCGCGCCCGCGACGTCGACCGCGCCGCGGTGCGCGACGCCCTCGACTCCGCCTTCGCCGACGGCCAGCTGACCGACGCCGAGCATCGGATCCGGGTCGAGGCAGCCGGCACGGCGCGCACGCTGGCCGACCTCGATGGACTCGTGCGTGACCTGCAGGTGCCCAACGATCTGCGGGAGAGCGCAAGCACGCCGCCACCGCCGCGGAGCACCCGCTGGGCCGTCGCGCTCGCGGCCGCCGTCGTCCTCGCATGCGGCGTCGTGGCGGTCACGTCGAGCCGGGCCAACGACCGCCCGGTAGCCGGCGCGGCCGGGCCGCAGGCGGAACTGACCACCGCGGCAGGCTTCGGGCGGATGATCGACGAGATCGCCCACCACCTGGGCGACTCGCAGGTCGACCGGCTGACCGTCCACCCCGCGTACGCGACGTTCTCGCGCCCGGTCCCCGGCCGACCCGGCAGCGAGCAGTCGTACCGGTACGAGGTGGAGGACGGGCGGGCCCGCATCTCAGACGACGGAACGCCGTCCCCCCGCACCGAGGGCGTACCCGTCGACCTCGCGGAGCTGCGCCCGAACGTCTCTCGGCTGATCGGGCTGCTCTACGGCGCCGATCGCACGCTCGGCGTGGGCGACCCGACCGACACCTACCTGATCGCGGAACGCGGGGACGACGGACCGGCCGTCAGCATCTACCTGCGGAACGAGGACACGGGGGCACAGGGCTTCCTGATCGTCGGCTTCGACGGCAGCGTCCGCGGCGTCTACCGAACCGACCGGTAGCAGCGGAACGATCCACCACCGCGCGGGGATGCCGGAGGTCCCCGACCGTCTACGCGCCGTGGCCACCCCTGTCGAGGAGTGGCCACGGCGTCACGGGAGCTCTGCCCGTCGAACAGTCGTCGGTCAGGCCGCCGGCGTCACCGTGACGGTCGCGGTGTCCGCGCCCGCCGGGGTCCGCACGGTGAGCAGCCGGCTCTGCCGGTTCCAGTCCACGACGTCGGCGCCCTCGACCTTGACGCCCGCGGGGAATCCGCTCTGCGGCAGATAGATCTCGGTGGGCGCGGTGACCGCGGGGTCGGGACGCATCGTCAGCTGCAGGCGGTCGACCGCCGACGACCACTCGGTGGGCGTACCCGCCACGGCGCGGGGGTACGGCTTGTTCAGGGTGTCGACGAGCAGGGTCCGGGTGCCGTCGGGCAGGTACGGGCCCCAGGGTCCGGGATCGCTGGACCAGTAGGAGACGCCGGCGCCCATCTCCCGCGCGTTGTCGTAGACGCGGTCGAGATAGTCACGGGCACCGGGCAGCGTGGTGTCGAGCCCGAACTCGCCGATGATGATCGGGACGCCGCCGAGCACCGTGCCCGCGACGTGCTCGATGCTGGCGCGCCAGGTGGTGATCGTCGCGTCGGTGAGGGTGCGCGAGAGGCCCGAGTAGCCGTCACCGAGGTCCAGCGGCAGCGGGTAGAGGTGCGGGCAGTAGGCGATTCGCTGGTCGCCTGCGCGCGGGTCGTTGATCTTGGTGAGCCCGCTGGGGACGCCCTGGTTCACGCCGATCGCCTGCGGGGCCACGCACACCCAGCTGTCCTGGTCCACCTCGCGGATGGCGTCGGTGGTGCGCTGGTACATCGCGGCGAGCGGCCCGGCCTCGAACGCCGGCCCCTGCAGGGAGCCGCCGAACGGCTCGTTCATCAGGTCGTAGGCCACGACGGCGTCGTTGTCGGCGAAGCGGTCGGCGACAGCCCGCCACGCCTTGGCGTAGTGCTCGACGAGCTCGGGGTGCTTGCCGGTGGTGTTCCAGAAGTTGTCGAACGCGCGCATCACGCCGGGCTGGATGTAGTACAGCTCCCACCGGGGCTGTGGCGCGACCGGCAGGCCGTCCATGTAGGTCGCCCAGGCCGGCGCGCCGTTGCCGATGGCGCCGGCGCCGTTGCCGTTGTTGCCCTCCGGGGTGATCGCGCCGGAGTACACGTCCTGGTGCATGTCGAGCATCACCTTGTAGCCGCGCTCGGCGTACCAGCTGACCCGGTCCTCGACGCGGTCCAGGTACGCCTGGTCGTACTGCCCCGGCGCCGGCTCCACCGAGCGCCACGAGATCAGGAAACGCACGAAGTTCGTACCCATGTCGGCGTGTTCGCGGGTGAGGTCCTCCTCGGTGAAGTCCGGCATCCCGTCCGGCGCGCTCTTCGCGCTCGACGCGGTGTTGAACCCGCGCAGGACCAGGGAGCGGCCCGCGTCGTCCGTGAGGTACGGCGCCGCCGACGCCGCGGAGCTGCCGCCCCCGCTCCCCGCGGTGGGCAGGCTGCTCTGGGCGACGGCGACGCCGCCCCCGACAGCCAACGAGCCGGCCATGATCAGTGCCAAGAGTGGGACGCGACGCACAGAAGCTCCTACTGGTCGATTGGGTTGACTGACTTGTCCTGCGCGGGCGCGGATCCGGGCGAGGTGCCCGGTCGTCGCCTCACACCGGTTGACTGACACTGCCCCGGCCGTTCTCGACGTGTCCGACGAGGCGCCGCCGGAACGCCGGGTCCTCCTCGACGGTCACCGTGGCCTGGTACCAGCCGTCCGTCGACGGCACCGTCCACGACTGACTGCCGCCGGCCGCGACGGAGCGGCGCTGGCCGCCGAGCACGACGGTCAGCTCCCGGTCCCCCGGGTTCGCCACGGTCAGGTCGAGCGCCCCGGCCGACGCGTCGACCCTGGTGGACACCGCGAGTGCGGCCGCCGCGCCGTCGATCGACCCGGCGAACTCGCGCCGGAAGCCGTTGGGGCCCGTCAGGGTCAGGTTGTAGCCCGGGCCGGGGACCGCCATGGTGTCGTCGGTCGTGCCGAGGACGTCGTAGTGGCGCGGCGCGTCGAACTCGCCCGCGTAGGGGTACAGGGCCAGGTGCGCCGAGGCCGCGCCGGAGTTCACCAGGTGGACCGTCAGCGAACGGGCGCCGGGATCCACGGTCGCGTGGGCGTCGGGCTGGTACGGCAGCGCCCGGGCAGGCCGGGTGCCGTTCTCCTGCAGCGGCATTCGCTGCTCGATCGGCGGCGTCGGCGTCCACCGCGGCTCCAGCGGCGGGGTGGGCCGCGGTTGGGCGACGTTCGGCCGCGCGCGCGGGTTCGCGAAGTCGAAGGCCGAGGTCAGGTCCCCGCTGACCGTGCGCCGCCACGGGTCGATCTCCGGTTGGGTGATCCCGAACCGCTTCTCCAGGAACTGGTTGACCGACGTGTGGTCGAACACCTGCGAGCACACGAACCCGCCGACGGTCCAGGGCGAGACGATCGTCATCGGCACCCGGGGGCCGAGGCCGAGGGGCTGACCGGCCACCCACTCCGCGCCGACCGAGAGCGGCGGGCGCGGCGGCGGCACGTGGTCGAAGTAGCCGTCGTTCTCGTCGAAGTTGACGATCACGGCGGTCTTCGCCCAGAGGGCCGGGTCGGAGGCGATGGCGTCGAGAACCTGGTAGAGCAGCGTCGCGCTCGCCGCCGGCGACGACCCGGACGGATGCTCCGAGTCGACCTCGGACGGAACCAGGTAGCTGACCTGCGGCAGGTTGCCCGACTCGACGTCCTTGCGGAACTCGGCGGCGAGCGTGCCCGGACGCGACCGGTACAGCCCACGGTCGTAGAGCTGCCGGTCGGCGGGGGAAAGCCCGTTCACCGCGACCGTCAGTGCCCCGAGCGCCGCGTCCTGGGCCGCGGGCGGCAGCGCAGGCAGCGCGAGGTAGAGCCCGGCCAGGGTCTGCAGCTCGTACGGGACCAGGCCGGGGTTCCCGAGCAGGTGCGCCCCCACCTTCTTGAAGGTGGTGAAGTACTCGAGGTTGTTGTCCCCGAAGTTGTCCCACTCCTGGTACGTCTTCCAGGTGACGCCGGCGGCCTGCAGCCGCTCCGGCACGGTGGTCCACCCGTAGCCGGCGTGCCATGGGTTGTAGGCGGCGTTGGTGACCGCGCGCCCCTCGGGGCCCGGCGCACCCTCCGACCCGCTCAAACCCAGCTCCTCGGTCGAACCGAACGGATTCGGGCCGACGGGTTCGAAACCGGTGTACCCGGACACCCAGTAGTTGCGGTTGGGGCTGGTCGATGTCGGCACCGAGCAGTGGTAGGCGTCGCAGATGGTGAACGCGTCCGCGAGCTCGTAGTGGAACGGGATGTCCTGGCGGTCGTAGTAGGCCATCGTCGTGGCCGTCTTCGCCGCGATCCAGCCGTCGTGCCAGCCGCCGGCGAGGGCCTGGTGCCCGCCCTCCCAGCTGTGGTCGAGGCCGGTGACGTTCTGGCTGTCCATCCGCTGCGCGGCGGCGGAGTCCCGGATCGGGAACGGGAGCACCGGTCCGTTCGGGCCGGGCTGCTCGAACACCGACGCCCCGCCCCGCAGGGTCAGCGAGTTGGGGTCGGCGAAACCCCTTACCCCGCGCAGCATCCCGTAGTAGTGGTCGAACGACCGGTTCTCCTGCATCAGCAGGACAACGTGCTCGATCGAGTCGATGCCCCCGGGCGGGACCGGCGAGGCCATCGCCCGCTGCAGCGACGGCGGCAGCATCGAGGCGGCGGTGACGGCAGCGGCCGCACCGGCGCCGGCGGTGAGAAACCTCCGGCGGGTAAGAGAATTCCGAGTCACAAGGGCTCCATTGTCGGATGGGTCGGTACGACTACCACTCGAGACTGAGCGTCGGAAGCGGCCGACTCCGGAGATTCGAGTGCTGGAAGGGGCCTGTCCCCGGCCACTGTGGGCGGGGACAGGCACTTCACTGTGTACTGGTTGTCAGTTGCAGGGAGTCGAGGCCGCCCGGTGTGGGTTTGTACGCGTCAGCGCGGGTCGCCTGGTGCTTGGTCCGGTGGGACCGGCACGGGGAATGTCAGCTCCGGACGTTCCGGAACATTCCAGTGAGTGAACCCTATGGTCGGGTGGACCGGAACAGAAACACTTGTTTGGGAGGGATTGACAAGGTTTCGTTGTCAGTAGGGGGGGATCAGAGCGGACGCGAGTGACATCGGGTGCGACGTGCCCGTCATTCGGGTGGCTGACATTGTGCGAGGCCTGCCCGAAATTACGCGGCGTGCATGAATCTGCAGGCAGCACAGGATCGCATCCAGACTGCAGGGGTCTTCTTCTCCCGGAGCGTCGACGCGACGGGCGCCGGCCGCCGACAGGTCCTCCAGCCTCATCGCCGCAGTTCCGCTACCTCCTCCAGCCGGCCGAGCTTGTGCGGGTTGCGGATAGCGAAGATCCGGGTGATCCGGCCGTCCTCGACGACCAGGCTCACCGCGGTCGCCGAGCCCTGGGCGTCGATCCGGACGGCCGGCATCCCGTTGAGCCAGGCGGTGGTCGCCACGAGGTCGGTGACCTTCGCTGCGCGGGCCAGGAAGGCGGCGACCTTCTCGGCCCCGACGATCGGCTTCCGGGCTGCCGTGGCGAAGCCGCCGCCGTCGGCGATCACCACCACGTCCGGGGCGAGCACCTCCACCAGTGCCTGCACGTCGCCGGTCGAGACGGCAGCCAGGAACTTCTCCACCGCCGCCTGCTGCTGATCGCGGTCGACCTGCATCCGCGGCCGACGCGCGCCGACGTGTTCGCGGGCGCGGTGTGCGATCTGCCGGACCGCGCCCGGCGTCTTGCCCACCACCTCGGCGATCTCCTGGTACGGCGTCTCGAACACCTCGTGCAACACGAACACCGCCCGCTCGACCGGACCGAGTGTCTCGAGCACGGTGAGCATCGCGATCGAGACATTCTCGGCGAGCTCGACGTCCTCGGCCGCGTCGGGACTGGTCAGCAGCGGCTCCGGCAGCCACTCCCCGACGTACTCCTCGCGGCGCCGGGCGACCGACCGGAGCCGGTTCAGCGCCTGCCGGGTGACGATGCGGACCAGGTAGGCGCGCGGGTCACGAACCTCGCCGCGGTCGACCTCGGCCCACCGCAGCCACGTCTCCTGCACGACGTCCTCGGCATCGGCGGCGGAGCCGAGCATCTCGTAGGCGACGGTGAACAGCAGGCTTCGGTGGGTGACGAACGGGTCGTCGGTCATGTTGCCGAGCGTACGGCGAGAGGCTTCAGCCCACACGCCGCCGAGAAGCCCTGCGACTCGATACCGAACGCAGTGTTGGTTCGGGTCATGAGGTTCGCCACCGCGACGAACGCGGTCAGCTCCACCAGCGCGGGCGCACCGAGCTGGTCGAGCAGCCGCGCGGACATCGCGTCGGTCACCGTCGGCGGGGTCGCGGTCATCGCCTCGGCGTACTCCATGACGTCGCGCTCCAACGGCGTGAACACGTCCGACTCGCGCCAACGCGGCACCTCACGCGCCTTGGTCAGGTCGAGCCCCTCGTTGCGCGCCTGGAAGTAGCCGAAGTCCAGACAGAAACTGCAGCCGACCAGGCTGGCCACCGCCATGTGGGCAAACGACTTCAGGCTCTCGTCACACCGGTCCCACTTCTGCACCTTCCGGCCGACAGTGAAGCTGAAGTTCAGCACCTTCCGGTTGTGCCACGTCACCTCGACCGGCTCGGCCACCTCGCCGAGCATCTTGCGGGACATCCGCTTGACCACGGCGCCGTAGATTCCGGTCAACTCCGCCTTGGGGATTCTGGTATTGCCGGTCATTACTCCTCCTCCGATTTCGTGCTCTCGGCATGAAGACACCGGCCGAACCTCGAATGTGACATCCGATCCCGAGATCGGCGGCACCGAGGGAGATCACCGGTCGCGGCGCGATGGCCCTGTTCGTCAGTCCCGCCCCTCGACATGCGTGTGGGCCCGAGCGCCCTGGGGGCTGGGTCGGACATCGAATCCTGTAGGTGTCCGGGGTCAGCCCATCTCGGCGTGCCGGTAGCACCAACGCCACGACTCGCCCGGCTCGTGCGAACGCATGACGGGGTGTCCCGTCTGCTCGAAGTGCGCGGTCGCGTGCCGGTGGGGACTGGAGTCGCAGCATCCGACGTGCCCGCAGGTGAGGCAGATCCGCAGGTGCGCCCAGTTCTGTTCGTCGAGTTCGGTGCATTCCTCGCAGACGCCGGGCGTGCGCGCCTCGGGATCCGGTCCCGTTGCCGCCGCGAGCTCGTCGCAAGGCGCCACGGTGGCCGGACCCGTGGATTCGACTCGGATCCGGTCCGCCGCACGTCGCAGAACTCTCTTCATCACCTCCCATCCTGCATGCTGCTAGGTGCGATATCTAGACATCCGACCCGATGGACGGAGACCGCCGTGAACGTGGCCCTGCTCGCCGTCGCGGTGGCGGCGCTGCTCACCGCCGCACTCGCGCGGCGCCTGAACTGGTCGGCGCCGCTGCTGCTGGTCCTGGTCGGACTGGCCGGGTCACAGATCCCCGGGCTCCCCGACACCACACTCGACCCCGATCTCGTGTTGTTCGCGGTGCTGCCGCCGCTGCTCTACTCGGCCGCACTCGACAGTTCCTCGCTTGCGATGCGCCGCAATGCGCGCGCCATCGGTCTGCTCGCGGTGGGGCTGCCACTGGCGACCACCGCCGTTGTCGGGGTGGTCGCCTACCTCACCATTCCCCAGTTCCCCCTGGCCGCCGCGCTGGTGCTCGGCGCGGTGGTGGCTCCCCCGGACGCGGTGTCCGCCAGCGCGATCGGACGGCGCCTCGGCCTGCCCCGACGGATCATGACGCTGCTCGGCGGCGAGAGCCTGCTCAACGACGCCACTGCGCTCACCGCGTACCGGGTGGCACTCGCCGCAGCGGTCGGCACCGGCGTGACGCTGGTCGAGGGGGTGCGCACGTTTCTCGGTGCCGCGATCGGCGGCGTACTGATCGGCATCGGGGTGGGGATCGTCGTGGCCGCGATACGTTCGCGGCTCGCGGATCCGGTGATGGAGAGCGGGATCGGGCTCCTGGTCCCCTTCGTCGCGTACCTGGCGGCCGAGGAGGTGCACAGTTCCGGGGTGATCGCGGTAGTGGTCGCCGGCCTGTACCTCGGGCAGCGGTCGACTCGCGCCGGCTACGCGACCCGCCTGCAGGACACCGCGGTGTGGAAGGCCGTCGACGTCGTCCTCGAGTCGTTCGTCTTCCTGCTGATCGGACTGCAGCTGCCGAGCGTCGTCCAGGGCCTCCACGGCCGCAGCGTGGCCGCAGTGGTCGGCGCCTCCCTTGCCGTGCTCGTCGCCGTGATCGCGGTCCGGTTGCTGTGGGTCTACCCCGCGGCATACCTCCCTCGTCTGCTGTCCGCGCGGATCCGAGAGCGGGAGCCGGCGCCGAGTCTTCGGGCGGTGTTCGTGGTCGCGTGGTCCGGCATGCGCGGTGTGGTCTCGCTCGCCGCGGCCTTCGCGATTCCGCTCACCGTCAACTCGGGCGCGCCGTTCCCCGAGCGCGAAATGATCCTTTTCATCACTTTCACCGTCGTGGTCGGCACGCTGCTCCTGCACGGGTTGACCCTGCCGTGGCTGATCACCCGACTGGGCGTCGACAACGAGGAGGAACGCCGCACCGACGCGGTGGCGCTGGCCGCCGCGCAGGACAAGGCCGCGCGGGCCGCGACGGACGTGCTCGACAGCCTGGTCGCGAACGCCGACGGGGACCCCGCCGCCGTCCGTGAGCGGGCCGCGGAGATCCTGCGCACCTGGAGCGAGCACCGCGCCCACGCGGCATGGGAGCGGCTCGGGCGCAGCGAGGCCGAGTTGGGCGAGAGCCCCTCCGCCGCGTTCCGCGCGCTGCGCCTGCAGATGCTCGACACCGAGCGAGGCGTCTTCATCGCCGAGCGGGACAGCGGACGAATAGACGACGAGGTGCTGCGGCAGGTGCTGCGCGAACTCGACCTCGAGGAGGCGACCCTGAACCGGGAGTAGGACCGGACCGTATCCGGCGGACACGCCCTGGAGCTGGAACCTGCGACCGACGCCCTCGAGACCGCGAGGAGCCCCACACGGCCCACCTACCTCGTCGACAACGCGGTGGACGCCATGGACGGCCGCGGCACGCTCACCGTCCGCACCTACCGCGACGGCGACTGCCTGGCCGTGGCCGTCGGGGACACCGGACCGGGCATCCCCGACGAGGTCCGCGACCGCATCTTCGAGCCGTTCTTCACCACGAAGCCGGTCGGGGAAGGCACCGGGCTCGGACTCGACATCTCGTGGCGGATCGTCGACAAGCACCGGGGCGACATCCGCGTGGAGTCGCGGCCCGGAAACACCGAGTTCGTGGTTCGCATCCCGATGGCCGCGCCCGACACGGGCGAAAACCCCTGAGATCGAGGGAGCCGGCCCCGCGGCCACACCGGCGGCGGGGCCGGCAGGCGGTTCGCGGTCTTCGACGCGTCAGTGCCGGGTCAACCACTCCGACAACCGCGTCTGCGCGAGGCTCGCGCCCGGACCGGGCAGCAGCTCACGGTCCGGCTTCGCCCCGAAGTACGGGGCCTGCGGATCGGTGACCACCTCGCGCGGATCTTCTCGTGCGGCCAGCACCGTGCCGATCCACTGGTCGAGGCGAAACACCTCCGGACCTGCGATCTCGACGGTGCCGTTCAGCGGGGCGGCCGCCGCGGCCTTGCCGACGGCCGCGGCCACGTCGTCGGCGGCCATCGGCTGCACGGCCGCGCCCGACAGCCGCACCTTGCCGTCGACCGTCGCGGAGTCTGCTATGCCACCGGCGAATTCGAAGAACTGCGTGGCGTCGACGAGCGAGTACGGCAGGCCCGAACCCTTGATCAGGTCCTCCTGCACCACCTTCGCCCGGAAGTACCCGGACTCCGGCAACCGCTCGGTGCCCACCACCGACAGGGCGACGTAGTGGCCGACGCCTGCCGCACCGGCGGCGTCGAGCAGGTTCCTGGTGGAGGTCCGGAAGAACGTCATGACGTCGTCGTCGGCGAACGACGGCGAGTTGGAGACGTCGACCACGACTTTCGCATCCTGCAGCACCTCCTTCACTCCCTCACCGGTGAGCGTGTTCACGCCCGTACTGGGTGCTGCCGGAACCGCCTGGTGGCCGCGCTCGCTCAGACCAGCGACGAGCTTCGAGCCGATCAGCCCGGTGCCTCCGATGACGACGATCTTCATGCTCGTTCCTTCCGTTCGAGTGTTGCTTCGAGGTCAGCGAGCTTCCCTGCAACCTCCCCGGGTCAGCTGCCCGTCGCGGCCACGACGATGATGTCGGCGACGGCGACGGGCTGGGACACGAGCACGGCGTGCGAGGCCGCGATCTCGCTGGTGCGCGCCCCGATACGGCCCGCCATGTAGCGCTGCGAGGCCGGCGGGATGATGCTGTCGCCGGTGGGGATCAGGGCCCAGCTCGGGGTGTTCGACCAGGAGGTCGGCCCGGACGGCTCGATGTTGGCCCACAGCGCGATCGAGCGTTGGTGGGCCAGCATGGTCGCGGCGGTCGCGGCGCTGACGTCGGGTGCGAACACCTGGTGGAACGACGCGTCGGCGATGTAGCCGTCGAGGTTCTTGCCGCCGATCGCATGTGCGTCGTCGACCACCTTCACCTGCAAGACGGGTGGCAGGAGTTGACTGCCCGGGAACCGGATCGGGTCCAGCGCCAGCTGGACGGGTTCGCCCTGCGCCGGGGCGAAGGCCGCGACGTAGACGAGCGCCGTCACGTTCGGGTTGTGAGTGTTGGTGATGACCGCGCCGCCGTACGAGTGGCCGACCAGCACGACCGGCCCGGCGATCCCGGCGAGGGTCTTCTCGATTGCGGCCGCGTCGTAGGCGGGTCCGCGCAGCGGGTTCTCCGGTACGACAACGGTGTAGCCGCGGCCGCGCAGATCGTCGGCCACGCCGTCCCAGCTGGTGGTGTCGGCGAATGCACCGTGCACCAGCACGATCGTCGGCAGCGGCCGTGCGACGGCCGGGCTGATCAGTGCCGCGGCGAGGACAGTGATGAGGCCGATGGTGACGAGTGCGGCTCGGGCGAATCGAAAGATGCTCATGGGCGTACTCCTTCGCTGTGCGCGCAGGGTCAGGACGAACCGAGGCCCGCGCCTGCGGCCAGCCCGTTCTCGACCAGGAACGGCAGTGCGGTGTCGGCGATCTCGGGCCAACCGTGGTCTGCGGGCATCACGCGGCCACGGTCCGAGAACACCTCGAGCTCGGTGATGCCTGAGTTGTGGCGGCGCCGGATCTTGGCGGCGGAACGCAGGTGGCCTCGGGATCGGTGTTGTCGCGGGCGCCTCCTCGGGATGCCCTCCCCCAGCACATGATCTTACGTGCGCCAGGGATGATCAGGGAGACCGCGATGGAGGTTCTGTCAGCATCTAGCGCGACATGCTTCACAGGACGAAAGTCATGGAGCCGGACCGGACTTCCACCTCTCGGACTGCGCTTCACCGGTAGCGATGCAATACGACGGATTCCTGAGCGCCGGGCGTCGACCCAGCTCTGAACGCCGCCACTGGGTCCATTCGCGGTCCATTCTCGCCAGATCACGAGATCGAGAACAGCGGCCCCGTGACAGTCAACCCGAGATCACCGGTGTGGGCGAAGAAGGCGAACAGCATCAGTGCCGCACCGGCCAACGCGATGTCCTTGTTGAACTGGATCATCTCCATCTGTCGGGCCTGTGGGTCGGATTCGGACCAGAAGTTGTGCATGAGCACCGCGGTCGGCACGAGGAAGGCCAGCAGCAGGAGGGAGCCGAGATCGGCCCAGACGCCGAGGAGCACGCTCAGCGCGCCCGCGACGAGAAGCACACCTGAGAGCAGGACGGAGAGCTGCGGCATCGGCACGCCTTTGCCCGCGGCGTACTGCGCCATGACCTTGGACTGGGTCAGGTGGCCCAGAGCGGACGAGAGGAACAACGCGGAGAAGAGAATTCGGCCGATGAGAACGACGATGTCCATTGCCTACCTCCGGGCGGTGGTTGTTGAGCGGGTCAGTAGTGCGCCGGCGGCGGTCTGCCTGCCGACCTCCCCTCGCCAACTCCGCGAGGATCTCGCGCACCAGGGGATCACCGTTGAGCCGTAAACTCGACGTTGTCCAGTATCTCGCGTCGGACACCTCGCCCGTGGCGAATGCGAGGTCGAACCTGGCGGCGGTGATCATGCGCAGGTCATCCAGATTCCGAAGCATTCGTTGACACATCAACATTCCGGAAATATCGTTGTTGATGCATCATCAAAAACCAGGGTGGTGGCCACCAACAGCCGATCCGGCCGTGCGCGCCGATCCCGGACGTTCACCGAATGAGCAACGGATGGTGCTGCTACCCAGCACCATTGCCGACCCGGACCGGCGCGCCTCACTCCTGCGACGAGGGGGCACATGTGAGCAAGGGCAGACTCGGCCCCACTTCACGCCTCGGGCCTGCGCCCGGACGCCCGCCGAAGGATCGGAGAGTCCCATGCAACCAGTCGACGTGAGCGATGCCGCGAAGGCTGTCGTCCGCCGAAACACCGAAGAGGTTCAGAGCGGAGGCGACTTCGAGGTGTTCGACGACCTGTTCGACGACGACTTTCGGGACCACACGCCACAACCGAACATGACCCCGACGAAGGAAGGGGTCCGGGGCCTCTACCAGGCCCTGCGCACGGCGTTCCCCGATTTTCACGCCGACATCCACTGGCAGGCCGCCGAACGCGACCTCGTCACCACCTTCAAGACCTACCACGGCACGCACCTGGGAACATTCCTCGGCGTCGAACCGACGGGCCGGAAGATCCAGTTCGAGACGGTCGACGCCATGCGGGTGCGCGACGGCAAGATCGTCGAGCACTGGGGCGTGGCCAACCTCTTCTCACTCATGCAGCAGCTCGGCGGCCTGCCCTCGTGAACATCACCGCGGTCGGGCGCGGAAGTGTCAGCGGTGGCCTGGCCAGGCCGTGGACGGCGGCGACACCAGCGGCGCCGACGTCATCCTCATCGTCGTAGCCGCCGGATCAACACGCTCGCCGACGGGGCGGCCATCCGGAAGTACGGGGTGCACTCCGACGCGCAGGAAGAGGCGGCCTCACCCGCCCTGTGGGCCGCACTCGCCGACCTGGCGGCCGACGGACAACTCTCCATTCCCATCGATCAGGTGTACCCCCTCGCGGAGGTGCGGCAGGCGTACCGGGACGTCGCGACCCGTCACACCAGCGGCAAGCGGGTACTCAGCAGCATCATCGCGCCCGGCGAGCGCCGCGAGTAGCCGACGTCGCACTGCCATGGCGATTCGGCGAGAGGGCGGATAGGCACTGCGGGTTGCGCTATCTCGGCAGGTGCGACAGCTCCTTGTCGCCACCGTTCCGTTCCCGCAGCCGCTCGAGTATCCCCCCGAGGAGGTCGACTTCCTCATCGGACAGCGGATCGAAGAACAGTCGGCGAACGGTGTTCACGTGCTCGGGTGCTGCCGCCTCGATGGCGCCGCGTCCTTCCGGTGTCAGCCGCACCATCGATCCGCGCGCGTCGTCCGCGCAGTCTTCCCGGGCCACGAGTCCCCGCCGCTGCATCCGGCTGACCTGATGCGAGACGCGACTGCGGTCCCAGCCGACCATCAGTCCGAGATCACGGGTCCGGAGCACGCCTTCAGGCGATTCCGAGAGAGGTACCAGGAGGGCGAAGTCGGCGCCGGACAGACCAGCGTCGTCGGCCAGTTGGCGGTCGAAGGCCGACTGCAGATCGCGCACCACCTCGCGATACGCCTGCCACACCCGCGCCTCACGCTCGTCGAGCCACCCAGAATCCGCCACAGGTCAACGATACATCTTTGCTGATGTGTCACTAACCTCATGGCGCGCTCGGCCCGGGCCACGTATCCGTCATTCGGGTGGCTGACATTGTGCGAGGCCTTCCTGAAACACGCGGCGCGCTCTGTTAGACAACGGGTCATGAAACGGACAGTCCTGACCTTGGCGGCTTTGGCTCTGACCGTCGCGGGTGTGGCAGGTTGCGGCGACAACGACGAGTCGGGCTCTTCCGAAGCTCGGCCGACCGCCGTCACCTCCGAGGTGAGCCCGACGACAGCGTCGGCGCATCCGACCACTTCGGCACCGGTCGCGGCCGTCCCGTCGGTGACCCGTGCGGCGGCCGAACCGATCTCGGTTGCACCGCTCGCGGCAGCACCACCCCCGGCGGCCGCACCGGCAGCCGAGCCCGCAACCATGCCGAACGTCGTGTGCATGAATCTGCAGGCGGCGCAGGATCGCATCCAGACGGCGGGCGTCTTCTTCTCGCGGAGTGTCGACGCGACGGGCGCCGGGCGCCGACAGGTCCTCGACGCGAACTGGGTCGTGGTCGGCCAGACCCCGCTGCCGGGTTCACCCGTCGGTGAGGCCGAGGCCGTCCTGTCCGCCGTGAAGATCGGCGAGCCGAGCCCCTGCTGATCGCAGGCACAGCGCCGGACCCGCGCGGCTTGCGCTGGAGCACGCTCCAGCCGCTAGCGTGCCGCGGATGACCACCGCCACAGCACTGATCGAGATCGACTTCCAGCACTGGATCGTCGCGCTGGCGCACGACCGCGAGGTCGTCGGCCGGGCGGCGTTGGCCCGTGCCCGGTTTCGGACCGAGGGAGCACTGGTGGTCTGCACCCGGTACGTGAGTACCGACCCGACCGATCCGATGCGGTCGGATCCGGCGGGCCACGGCGCGTCGTTTCATCCGGCGTTGGCGCCGGACGAGGGCGATCTGGTGCTGACGAAGTACGACCGTGACGTCTTCACCAACCCCGATCTCAACACCAACCTGCGCCTGCGCGGAATCACCGATGTCGTGCTCACCGGCGTCGCCACCGAGCACGGAGTTGCGCTCGCGGCGAGGTCGGCCCGCGCACTCGGGTACCACGTATCCGTCGTCGCGGATGCCTGCGCGGGCACGACGGTCGAATCCCATCGCCGGGCGCTGGTCGCAATGGCGGAGGAAGGAATCACGGTCGTCCGAGCCGGCACTTGCGTTGGAGTGCACTCCAGCACCTAGCGTCGGTACCCATGACGACAGCACTGGGCATCGCGGAGGTCTCCGAGGCGACCGGGCTCACCCGCGACACGCTTCGCTGGTACGAGCGTGAGGGTCTGATCCCGCGGGTCGAGCGTGGGAGCGACGGACGCCGTCGATACGACGACGCGTCACTGCGGATGATCCAGTTGATCGTCCGGCTCCGCCGCACCGGTATGCCGGTGGCGGAGATCCGGCGGTTCCTCGAGTACTACGAGGAGGGCGCGGCCAGCCACGGACGCCGAATGGCGCTGCTGCTCGCGCATCGCGAACGAGTACTCGCCCAACTCGACCAGCTGCACCAGGACCTCGGCGCGATCGACGACAAGGTCGAGCACTACCGAGGGCTGATCGACCGCGGCCTGGACTGCGAGAACGCACCGATCACCGACCTCACAGTTCTCGAACGACAAGGAGATTCCCGATGAGTCAGGTACCGACCCTCGAACTCGGCCACGGGCTGACGGTCAGCCGCATCGGATTCGGGGGCATGGCGCTGAGCCACGTCTACGGGCCGACCGATCCCACCGAAGCACTGGCAACCCTGCACCACGCGCTCGACATCGGCGTCACCTTCGTCGACACCGCCGACGTGTACGGCCTACCCCGCCCGGACGCGCGCGGCCCGGCGGGCACCAACGAGGAACTGATCGCCGAGGTGCTGCGCACTCGCCGCGATGAGGTTCAGCTCGCGACCAAGTTCGGCATCACCGGAAGAATCGGTGACCAGCCCGGGGACACGCCGACCCGCGGCGACCGCGACTACGTGCGGTCCGCGTGCGAGGCCTCGCTGCGGCGACTCGGCACCGACGTCATCGACCTGTACTACCTGCACCGCCGCGACCTCGGCCGGCCGATCGAGGAGACCGTCGGCGCGATGGCCGAACTCGTCGAGGCTGGCAAGGTGCGGCACCTGGGACTGTCCGAGGTGACCGGCGACGAGCTGCGCGCGGCCGCGGCGGTGCACCCGATCACCGCGGTGCAGAGCGAATGGAGCATCTGGTCGCGCGACATCGAGCGTCACGTGGTGCCCGCCGCGATCGAGGTCGGGGCCGGTTTCGTGCCGTACTCGCCGCTCGGTCGCGGGTTCCTCACCGGCACCCTGACCAGGGAGAGTGTGTCCGGCTCGATGCGCAAGGGACAGCCGCGATTCGACGAGAACTTCGAGGCGAACCAGGCGGTGGTGGACGTGGTGCGCGCGGTCGCCGACGAGGTGTCGGCCACGCCCGCGCAGGTGGCGCTGGCCTGGCTGCTGGCCCAGGGCGAGCGGCTCGGTGTGCCGGTCGCGCCGATCCCCGGGACGCGTCGGCCGGCGCGGGTCGACGAGAACGCGGGCGCGGTCCGGGTCTTTCTCAACGCCGATCAGATGTCGAGGCTCGACCGCGCAGCGGACCTGGTGACGGGTGACCGCAATCTGACTTTCAACGGACCGCAGTGGATCTCGACGGGGCGAGAGTGATGTGAGCACAACCCTTGTGGCGTGTCTCGCCGGTCTCACGTCCAGTCGTGGTCGGCACGCCGAACCCTTCCGGCGGCCACCAGAACATCCGCGGGGTGAGCGTGCCCCCTAGTCCCGGACCAGCCGCAGCCGACCGCGCATCAGGCTGCGGCCGCCGCTGCGGGCCACCGGGACCCGCTGCGCCGCGGCGGCGATCGACGCCAGTTCCGCCGTGTCGGTGATCTTCTCCCGGACCCGGCCGGCCTCAGCGCCGCGAGCCCGCTCGGCGCGGTCGATGGCCTGCCAGCCGGTCCGGTCCACCACGGCGGGCTGACGCCGACGCACCAGCGCGTCGAATTCCGCTGTGCCGGTGCCGGGGTCGGCGAGCAGGCCGTCGTTGTAGTCGTCCACCAGGGCGTTCACCGTCTCCTGCGCGCAGGACTTGTTGGTGCCGATGAATCCGCTGGGCCCACGCTTGATCCACCCGGTGACGTAGGCGCCGGGCAGCCGCGCACCGTCCGGCCCGTCGAGCACCCGGCCCTCGCGGTTCGGGATGACGGCCGCCGCGTCGTCGAACGGCACCCCGGCCAGCGGCACGCCCCGGTAGCCGATCGAGGTGAGCACCAGCCCGGCGTCGAGCACGTCCGTCTCGCCCGTCGCCTCGACCCGGACCGTGCCGTCGCCTGCCTCGGCGTAGGCGTTGCGTCCCAACTCGATCCCCGTCACCCGGTCGTCGCCGACGATCCGGGTGGGGCTCGACAGGTACCGCAGGGTGATCCGCCGACCGGTCCCGCCGGACCGCGCGGCCAAGGAGCCGAGCAGGCCCAGCTTGTGTTCCACGGCGTGCGAGACGGTGCCGTCGGCAAGGGCGCGTTCGGTGGCCGCGTCGAGCACCTCGTCGCCGTCGCGGACCGCGATCTCGATGCCGGGGGTCTCGAGCAGCCCCGCGAACTCCGGCACCGTGAACGCGGACTGGGCGATGCCGCGCCGACCGACGATCACCACCTCCTCGATCCTGCTGGCGCGCAGGGCCTCGAGCGCGTGACTCGCGATGTCGGTGCCCGCCAGCAGCTCCGGGTCCATGGTCAGGATCCGGGCCACGTCGAGCGCGACGTTGCCGTTGCCGACGATGACCGCCCGCCGGTGCGAGAAGTCGTAGGTGTCGCCCGCGTGGTCGGGGTCGCCGTTGTACCAGGCCACGAAGTCCGTCGCCGAGGCGCTGCCGGCGAGCGACTCCCCCTCGACGCCGAGCTTGCGGTCCGACGACGCCCCCACCGCGTAGACCACGGCGTGGTGGCTCGCGAGCAGCTCGTCGTGCGAGAGGTCGCGGCCGATCTCGACGTTGAGGTAGAACTCGAAACCCGGCTGGGCGGCGATCGTGTCGTACAGGGCGGTGACCTGCTTGGTCTTCTGGTGGTCCGGCGCGACGCCGGCGCGCACCAGCCCGTGCGGCACCGGCAGGCGGTCGAACACGTCGACCCGCACGCCCGGCTGGGTGAGCAGCTCGTCGGCGGCGTACATCGCCGACGGGCCCGACCCGACGACGGCCACCCGCAGCGGCGCGCGGCCGCGGCGGACCGTCGGTGCGGGGACGACCGGCGCCAGGATCGGCCGATCCCGCTGGGTCCGGTAGAAGTCAGCGTTGATCTCCAGGAACACCCGCTGCGCCGGCGCCAGCTTCGACTCCGGCACGATCGCGTCCACCGGGCAGGCCGACACGCACGCCCCGCAGTCGACGCAGGCAGCCGGGTCGATGTGCAGCATCTCCGCGGTCAGGAAGTCGGGCTCGTCCGGCGTCGGGTGGATGCAGTTGACCGGGCACGCGTACACACAGGAGGCGTCGCTGCAGCAGGACTGGGTCACCACGTGGGGCATGTCGGGCGGATCCGATCGTCGGGGGGGCTGGGTCTGGTGCGCTGGCGCGCGAGGGGTCAGGCAGCGAGGTAGTCGGTGCCGCGGGACGGCTCGCTGCGGTAGCGCGAGACCTTGCCGTCGATCTTCAGCGCCTTCCACACCAGCCTGGACACCGGGTTCATCAGCCCACTGTCCTGGGCCAGCATCCGCACGTCCGCGAAGTAGTCACGCAGCGACTGCCGCGACTCGGGCCTGCGCCAGAACAGGTCCTTCTTGACCTGCTTCGGGATATCGAACTCCTCCCAGAACTGCTTGGGCGGAACGACGATGGCGTCGCACAGGATTCGCATGATCAACGGCATCGCCAGCGAGGCCACGAACCGGCCGGGGCGCGACATCAGCGGGATGCGGCGACGCAGGAACTCGTGCGCAAACGAGATGTGCCGGGCCTCCTCGGCGACGTGGATCGCCATGACGCCCTTCATGATCGGGTGGATCACGCCGTCCTCACGGAGCACGGACTTCTGCAGGTGGTCGATCGGCTCCTCGCCGGCGAGCACCCCCATGAAGAAGATCACCGGCAGCGTGTTGCCTGCCAGCGGAATGAACTGGGCGAGGAACCGCAGCGGTCGGCTCATCCCCGGGGTGTCCATCCCGATGCGGTTGACCATCTCCTGGAACATCATGGTGTGGTTGCACTCTTCGATCACCTCGTGCGTGCAGTAGCGCGCCTCGGGTGAGCCGTTCGGGGTGGAGAAGACGTACTGCATCAGGCCGCGGATCAGGATGTTCTCGAACTGCAGGCCGACCTTGGCGACGTTGGCCTGACGCCACATCCCGATCTCGATCTGCTTGTCCAGCGGCTGCGCCTGGTACCAGGCGTGGCTGCCGAGCGGGTCGGTCTCCTTCTGCAGCACCCAGCGCGGGTCGTTCGGGACCACCGCGAAGTCCGGCGCATCCCAGTCGATGTCGGTGAAGGGGTCGAAGTGCTTGTGCACCGAGCCCTCCGACAACCGCATGAGCATCTCGTTGTAGGCCGCGTCCGAGTCCACCGGTGCCCGATCCGAACCGATCCGCTCCGCCGAGATTGTCATCCGAGTCTCCTCCGTCGTTCCGGCCGCCCGAGCGTCAGCCCAGGCGTCGAGTCAGTGCAGAGGACATCGCTCCGGGGGGAACTCGACCTCACGACAGTTACTGTAACCGCAAGTATCAGAGAACTCTAGTACCAGTTTCCTGCGCCTGCGCCCCGCGCCTACACTGGATTCGTCGGAAGTCACATCGACACCGGGAGCGAGCCATGGCCAGGGGCGATCATCCGCAGCGGACGCCGTTCTACGGCATCCTCTTTGTCTTTGCCGCGATGGCACTGTTCATCGTCACGGCCACCTCCGGGCCCACCTGGTTCGCGGTTGGCGGCTACATCCTCGCGGTGCTGTTCGCGATCTTCGGCTTCATGCTGACCTTCCGCGACCTGTCCGGGACCCGACCGGGCGTCTGAGTCGCGCGGAACAGTCGGCCTCCCCTACCGATCACGGGTGCGCTCGACGGTCCACGCCGCGATCTGACTCCGGGAGGTGAAGCCGAGCTTGGTCAGCACGTGCTCGACGTGGCCCTGAGCGGTGCGCGGAGAGATGACCAACTGCTCGGCGATCGCCTTGTTCGTCAGTCCTTGCGCCACCAGGTCGGCAACCTGCCGCTCGCGTCGGGTCAGGTTCGGTGCGGCGTCGTCCTGCTCGGGTTCCACCGCATCCTTCTCCCGGAGCGCGAACGCAACCGCACCCTCGAATGTCAGCTCCCGGCCGTGGCGGAGCGCCG
This sequence comes from Rhodococcus kronopolitis, assembly GCF_042654025.1. NCBI lineage: Bacteria > Bacillati > Actinomycetota > Actinomycetes > Mycobacteriales > Nocardiaceae > Rhodococcus > Rhodococcus kronopolitis. The sequence goes on along the minus strand of NZ_JBHSFO010000005.1, from coordinate 112,521 downwards.
CCTCGTAGCCCCGCTTGCCGATGGCACCGACGATCTGCTCCCGACACTCGTCGCGGTGCACGAGCAGGCTGGGGAATCGGACCGTCGGTCCGTCCACGATCTGCCACATCGCCATGGCCGAACCCCGCAGGGTCGCCGCCCGGCCGAAGTCCCGCGCCGCGGCCGCAATCCACGCCAGCACGTCCAGGAACCAGGCGGCGCTCAGCGGGTCGTCCACCGACCGCGTCAGCCGCAGTCCCTCCTCGAACACCGAGACCGCCTTCGCGGGGTCGCCCCGCCGCAACTCCGCCATGCCCGCGGCCCACAACGCGTAGGTCCGGAAGACGGCCTCGCCGCAGGGCTCGGTGATCGCGAGCACCTCCGCGTGCCACGCGGCGGCCCGTTCGGCATCGCCGAGCAGCACCGTGGCCAACTCGAGCCCGACCAGGTCCTCGACGATCTGCAGCCGCATGCCCTCCGCGCGGAAGACACGCAGGCTCGCCTCCAGACACTCGACACCCCGATCGAAGTCACCGTCCGCGAGCGCCAGCAGGCCCTCGACGTGGGTGATCAGGGCGTCCGACACGGCGTCGTCGCCCTCCCGGATCAGTTCACGCGCCTCCCGCACACGGGCCATCCCGGCCTGGACATCGCCCTGCATCGAGGCGAGGGCGCTCCAGGCGTACAGCGCCTTGGCGCGTTCCGCCGTCGTGGCCGCGCTCGGGCGGGCCAAGGCACGCTCGAGCCAGCGGCGTCCTTCGCTGAGACGGCCGCGGGAGAGCCAGAACGGATACAACGCGGTGGCCATCCGCAGCCCGACGGCCGCGTCCTCCCCGTCCCCGGTGAGGCTGATCGTCAGCGCGTCGCGCAGATTCGCCTGCTCACGTTCGAGGCGGGCGATCCACGTCACCTGCTGAGGGCTGATCCACTCGCCCTCGGCCTGCAGCGCCAGCCGCTCGTACCAGTCGCGGTACCTCCGGAGGAACGCCGCGTGCTCGCCGGACTCACGGAGCTTTTCCTCGCCGTAGTCGCGGATCGTCTCCAACATCCGGTACCGCACGGCACGACCCGGCTCCTCGCGGATCAGGATCGACTTGTCGATCAGGGAGGCCACCCCGTCCAACAGGTCGCCGTCGGCCGAGCCCTCGGAGCAGACGCCCTCGGCTGCATCCAGTTCGAAGCTGCCCGCAAAGACCGCCAGCCGATGCCACAGCTTCTGTTCCTGCTCCGTGCACAGGTCGTGACTCCAGTCGACGCACGCACGAAGCGACTGCTGTCGCGTCGGGGCGGAACGACTTCCCCTGCTCAGCAACCGATAGCGGTCGCTCAGTCGGTCCCGTATCTGTTCCGGGGACATCGCCCGCAACCGTGCCGCCGCCAGTTCGATCGGCAACGGCAGACCGTCCAACTGGCGACAGATCCCGACGACGGCGTCCTGGTTCTCTTCGGTGAGCGCGAACTCGGGCACGGCTGCCGTGGCACGCTCGACGAACAACGTGACCGCCTCGTACTGCGGAAGTCCATCCAACTGCGATGCGTGCCGCGGATCCGGGAGGGACAACGGCGGAACCCGTAGGACCGCCTCCCCGTCGATGCCCAGCGGCTCGCGGCTCGATGCCAGAATTCGCACCTCGGGGCACCTGCGCAACAGCACCTCGCACAGTGGCGCGACCGTCTCGACCAGGTGCTCGCAGTTGTCCAGCACGAGCAGCAGCCGGCGCGGTGCGAGGTACTCCACCAACATGTCCAGCGGAGGACGCGCGGCGCGGACGCGGAGTCCGACGGCAATCGCGACCGCGTCCTTCAGGGACTCCGGGTCGTGGACCTCGGCGAGCTCGACCAGCCGGATGCCGTCACCGAAGGCCCGTCGAGAGTCCTCGGCGACCTTCAACGCGAGCCTGGTCTTGCCGACCCCGCCGATCCCGGTCAGCGTCACCAGACGCGCAGTGGCCAGCAGCCGCCGTGCCTCGCTCAACTCACGACGACGGCCGACGAAACTGGTCAAGGCGATGGGCAGGTTCCCGACCATGCCCGGTGCGGCGAGCGTCATCGAAGCGTCACTTCCGTCGACTGTCCCGATGTCTCCACGGTACGTGGCATGCCGCCGCCCGGAGGGCTGTCCGTCGGACGCGGAGGTTCGCAGCCGCCCTCCGCGCCCCACGCATGACCGGGTGGGCCCGGTCGGCGGCCGGCATCGTCGCTCCCCGTCCGCCCTCCGGAGTCAGTCGACCGAGACCGGATCCGCCGACCAGACGCCGGTGGCCGCGGCGTCCCGCGCGTAGTCGGCGAAGTCGCGGGGACGCCGACCCAGGACCCGCTCGACGTCGTCGGTCAGGTGCGCGTTGTGCCCGTCGAGCACGCGGTCGAACAGCTCGCACAGAGGCTCGACCTCCTCGGCCGGGACGCCTGCCCGTTCGGCCGCGTCGGCATACTGCTCGACGGTGATCGGCAGGTAGCGCATGCCGCGGCCGGTCGCCCGGGCCAGCTCGCCGGTGGCGTCGGCGAAGGTGACCAGGCGGGGCCCGGTGAGCTCGTAGGTCCGCCCGGCGTGGCCGTCCCGGGTGAGCGCCGCGACCGCCACGTCGGCGACGTCCTCGGCGTCGAGGAACGGCTCGGCGACATCGCCCGCGGGCAGCGCGATCACGCCGTCGAGCACCGGCTGGAGCAGGAAGTGCTCGCTGAAGTTCTGCGCGAACCAGGCGCAGCGCAGCACCGTCCACTCGGCGCCTGCGCCGCGCACCGCGTCCTCGGTCGGCACGGCGTCCGGCTCGCCGCGTCCGGACAGCAGCACCAGCCGGCGCGCGCCGCTGGTCACGGCCGCGCGGGCGAACGCGCCGACCCGCTCCGCCGCACCGGGGAACGAGACGTCGGGGTAGTAGGAGATGTACACCGCGTCGACGCCGTCCAGCGCCGGCGCCCAGCTGCCGTCGTCGTCCCAGTCGAAGGGCACCTCGGCGGCACGCGAGCCGATGCGCACGTTCGCGCCGAGGTCACGCAGCCGCGCCGCCACCCTGCTGCCGGTCTTGCCTGTCCCGCCGAGTACCAGTGTCGTCGTCATGGGAGTAGTCAACCGGCCCGCGTCCAGACCCTCCATGGCCTGGACGCTCGACTGCATGCGTCATCGTCTACTCGGATCCGATTGTCGCCGTTGGCTTTCGCCGCGTCCGATCGGGCAAGATCTACCCATGGCAGGACAGCAACGGCTCACATCGTGGTTCGAGGACTTCCTCGTCCACCGGAGCACCGCCAAACCCTCACCGAACACCCTCAAGGCCTACCGGCAGGACTACCAGGTCATCGCCGACGCGCTGGCCGCGGTCACCGGCACGGCCGCCGACGAACTCGCGCTCGACGCCGTCGACAAGTCCACGATGCGGGCCGCCTTCGCCCGCTACGCTCGCACCCACCAGCCCGCCTCGATCCGCCGCTGCTGGTCCACCTGGAACATGCTGTGCGACTACCTGTTCTCGCTCGACGCCATCGTCGCCAACCCGATGTCCGCGGTCCTGCGACCGAAGGCCCCCAAGACGCTGCCGAAGGCATTCCAGGCGGACTCGATCGAGCGACTGGTCACGACGCTGCAGTCGTCCGACGACAGTGGTTCGCGGGCCTGGCCCGAACGCGACCTGGCCCTGATCCTCACCGGGCTGCTGACCGGCATGCGGATGGCCGAACTGATCGCCGTCGACCTGGGCGACCTGCGCGACACCACCGACGGCGGTGCGGGCGCGGCGAAGGTGATCCACGTCCACGGCAAGGGCAACAAGGAGCGCGTCGTCACCGTGGAGCCGGCGGTGGTCGACGTGCTCGGCCACTACCTGCTCAGTCGCTCCGAGCGGTTCCCGGACACCGCGAAGGGCCGGCTGTCGCCGGACGCCGACCCGTGGGAGCGTTTCCGGCCCGCGGACCCGATGTTCGTCGGGGGCGACGGCAGCCGGATCACCCGCGGCACGCTCCAGTACCGCGTCGAACGCGCCTACCGGCGGGCCGGCATCAACGGGGACCGCGCGAAAGGCGCACTGGTGCACCAGCTCCGGCACACCTTCGCGACTGCGATGGCGGACCAGAACGTGAGCATCTACACGCTGATGCGCATGCTGGGGCACGAGTCGATGACCACCACCCAGCGGTACACGGTGGGGGCGGGCGGCGCGGTGCGGGACGCGGCCGCGCTCAACCCCGCCTACGACCTCGTCGGCAGGGGTGCGCGCGGCGCCGCGCGGGTGCTCGGCGCCGCGTCCGCCACCGACGAGATCGGCTGACGCCTTCCTACGGGAGTGTCTTGACGAAGTCGAACACCGCCGGAGCGGCATCGGGGTTCGCATTGGTCACCCCGTTGGCAGCTCCGATGGCCGCGCCGATCGCGGCGCCGGGGATGCAGCCGACGAACAGGAACAGCACGCAGCCGACCACCGCGCCGACGCCCGCACCGATGCCGGCCACCTGGGCGCCGCCGTTGAACCAGCCCTTCTCGATCTGGGTGATCATGTTCTGGTACGCGGGCTGGCTGTAGACGTCCTGGGGCACCACGCCGGCGGTGTCGGGCAGGTGCTGCACCGTCGCGTCCGGTGTCGGTGGCGGGCTGGCGTATGCAGTACCAGCCCCGACCATCCCCACTGTCGCCACAACTGCCACGGACATCGCCGCGGCTCTTTGAAGTTTCATCTTGGGGGGCTCCTCCGTGAGTAGGAAGACGGCCCCGAACAGGTCGTAGACCGTCAGGATCATCCACTAGACTAGCGATTGGACGGCATAAAATCTGCCCCCAATTCGAGCCCTCGACGACCGCGGCCGCCGACGCGCACACGTGCTCTGACCGGCCACGACTCCCCCGACCGCTAGGCTCGGCCCGGTGCCCCCACGCCCGCGGACCCGCCGCAAGAACCCTCGCGCCGCCGCCCCCGCGGACCTGCCCGTCGCCGGTCCCGGCGAGCGGATCTGGATCCTCGACGTCCCGTTCCGCACCCCCGCACCCGGGTCCCGGTGGTACCCGAAGCCGCGGGTGCACGCCTACGTCGGCCCGACCCTGCCCGACGAACTGCGTCCCTTCGCCACCAAGCCGTACACCTACCCGCGCTGGGTCGAGGACGACCTGAACTCCGAGCCCGGCCCGCCCCCGACGGCGGCGCCCAAGACACCGCGCCCCGAGCAGCTCGAGGCCGCCGACGCCATCGAACTGGCCGCCCGGCACGCGGCGCGGGGGTTCGCGCTCTTCGACGACCCCGGGATGGGCAAGACGCTCTCCGCCGTCGTCGCCGCGAAGGCCGTCGCCGCCCTGCGCGGCGGGACGACGATCCTGGTCACCGTCGACCGCCCGGCCTCGATCACCGTCCCGCACTGGCGGGCCAGCATCGCCGCCGTCGGCGACGGCGGCTACCGCTGGCTGATCATCTCGCCCGACCAGCTCAAGAAGCTGATCGCCGGCAACGGTCGGCCGCGTCGGTTCGACGTCGTCGTCAACGACGAGGCGCACAACTTCCGGCACCGGTCCCAGCGCACCGGGTACCAGCGGCGGATCAACCGGCTGCTGGACCCGGCGGAGAAGGCGCCGTTCGTCATCTCGATGACGGCGACCCCCGGCCACCACCCGGGCGAGTGGCTGTACCTGTCGTCGCTGTTCGCGCAGATCCACGACGAACCGCCGGAGCACTGGGACGACCTCGGCGCCCGGCTCGCCGACGCCGGGCTGCCGCTGGAGCGGTACCTGGGCCGCTGGCAGTGGTCGCCGGAGGCGAAGGCCTCGACGGCCCTGCAGGCCCGGGCGGTCGAGACCGTCCGCACCTGGCTGACCGCGGCCACCCCGCCGCTGATGCTGCACCGCGACGCGCCCTGGGGACCCGCCCCGATCGACGGTCTCGGTGTCGACCTGACGCCGGCCGAGGTGCTCGCCTACGAGATGGAGTGGGGTGCCTACCGGCGCGAGATGAAGATCGCCCGCACCGGGTCGGACACCGCCCGCGGCCGGGCCGCGCTGGTGCGGTTCCGGCAGAAGGCCGGGATGATCCGGGTGCCGCACACCGTCGAGCTCGTGGCCGCGCACGTCGAGCGCGGCTACCAGGTGCTGGTGGCCACGGAGATGGTCTCCACGGCCGCCGCGCCGATCGCGGACCAACTCGAGGAACGCGGCATCGCGGTGTCGCGGATCTTCGGCGGCCGCGCCGACGCGGAGGAAGAGCGGCTGCGTTTCCAGCGCGGCGAGAGCCGGGTCTGCGTGTTCAACACCACCAGCTCGATCAGCCTGCACGCGAACGAGCAGCTCGCGGACGGGACCACCGCGACGGCCACGCCGCGGGTCGGGTTCTTCCACCAGCCGCGGTACTCGGGCATCGCCGCCCGTCAGACCATCGGCCGCGCGCACCGCGACTACCAGGTGTGCCCGTGGTGGCTGCTCTACAGCACGGACACCGTCGAGGAGTCCGCAGGCCAGACCATGGTGCAGCGGCTGCTGGTGACGTCGGCGTCCGTCGACGGCGACCTGAGCACGTTCCGCAGCCTCGCGGCGCTGTTCGACGCGGACTGGCTGCCCGACGACGCCTTCGACTGACCCCGGAAACGAGAAGAACGCCGCGGTCGCCGGATGGCGATCGAGGCGTTCGGTGACGAGCTGGGACCGCTGACGCCCACGCTGTCGGGGCGGATCCCCCACTTCAGCGAGCGCACGACGCCGTTGTCGGCACTCGGCTGCAGGTGGAGAATTCTTGCGGGTCAAGCACTTTCGATTGACATTGATCTCGGTACGTCATTGGACCGAGATCAAGTTCCGTCCGGTCCGGTCACCCGCGTGGGCGTCGGCTCAGCGGAGCGTCAGTAGCTGTGGTGCAGCGAATCAGATGACACCCAGGGCGAACATGGCGTCGGCGACCTTGACGAAGCCGGCGATGTTGGCGCCGTGCACGTAGTCGCCCGGCTTGCCGTACTCGGCGGCCGTCTCGATGGTCCGCGAGTGGATGCCGCGCATGATGCCGGCCAGCCGCTCGTCGGTGTACTCGAAGCTCCAGGAGTCGCGCGAGGCGTTCTGCTGCATCTCGAGTGCGGAGGTCGCAACGCCACCGGCGTTGGCGGCCTTGCCCGGAGCGAAGGCGACGCCCGCGCCGCGGAACGCCTGCAGCGCGCCGGGGGTGGTGGGCATGTTCGCGCCCTCGGCCACTGCCTGGACGCCGTTGGCGATCAGGGTCTTGGCCGCGTCCTCGTCGAGCTCGTTCTGCGTGGCACACGGCAGCGCGACGTCGCACGGCACGTCCCAGATGCAGCCGCCGGCGATGAACTCGGCGTGCGGGACCGCGTCGGCGTACTCGCTGATGCGGCCGCGACGGACCTCCTTGATCTCCTTGAGGAGGTCGAGGTCGAGGCCCTTCTTGTCCACGATGTAGCCCGAGGAGTCGGAGCACGCGATGGCGGTGCCGCCGAGCTGGTGGATCTTCTGGATGGCGTAGATCGCGACGTTGCCGGAGCCCGAGATGACGACGTTCTTGCCCTCGAGGCTCTCGCCCTTGGCCTTGAACATCTCGGCGACGAAGTACGCGACGCCGTAGCCGGTGGCCTCGGTGCGGACCCGCGAACCGCCCCAGGTGATGCCCTTACCAGTGAGCACGCCCGACTCGTAGGTGTTGGTGAGCCGCTTGTACTGGCCGAACAGGTAGCCGATCTCGCGGCCGCCGACGCCGATGTCACCCGCGGGGACGTCGGTGTACTCGCCGATGTGGCGGTGCAGCTCAGTCATGAACGACTGGCAGAAGCGCATGATCTCGCCCTCGGACTTGCCCTTGGGGTCGAAGTCCGAGCCGCCCTTGCCGCCGCCGATGGGCAGGCCGGTGAGGGAGTTCTTGAAGATCTGCTCGAAGCCGAGGAACTTCACGATGCCGAGGTTGACGCTCGGGTGGAAACGCAGGCCGCCCTTGTACGGGCCGAGTGCGCTGTTGTACTGCACGCGGAAACCGCGGTTGACGTGCACGTTGCCCTGGTCGTCGACCCACGGCACCCGGAAGATGATCTGCCGCTCGGGCTCGCAGAGCCGCTCGATCAAACCGAAGTCGGCGTACTTCGGGTTGCGCTCGAGCACCACCGTCAGTGACTCGAAGACCTCGGTAACGGCCTGGTGGAACTCGGGTTCGCCGGCGTTACGACGCGCGACGTCCTCGAAGTACTTGTCGACCTGTGCTCGGACCTGCCCACTCACTGCAGCATCCCTCCTACTCGATTTACCTGAAACCTGAAACTCATGGCACCTGAAACTACAGGCAATCACACCCCCAACTCACACCGATAGGAATAGGGCAGTGAGAAATCTTTCACCTGACGGCAACGGCACCGGTCAGCTGGCGGAAACGAGCCCGTGGGCGTGGGGTCGACACGACCGCGGGCGGACCGTGTCGAGAGCCCCCCCGAAATGGGGGTTGCGACTACCGTGTGACAGGTCGTCTACACCTGCGGAGGAACGCCTCATGAGCATCCAGTCGGCGGACACGCCCCGCCATCGCGTCGTGGTCATCGGGTCCGGATTCGGTGGACTGTTCGGCGCCCAGGCGCTCAAGCGGGCCGATGTCGAGGTCACGATCGTCGCCCGCACCACGCACCACCTCTTCCAGCCGCTGCTCTACCAGGTGGCCACCGGGATCCTGTCGGTCGGCGACATCGCCCCGGCCACCCGCCTGGTGCTGCGCAAGCAACGCAACGCGCACGTGCTGCTCGGCGACGTCGAGACGATCGACCTGGAGGCGAAGACCGTCACCTCGCGGCTGCTCGACCGCACCACGGTCACCGAGTACGACAGCCTGATCGTCGCGGCAGGCGCCGGGCAGTCGTACTTCGGCAACGACCACTTCGCCAAGTTCGCACCCGGCATGAAGACCATCGACGACGCCCTCGAGCTGCGCGGCCGCATCCTGGGTGCGTTCGAGCAGGCCGAGCTCTCGCAGGACCCGGAGGAGGTGGCCCGGCTGCTCACCTTCGTCGTCGTGGGCGCCGGTCCCACCGGCGTGGAGCTGGCCGGTCAGATCGCCGAACTCGCCCACCGCACCCTCAAGGGCGCGTTCCGCAGCATCGACCCCGGCAGCGCCCGGGTGATCCTGCTCGACGGCGCGCCGGTGGTGCTGCCGGTGTACGGCGGCAAGCTCAGCGCGAACGCGGCCGCCCGGCTCGAGAAGATGGGCGTGGAGATCCAGCCGAACGCCATGGTCACCGGCGTCGACGCGGAGGGCCTGGTGGTCAAGGACAAGGACGGCTCGGAGCGGCGCATCGAGTCGCAGTGCAAGGTGTGGTCGGCCGGCGTGCAGGCCAGCCCGCTTGGCAAGCAGCTGGGCGAGCAGTCCGGCGCCGAGGTGGACCGCGCCGGACGCGTCCACGTGCTGCCGGACCTCACCCTGCCCGGCCATCCCGAGGTGTTCGTCGTCGGCGACATGATGGCCCTGGACGGCCTGCCCGGTCTGGCCCAGGTCGCCATGCAGGGCGGCAAGTACTCCGCCAAGCAGATCAAGGCGAACCTCGCCGGGGACGACCCGGCGACCCGGCAGCCGTTCAAGTACTTCGACAAGGGCTCGATGGCGACGATCTCGCGGTTCAGCGCGGTGGCCAAGGTGGGCAAGCTCGAGATCACCGGCTTCATCGGCTGGGTCGCCTGGCTCGGCATCCACCTGATGTACCTGGTCGGGTTCCGCAGCAAGTTCTCCACCATGTTGTCGTGGGCGGTGACCTTCCTCGGCCGCGGGCGCGCGCAGATGGCCTCGACCGAGCAGCAGGTCTTCGCCCGCGTCGCGATCGAGGACCTGCAGGACTACGAGCGGGCGAGGCACGCGGGGTTGATCGGGGACCCGTCGGTGGTGTTCACGGGCGAGGAACGCGCGGGATAGTCCGCCCCGGAACGAGCACGGCCGTGAGTCGATCCGGCCGAACCCGCACCCCGTCGCCCGAGTTGGTGATGCTGGGTGCGGGTTTCGTCTCGGCGCTGCTGGCGGCGCAGTTCCGAGCCGGGACATGGCTCGTCAGTTCGATATTCGTGTGCATCTTCGCCGCGGTCGCCGCCGGCTTCACCCGGCTCCTGTCGCGGCGCGGACTCGGAGTCCAGATCACCTCCGTCGCATTGGGGTTGGCGGCAGCCGGGTTCGGGTACTTCTGGTGGTTGCGCCACGGGAACGAACCGGAGGTCTTCTCCCCCATGCTCGTCGGCTACCTCGGCGGGGGCCTCGCGTTGTCCGGCACCATCACTGCCGCGCTCCGCATGCGGAGGGCAGCCAGCGAGCGCGGCAGTCGGGGTTGATCGGCGACCCCACGGTGGTGCCGACGGGCGACGAACGCGCGAGACCGTCCGGCACCAGATCCAGCAGCAACCGGACAGCTACAAGAGAATCCGGACCCCCTCGTCGCGCATCGACACGCCCTCCGGTGCACTGCCCGGTACGTCGCCTCCATAGACTCACTGTCATGGATCACAAAAGCGCGGTGATGGTCACCCCGGCACCATGGTTCCTGGTCACACCGCCTGAGTGCGATGGCGTGACCGTCGAACGGGACCGGGTCACCGCCATGATCGACGATTCCGTGACCAGACACCGAATTACGGCGATCAGCGCTCCTGCCGGTTCCGGCAAGACCGTTGCGCTCAGCCACTGGGCGCGCACCCGTCCGGCCGCGACATCGGTGGCCTGGCTGTCGCTGACGCGGTTCGACATCAGTGCACGACACATCCTCTGCGGTGTTCTGACCGCGCTGGGACAGCTCACAGCAAACTCCGGGCCTCGTTGGGACGAAGCATCCGTTGTCGCGGACGCCAAGTCGCCCTCGATCGACGACGCGCACCGCGCGTTGCTCGATGCGTGCAACGCGTTTGCCGAACCGGTCACCCTCGTCGTGGACGATGTCCACTGGCCGGAGCAGGCACTGGCGGAGTCGGTTCTCGCGACCCTGATCGACGTCGGACCGCCGACACTGCGGATCGTACTGGCCGGGAGGGTGATTCCTGCGGCGGTTCTCAGCAGGGCGCTCGTGTCCGGGCAGGTGAGCATCATCGAGGCTTCGGATTTCGCTTTCACCGAGTCCGAAATTCGCCAGGCAGCTGCCGCTCTGGATCGCGAGGTCTCGCCGACCGCGGCGGAGGACCTACGGCGGAGCACGGACGGATGGGCCTCCGCGGTCCGGCTGTCGCTGATGGCACCTCCGCATTCGGTGGGGCAGGAAGTGGCCGTACCGCGGCTACGGGTTGACTCCGATCCGCTCCTCACGGACTACATCGAGACCCAGATCGTGGACCAACTGCCTACGGCCCTGGCGTCCTTCGTCCTCGCCACGACCTGTGCCACGGACATCGATGCGGCACTGGCGGCCGCAGTCAGCGGCAGAGACGACAGCGCCGCACTACTCGACGAATGCGTGCGCCGAGGACTGTTTCTCGACCGCCTGATCCCAGAGCCCGGAGCCGGGGTGGGGTACCGATGGCATTCGGTGTTCGCCCGCCACTGCAGGGTGATCCTGGCGCGCCGAGATCACGAACAGGCACACAGCGTCGAGCGACTCGCGGCAAACGAGCTGTCCGGACGCAACCCGCTGGAGGCGGTGGACCACGCACTGCGTGGTGACGATCCCGCGATGGCCGTTCGCATCATCGGCGAGCAGTGGCTGTCACTGGTGTTGCAGTCTCGCGCCGACCTGCTCGACCGTGCGTGCCGCGACCTTCCCGAGCCGTGGTCCGGACACGCCCAGATACTCCACATTCGCGCGTGCTGCCAGGACGTACTCGGCGACCGGACCGCGGCGGCACTGCTGACGGGCCGCGCGAACACGGCGACGGACGACTCCGGCGCCTCGGTGACACTGGTTTTGGCATTGGCGACACTGATGGTCGCCGATGCGCACGCCACGCTGCTACAGGCATGCGACCAGGTGCACTCCGCTCTGGGATCGGCGCGGGACGTGCCCCCCTCCCTCTACGCGTCCGCCCTGTTCATGCTGGGCTGGACGGAGATGCGCCTGCGCCGTGATCCCGCTCGCGCAGCGCAGTTGCTGCGGTCCGCGATGACCGAATGCGAGGCTGCCGGGCAACATTTCCTCGCCCGGAACTGCGGCGTCAATCTTGCCTTCGCGTTGGCGTTCCGGGGCGATTTCACCGCCGCCCGCGGGTCCCTCGACGAGTTGACGTCGCCGGCCGGGCATGAGTCACAACAGTGGCAGACCTACGACGGCGGTATTGAGATGTTCGCCGCCGGGTTCATCGACTACTGGCAGGCCAACCTGGCGGACGCACTGACAACGCTCCGGGCAGTCGTGGCCGCGCCCACCACCTCGGCCAGCTATCGCGCGCTGGCACGCGTGTACCTCGCTCTGGTGGCGGCGTCGACGGGGCGACTCTCCCTGTTGAGTGAGGCAGAGGCCGAGGCGGCGCGGATCCCCGACACCCCGGAGCATGGGATGCCCTGGCCGACGTACAAGCTTCTCGCGCGCGCCAAGCTTGCCGAAGCACGTGGCGACCACGCGACGGCACTCGCGATGGCCCGCCTGATCGGGCAGGCCTCCCATGTCCCGGTCGCGACGGCGCTGGTGGCCGAGCTGTACCGGAGACTGGGTCAGCCGGACCAGGCGCGTGCGCTGCTCCGGACGCTTCCCGCCGCGGTCCCGCAGTACACCCGGGTGAGTTCGCTCGTCACGGAGGCCGCGCTGCGATGGGATGGCGGCAACCGCGGCGACGCGCACCGTCTGCTCGAGGCCGCGCTCGACCTCGCCGAACCGGAAGGGGTGGCGCGGCCGTTCTCCTCCTCCGACTCGACGCTCCACCGACTGCTTGTCGCCCATGCGACCGCAGGCACCCGGCACGGCGATTTCCTGGCCGCACGGATCGCGGGCGGGGACGACTGGCGGGACCTCGACACCGGCCCGACGCTGACCAAACGCGAACGCGAGATCCTGACCTACCTGCGCACCCCTCTGACAGGTCCCGAGATCGCGAAGACGCTGAATCTCTCGATCAACACCGTCAAATCGCACCAACGCACGATCTATCGCAAGCTTGGCGTGGACAGTCGCCGGGAGGCAATGCGGATCGCGCTGTGATCGCATGGGCTGCCCAATGTCGTGCAAAGTTGTCGTGAGCATTTCGCGGGTGCACCGCCCGTTGCCGGGTGACTCGAAACAAGCCACCCGACAACGGCAGAGACGCGAACGCCCAACGCCACCGCTGACAGTGACTAGTCGGTGTAGGCGATGTGAACGCGCCCGATCGAACCGTTGAACGGGAACGGCGCACGGTCGCGGTAGTCCAGGGACACCGGCGAGCCGAGGGACCGCCCGATGTCGAGTCCGTCGTTGGCGGAGAACCCGATGCCGGCCAACAGCGGGACCGTGCCGACGCCGACTGTTTCACCGTCGACGGCAAGTTCGATATCGAGTCCGGAGTCCGGTGCGGGGCTTTGCCGAACCGTCCTGACAGTGATCTTGGCCGGTCCTGCGGCCAGAATCCGGTCGGAGGTGATCTTGGTACGGTTGATCATGAACAGGTTGTACTCGTAACGGAGCACGCCCTCGTCGAGGAACAGCGTCAGCCCGCCCGACCCCTGACCGAGTTTGTAGAGCACACCCGATGCACGTTCGGGTAGCTCTGCCTCGATGGTCACCATGTTGGACCGGTTGCCGAGAGTCGGTGCGCTGCTTTCCGGGACGCGGAGGGTGGAAGCGAACATCTCCCACTCGCGATAGGGCGACTGCGGACGGTCCTCGGGGTGCAACACCATGACCCACAGTCCACCGCCGACGGGGAGCGCATCGTTCTTCGCCGACTCGACCAGGAACAGGTCTTGGAGCTGCCGGAGCTTGTCGGGATGCTGTTCGACCAGGTCGTGTGCCTGGGACCAGTCCTCGTCCAGGTTGTAGAGCTCCCACACGTCCTCGTCGGGAGTCCACTTCTGGATTCCCGGCGGGAGTCCGGGCATCCACGGCAGGCGCGGGCCGCGCGCGCTCGCCATCCAGCCGTCGTGGTAGATCGCCCGGCTGCCCATGATCTCGAAGTACTGGGTTCGCAGTCGTCCCACGGCGTCGGGGTCGTCGATGGCGTAGGCGAAGCTGGTGCCGTCCATCGGCTTCTGCGTCACCCCGTTGACCTGTGTGGGCGGGGTGATGCCCAGGATCTCCAGCACGGTCGGCGCGATGTCGTTGCAGTGGTGGAACTGCGTTCTCGGCCTGTCGTCGGGCTTGATTCGCTCGGGCCAGCGAATGGCCATCGGGTTCCTGGTGCCGCCCAGATGCGACGGCAGCAGTTTCATGCCCTTGTACGGAGCGGATCCGGCCCACGCCCACCCGGCGTGGTACATGTTGTCGGTCAGCGGGCTGCCGAGCACGTCGAGCCCGCCCAACTCCTCGAGCACATCGATGTGCTGCCGCGTGGTACTGGGAATCCCGTTCTGCGCCAACAGTTCACTGACCGTGCCGCCCTGACCTTCCGCGGACGAGCCGTTGTCACCCCAGATGTAGAACACGAGGGTGTTGTCGCCGTACCCGAGGTCCTCGACCTCGTCGAGGAGCCGCCCGACCTGGTGGTCGACGTGGTCGGCGTAGCCGGCCGCCACCTCCATCAGTCGGCGCTGGAACGGCTTCTCGTCGTCGGGGATGTCGTCCCATGCGGCCAGGGCCTCGTCGCGCTCGGTAAGAACGGTGCCCTCCGGGATCCATCCCTTCTCGATCGCGCGCCGGTGTGCCCGTTCGCGGTAGGCGTCCCAGCCGTCGTCGAACTTTCCGGAGTACTTGTCCGCCCATTCCTTCGGTACGTGGTGCGGGCCGTGGATGGCGCCGCTGGCCCAGTACATGAAGAACGGTGAATCCTGCCGTAGGGTCTTGTGCCTCTGCAGCCAGGTGATCGCGTCGTCAGCCAGGTCTTCCGAGAGGTGGTAGCCCTCCTCCGCGGTTTTCGGAGGTAGCACGCTGGTCGTGTTGCGCACCAGGTTCGGCTCGTACTGGGATGCCTCTCCGGCCAGGAATCCGTAGAAGTATTCGAAGCCGAGTCCGGTCGGCCAGTTCTCGAACGGGCCCGCCGCCGACGTCTCGTTCGGCGGCGTGTTGTGCCACTTGCCGAAGGCGCTCGTCGCATAGCCGTAGTGCTTCAAGGTTTCCGGCAGAGTCGAGGCCTCGCGGGGAATGCGGCCGGAGTATCCGTCCCAGTCGTTCGCGAACTCGGCGATCTGCCCGGCGCCGACGCGATGGTGGTTGCGGCCGGTCAACAGCGAGGCTCGTGTCGGTGAGCACATCGCGGTGGTGTGAAATCGGTTGAATCCGATGCCCTGCCCGTACACCCGGTCCAGCGTCGGGGTGCTGATCTCACCGCCGAACGTCGACGGCAGGGCCGGGCCGGCATCGTCGATCAGGACTATCAGGATGTTCGGGGCATCAGCAGGGAGGCGGGGTTCGACCGGTGCCCGTGAATAGGTGGACTGTTGCATCGTGATGCCGGCGACGCTGCCGCTCGGAGTCTGGGGGAAGGGCAACACGGGCGCTGGTGGCAGCGGCTGTGTGGCAGTCACGCTGCGAGTGGAGGGCATCGGCATTTCACTCCTGTCAGGACCTTCGGAATCGGTGAGCTACACCGACACTGTGGACCACCTGCCGACCGTCCACATCACACCAACGGGATGAGTTCTGCGCCGGAAGTCGTCCGCACCCTCGACAACGACGTCGCGCCACTGGACAGCGCGGCGGAGCGGAACCGAAAATGCCGTTCCGGGGACCACCGGCACCGCCGCGTTCCGAGCCGTGACGCAGGCAAGCCGCCTCCGACCTCAGATGCCGGTCAATCCGGGTCCTGAGATTTCCCGGTCCCGTGATGCGATGTTCAGGCGAGAGCGAGTCCCACTTCAGGATGTGCGCCGCGGCCCCGCACGCCTGCATCGGTGGGCGTGGCCGGCTCCCACGGAGGCCGGAACCGGCTCGCTGTACGGGCTGTTCTGCCCGAACACATCGACGCCGGTCCCTCAGCGCGCGTACCGTTGCACCACAGCAGGGTCGGGCCAGGTCCCACGCGGAGGTCACGCCATGCGCGCCACCGGAATTCGTCGTTCGGTCCTTGCCGGAGCCGTCGCGTCCGCAGCCGTCCTGGCCCTACCTCCTGTCTCGGCCGCCGCGGCAACCGCGAACACGAATCCGGCGACGAGCACGTTGTTCCAGGTCCCGGTGAGGTACGTCGCGGGATGCGGGTTGGCCGTGTGGACCTGCGTGCCGCAACTGACGACGGTGACGCCGACAGCAGCACCGAACGCACCCGGCGAGGTGACCTTCGCGACGGAGCCCCCACCGCCCGGGGTGTGGTGCCTCGACGTGTCGGTGCGGTGGCTGAACCTGACCTCGGGCGCCGCCGGCACCACCGTGCTCCGGCGCGTGACACCCGACCACAGTCGGCCCGTCGCGCCCGAGGACTGGTGCCGCTACGCCTCCGCCACGGCAGCCACCGGCAGCGGCACGGTCACCGCGACCGCCACCGTCGACATGCCCGGCGGCTACCTGATCACGATCACCCCGGGCGTCGGAGTGTTCCCGGTCCCCTAGTCCATGCCACCCGGCACCCGTTCGGGCGTGCACGCGTTTCACCCGGCTCCGAATCGGGTACGCCGGAAACATGAGCATTCGAGACATGCTGGGCCGCGCCGAAACCGTGTCCGCCCTCGACACCGTCGGCGACGCCATGCAGACCCGCATCCTGCGTGGGCTAGCCGACCGACCGGTGGCCGGCATCCTCCGCGGCACCTGGCTCGGACATCCCGTGCACCCGATGACGGTCACCGTCCCGCTCGACGCCTGGACGAGTTCACTCGTACTGGACCTCGTGTTCCGCGATCACGTCGCGGCGCGCAGGATGATCGGCTTCAGCCTGCTCACCGTGCCACCCGCCCTCGCGACTGTCCCTCATCGTCGCTCATTCACTCCGGTCAATCGGTTGCGACCTGTCCTGCATGAACAAGGGCATCAGCGGCTGGGTCGTCGTCCCGCGGGAGGCTCGCCGGAGGCGGTCGCCACCATTTCTCGACAGCGGCGGTGGCGGCCCCTTCTTTTGTCGCGCCGGGTGCCGCCGCTCCTCGAGATCACCGCGCCGCAGTGGGTGCTCCCAGACGAAGTTCATCTCCTTCACGCGCCGGGGCCGCTTGCCGCACCCGCCGTGCCCTCGTCGGTCTCGGGCAGGTGAAGCGGCGATCCGGCGGACCTCGTTCCAGGTCGCCGTCAGGCCGTGCGCGAGACCTTGACCGCCGTGCCGTAGGCGCAGATCTCGGTCCATGTCGAGCCGAGCTCGGACGTGTCGAACCGGAAAGCAAGCACCGCGTTGGCACCCTTGGCGGCGGCCTCCTCGACCAGCCGCTCCTGCGCGTCCTGGCGGCCCTCGGCGAGCATCTTGGTCATGCCCTTGAGCTCGCCACCGACGATGGACTTCAGCGACGCGCCGATCTGCGAGCCGATGTGGCGGGAGCGGACGGTGAGCCCGAACACTTCGCCTAGCACCTCGTCGACGGCGTAGCCGGGCAGGTCATTCATGGTGCTAATCAACATCGGCCGAGCATACGCAGCGACTTCTCCCGGCGCGCTTCGCCCCGGAAGGGTCGGAAGATACACCGTCACCGTGCCAGTAACGGATGGATGTATTGATTGATTCAGGGGTGTTCACCAATGACGGAGGGTGGTGGGCTGCATGCGGATTGGACAGGTCTACCGGTCTGTAATCGCGCTTGAGGACGACTCCGGATCACACAAATCTGGATGAGTTCCAAGTCTTGTGGGTATCGGAAATACTGACCTAAGAGGCGCTATCAGCAGGCGCGTTGCCAGGCGACCTCACGCCCTGTGGGTACGAGAAGTCGCCGAGCTGTCGTGCTGTGCGGTGACCTGCGTCAGGGGACGACCACGTCCGCGGAAACCGGAATGCTCGGGTGGTCGGTTCGCATGGTGAGCCGAACCCGTCCCGGGCCCGTACCCACATGCATGAGCATCGGTTGGGAGCTGGTGTTGCCGGCGGGTATGGGCCGACTCGCTGTGCCGCTGTGACCGGTGTCGAGGTTCTGCCAATCGATGATCGCAGTGACGTCGCAGGCCAGGGTGGTCGATCCCCAGTTGCCCAGCGGTGAGAAGCCCTGCGAGATTCGCAGTTCGACGGAATGTACAGCCCCTCGGCCCTCGGAGTAGTCCCACAGGGGGCCGTCGAACGCAGTCCCGGAGACGCTCATCAATCCGGCGCAGATGCCGTTTCCCAGAGTCAACACCCGGTTGTATCCGAGTTCTGCCTGGGCGCACGATCGTGGTTCTGTGTTGCTGGTTCCGAGCTGACAAGGGCCGGTTGCCTCGGTGGCACCAGCTGCCCCTGGCGCGGCAACGAACATTGCAGCGCTGATGAGTCCGGTTAGTGCGGCCGAAGCAGACTTGTGTGAAGTTGGCATGTCCTGAGTATCAGGGATTTCCTTGGGTGTCTGGGTGAGTTGAGTCCGCCGGTTCGCTACCGGTTGGTGCCGAGCGCACCGACAGAAACACCTCTTTTTGGCTGCGAACTGGGACGATGACATGTCCCCTTCCGTGTTCGATCGTCCTGGGACGTCGGGCGTGTCTCTGTCCGCGATCCTGATCTAGAGGCCGCGCACCAACTGGCCCGGAGAACGGCCGCACTGTCCACCAGCAGCCGTCGGCGTCCTGGCACAGCACGCTGTCCGTCCAGCCTGTCACGGGGGGCGACCCCCGGCCCGAATCGCGCAGGCAGGGCCGTGGTCTCAGCGTGGGCCGCGGTACTGCGCTCCGCCGGACAACTTCAGTCCGGCCACCACAGCCGCAGCAGCCTGCAGGGCACTGTTGATCGCGATCTCGCCGCGCATCCCGGGAGCCGCGACCATGTCGCCGGCGAGGTACACCCCCGAGCCGCGATCGATCGCGGGTCGATCGCGCCAGGTCTCGCCGGGCAGGTCTATGGCGCCAGTCCGTCCTTTGGCCGTCGCGGTCCGTTGCCAGGTGACGCGGTCGCGCCAGTCGGGAACCGAGAGATCGGCGAAGTGGAACAGGCGGGTGCGGGCCTTGTCGATCGATTCGTCTGCGCGTACCGGCATGTCGATCTGGAACAGGGACTCGCCACGCGGTGCAACCGATCTGTCCTGCATCGAGTAGCACTCGTGGAAACCTCCCTCGTCGAGGTCCGCGACGGTGAACAGGTCGCCCCGCCTGTCGCGGACGGCGAGGTCGAGCATCACGCAGTGGCCGCTCTGCCAGTGCAGCGACGAGTCGCCGAGGAGGGCGCGAGCGGAGGCCAACTCGGTCGCAACGATCGTCGGCATCGAGGGGAGCGTGTCGATACGGGAGCCGAGTTCGATCCGGACCCCGAGGTTGCGAGCATGGTCCGCCATGCGGTTGGTGACTGTCTGCCAACCGCCGGTCACGTAGCGCACCCCCGGGACTTTCGGGCCGTAGATCCTGCGGAACAGATTCCAGACGAACGCGGCCGACAGCCTGCCGGTGTCCGCGTCGTAGGTGGCGACACCGACCGAGTTGGCCATGGCGGTCGCGGCTGTGTGTCCGAAATGCTGTGTGGCCCATGAATGAAAATCTTTGTCGATGGGCGCGGTGGTCCATGGCATGAGCTGGGCTCGCAGCATTCCCGCCGGTGGAATCCGGCGGAACGCGTCGCCGTGTCGAAATCCGAGGAGGCCGAGGGCGCGGAGCGGCGGCAGGCACAGGTTGTCGACGAAATGGTGTCGGTCGAGCCAGCGCCAGTGCGGGCCGTCTGCGTAGAAGACATGTGCGCCGTCGTGGGCCAGGTATGGGCCCGTCGTCGCGCGAGCCCTGCCGCCGAGCGTCGCATGCGCCTCGTGCAGGGTGACCAGCGCTCCCGCCTCCGCGCAGGCGATCGCAGCAGTGAGCCCGGCCAGTCCCCCGCCGATCACAGATACGGAATCAGTCATGACCTCGACGCTATGGAGTGGCTCTCGATTACTCCAATGCATTGTTCAGCTTGTTTCGATGTGTTTAGGCTATGGATGTGACGTTGACCCAGCTGGCATGCTTTCTCGCCGTCGCGCGTACCGGGCATTTCACAAAGGCGGCCCGCGAGGTCCACCTGGCCCAGCCGTCGTTGAGCCGGCAGATCCTCGCGCTGGAGAAGAGCCTGGGCGCCAACCTGTTTCACCGCGCCCGCGGGAACATTGCGCTGACCGCGGCAGGTGAGGCGCTGCTGCCCCTTGCGACGAGAATGCTCGCGGACGAGGAACTCGCGCACCGGGAGGTCGCCGAGTTGACCGGGTTGCGGCGCGGCCGGGTTCGCTTCGGCGCGCCGCCGAGCCTGTGCGTCAGTCTCGTCGCGGACCTCCTCGGACGCTATCTCGCCGCGTATCCGGGGATCGAGCTGCACCTGACGGAGTGCGGCTCCCATGGTCTGGTCGATGCGTTGACGGGGGGCTCGCTCGACGCTGCGCTGATCGTCTCGAACGAGGATCGCGGCGAGTCGTCGCTCGAGGTCACGCCGCTGCTCCGAGAGGACCTCGTCGTGGTGTCCGCGGCCGCCGGAGAGCCACTCACGCGGCGTCGAACACTTTCCCTGGCAGAGCTTGCAGACCACCCCTTGGTGATGTTCCACCGAGGATACGACCTGCGTGCCGCCACCGACGCCGCGTTCCGGCAGGCAGGGTTGGTGCCACGGATCGTCGTCGAGGGAGCCGAGATGGACGCGGTTTTGCGGTTTGTCGAGTGCGGGCTCGGTGTTGCGGTGGTCCCCTCGCTCGTCGTGTTCCACAAACCCGGACTGCGCGCGGTGCGGCTGGATGAGCCCCAGCTCTACCGCACCATCTCGCTTGCGAAGCGGGCCGATGTTGCGCCGACCCGCGCCGCTCGCGCGATGCAGGAGATGTTGTTGTCAGTCGTCGACGAGATGAGCTTCGGCGATCTTCAGGGTCTCGCCCGGTGGTGACCCGCGTTCCTTGGTTCGCGCGCAGTCCCGACTGAATCGTGCAGGCCGGGCGCCGCGGCCTCGAGATGTATGCAGACTCGACGGTGCATCGGGAGTCGGCGTGCAGTCGGACAACGGACAAGCGTGAACAACTCACATAAGACGTCCAGGAGGCCTCGACGATTGCCGGTCGGGATCGAGAACTGAGCAAGGGCCAGCCAGCCGCCCGTCGTCCTGTCAACTGCACCTTCGACAGTCCATCAATCGGTCGTTGATCGGACGCGAATCGCATTGGGCGACTGAGGGAGCGCGAGCTAGGTACGGACTAACCCGGAGAGCCGGGCGACGCCTATCGACGTACCTCCCGCCCCGCGACGTCCAATCGGGGGTGGTTCACCAATGACGGAGCGTGGTGGGCTGCATACGGATTGGATAGGCCCACCGGTCGGTAGTCGCACTTGAGGAGGGCTTCAGATCACACAGATCTGGACGCGTTCCTGGGTGCAACTGGTGGGTGTCTGCTGTTGATTCGGTTCTTCAGCTGTGATGCTTGACGAGAAACTCCACGACTCGGGAAACGACATGCTGAGCATGTGTCACCACGCCACCATGCCCAGCTTCGGGGATCACGCAGAGCTCAGCGCCTGGAATTTGGTCCACGGCCGACTGCGCTTGGGCTGGCCCGAGGAGCGGGTCGAACTCGAACGCGACCGCCAGGACCGGTACCTCGATGTGTTGGAGTCGATCCATGCGCTCCGCATCTCGGAGCCAGGCATGGGATGCACGTGCTTGAGCTACCTCGCCGTCACTCGATGTCCACTGGTCGCTCTGGTAGGCGCACATGCTCACCCATTGGTCGACAAGTGGGTCTGCTGTGGCCAGGGCCGTCGGCGGCAGTGCGGTGAGAAGGGTTTGCATCGTCATCACTTCGGCAGGTAGCGCGCCGAGGCGATCTATCAGTGCAGCTTCACAGTTCACGACTGAGTGAAGCAGGGGTGTCGTCGGTCCGGGACCTGCGATGAGGACTCCGGCTGAGAACATGTTCGGGCATGTCGACAGGAGGTGTTCGATGGTGAAGCTGCCGAGGGAGTAGCCGACCAGCGCCGGCGGCTGATCGAGTGCCAGTGTGTCGATGAGGGATATGAGGTCCTCGGCGAGGTCCGCGACGGTGCACTGGGGTGACGGAGCGTCGCTGGGGACAACGCCTCGAGACGCGTATCCGATGACATCAAAACCATTGTCGGCAAGGGCGGCTGTCAGCCCGGAAACCTCCCAGGCGATGGGAGGCATCCCCGTCCCGCCGACCAGGATGACTGGCGGCCCTTCGCCGCGGCGTTCCACCCCGAGCTGGATTCGTCCGGTATCGATCAGTTCCATGCTCGGAATTCAATCACCGAAGCTCGATATGCCATGGGGAACAGTCGCCGGAATCGGCTCCGCGTCGGTGTCGTTGCCGTAGTTCGGGGCCCGGCGGAGGCGGGTGGGTGGACCGAGGGTTCAGGGCTCCAAACCGGCCGAACTTGCCGGATCCATAGCGGTTCAGGCCCTGTCGGCCAGAATTTGGGCCAGATCGTCCGGGACCTGCATCGGTGTAGTCAGCCCGGCGGCGGTGCGGCCGGTGTTGCCCTCTGGGAATCGGCCGAGTGCGGAGCCTGGTGCAGCGACGATGACCCTCACTATCCGCCCGAGGGCCTTGCGGCGGTCGCGCTGACGCAAAGCGAGGGCGAGCATGGCGAAGTGGTTGCGGGTGTGCAGCCACGGGTACGGCTGAGAGAGGATGTGCGCGCGCTCGAGATGCTCCCAGCGCCCCGAATCTGAGTTGTGGGTGTCGGCCGCGGCCATTTCTGCGGTATAGGCGGATCGGATGTCCGCGGGCATCGAGGTCACGGCAATCGCGCCGGCCTCGTGCACCGGCGTGCCCGCGTCGGCAGCGGTCCGTACGTCGGTGACCCGTCACCTTTGCTCTGGTTGGCGGGCTTCTCCCGATTCGGGGTGGGTTCGTCGTGCCCGCAACCGCACACGTCACTCATCCCGTCACCTCTGCGTATGTGTCGGTGCCGTAGTTCGGGCACAACGCGACCGCCGATCCCGTTGCCGCGAGCAGGGTCTCGGCCGCGGACAACAGGTCGAGCAGTTCCGGCGGCGCCAGCGAGTAGAACACCTGCCGTCCCTCTGGTCGCCCCTGCACCAATCCACAATCACGCAGGCACGCCACGTGCGCGGACACCGTGGACTGTGCCAATCCGAGCTCGTTGACCAGGTCCGCCACCCGTGCCTCGCCATCGGCCAGTCGGCGCACGATCGCCAGTCGGGTTCCGTCGGAAAGGCTGTGGAACAACGCCACCGCCGCATCCAGATTCGAGCCGGTGCCCGCGGCCAGGCACTTGTCGCTATCAATCGCCATATGGCGATGATAGCGTGTTTGGTAGATGTATCGCCATCTGGCGATGACACCCGCCAAGCCGGTTCAACGGGGTGAGGTGGGTGCGGGCAGCAACAGGGGGAGATTCAAATGATGGACACAGCGCGATATGCCGGTTTCCTTCCGGAAAGCTACCGATCGGCTAGCAGCGAACCGGAGTCGACGTGGTGGCAGTGGCGCGGTCGCCAAGTCCACATCGCGCGTGCTAGTCGCCCCGATGCCCCCGTCCGTGTCATGGGAATTCACGGCGCCGGTGGCCACGCAATGGCTCTCTGGCCCTTTGCATCCCTCGCCGCGGACGAAGGCGTCGATATCCTGTTCCCCGACATGCCGATCTACGGACTCACCGTCGAACCTCGGCCAGCGCAGGTTCGTTACCGAGATTGGATTGACCTGCTCTGCGACTTGGTCGATGCCGAGCGGGCCAACGACCCACGTCCGCTGGTGCTTTTCGGGGCGAGTATGGGCGGGATGATGGCGTACGAGGTCGCTGCTCGCACAGGACAAGTCGCTGCAGTGCTGGCGACCTGCCTGCTCGACACCGCCGATCCTGAAGCCCGGGCGGCCGCAGCCCGATGGAGTCTCGCGGGCAAGGCTGCACCCACACTCCTGCCGCCTGTTGCGCGGGTTGCCGGCAATCTGCGACTACCGATCAAGTGGCTCGTACGCATGAACCAGATGAGCAACAACCCCGACCTGTCACGCCTGTGCAGTTCTGACCCGCGAGGAGGTGGGGTCCGGATCCCTCTCGGATTCCTCGCCGACTGGTTCACCTACCCGCACACCGAACCTGAGCAGTTCACCGCCGCCCCGGTCACGCTTCTTCACCCCGCAGCGGACCGATGGACTCCGCCGCAACCCAGTCAGCGGTTCCTTGACCGCATCGCCGCGCCCACACAG
This sequence comes from Rhodococcus kronopolitis, assembly GCF_042654025.1. NCBI lineage: Bacteria > Bacillati > Actinomycetota > Actinomycetes > Mycobacteriales > Nocardiaceae > Rhodococcus > Rhodococcus kronopolitis. Next base: position 88,354 of record NZ_JBHSFO010000005.1, on the reverse strand, counting down.
TCGGTCCTCCTCGAGAACTGCGGGCACTTCCCGATCGAGGAACCCGGACTGACGCAGCTGGCCACTGCTGCCCGATCTGTGATTGCTGAAGTCGTAGGGCGGAGCTAGCTGGCCCGCGAGGGTCGCTCACTCGGCCTGTACTTCGTGCCGGTGGTGCTGCAGGTACGGTGCGCGGAGTTCGAGCGTCGACTGATCCGGGCTAGCGGGTAATCAACCTGGGAGGGCTCGCCGACCGCTTCGGCTACGTCAGCGGCGCGGCGTGAGCGCGGCCCGCGGCGGGCGGCGGGCGGCGGGCGGGGGGCGGGGACGGACCGGACGTGCGTGTGGGGTCCTGGAATGGAGCGAGGCCGGCCGGGCCTGCTCGGCGACATGGAGGCGTGGATGGTGGACTTGGAGTAAGTACCAGTACGGAACGGGCGGCTGGAGCTGCAACACCTGGATCAGCCCACTCCTACCGTCCGCCCCACATACAGGTGGACACCACGCCGACCCACTCCGACAGCACCACCAATCGCTGCTGGAAACCGTTGGCGAGGACGAGGCAGAGATCGGTCAGCAGTCGGATGCCGCACCGAACTGAGCGGTACGCGGCAACCGGATCAGACTGCGGGGTCCGGCCAGTACGAGGCGCGTAAACTGACACATCCGCAGGGGTTGGGGAAGTCCTGGCTGGAGGTCGCGCCATGCGCGGTATCGCCACTCATCGATCGCTGACCAGTGCCGTGGTGGCCATCGCCGCGCTGACGCTCGCACTCGGTTCACCCGCTGCTGCGAACGCGAACCCGCCGGCACCAACCGCCGTGATGACGGCGTTCCAAGTTCCGGTCACGTACGTCTCTTACTGCAGCAATGCCGGGTTCGTTTGCTGGGTGCCGTACCAAGTGGCCACGGTGACACCAGCCGCGACGAGCAGTACGCCCGGCGTGGTGACTTTCTCGGCCGCGCCCTCGCCGATGGTCAACCCCACCCTGGCCGACTGCATCGATGTCTCGATCAACTGGCGGAACCTGACGACCGGCGCTGCCGACGACGTCGTGATCCAGGCCGTGCCGTGGCGCGGCAGCGGCCCGTATCCCACCCGGCCTGGCGAGTTGTGCCGATACGTCCCCGCGACTGTGACCACGGGCAGCGGCACGGTCGCCGCGACCGCCGACGTCTACGCGTCCGCCCACCCAGCCACTTCCAGCGCCTGGCCTCAAGCGCCGATCACTGTGGGCGTCGGCCTCTTCCAAGTCCCCTAGAAGCGCGGCGCCCACCCACCGAAACGGTGCCCGCGGCCGGTCATCGGGATATATGAGAGGAGAGAGATGGAGAGGATGGAGTACTTGGAGGGGTGTTCACCAATAGCGGTTCGTTCTGGGCTGCATGCGGATTGGATTGACCTACCGGTCGGTAGTCACACTTAAGGAGGACGCCGGATCACACAAGTCTGGAAGAGTTCCAAGTCCTGTCGGTCCGGTGCGTTCGCGTCCGGGATGAGCCAGCTCTCCCGGATAGGGATGCAGGACGGGGTTCCGGGACGCCTGCGCCGCCCTCTGGTCGAGGTTGGGTGTCAGTTTCAGAAGTCGAGTTCACAGATGTCAGAAGTGCTGTGCACGGCCTACCTGTCATCCCCGGTGCTGACGCGAGCGTCTCGTTCGGCGCGTGCGATGGTGATGTTGTTGTAGATCAGGTCCGACTCGAACTCGGCCATCAACCCCAACATCCCGATGAACATCTTCCCCATCGGATCGGTCGGGTCGTACACCTTGCCGTCGATCGACAACGCCACCCCGCGGGCGGCGAGACGTTCGACCGTCGTGTGGAGGTCGCGAGCGGATCGGGAGAGTCGGTCGAGTTTGGTGACACAGAATTCGTCGCCTTCGCGGCGGGCGTTGATCGCGTTCTCGAGTCCGGGCCGGCTCGCCTGGCGGCCGCTCACCCCGTGGTCGATGTACACACGGTCGCGGTCGACGCCGATCTTCTCGAGCAGTCCGATCTGGACGGAGGTGTCCTGCCGGGCGGTGCTGCATCGTGCGTATCCGATTTTCATGACCCTCCGCGCCTGCTGGACTACGGGAAACTGGACAATGACAGTGGACATTCTTAGTGGACGATCGAGCCGGAAAAACCTCGGGGTCAACTGCTCTCAGAGCCCCGTACGCGATCGTCCGGTATGACGATCGTCATACCGGACGATCCCAAAAACGCTCCTACGTGCAGCTGTCTGTTCTTCTCGTCCATTGACATCGTGGGCACCTTGGTACATGTCGAAATCTCCACCGCCGCTGATGCGCTGGTTGACTCGGTCGGGTGAAGTCTCACCGACGATGTTGTGCTTGCCCTGGATGGCACCGCACACGTCGTACGGCTGGCACGCCGTGGCCGTAGCAGTTTCCTCTGACATGAAGGTGTGCACAATCTGGTAGCGGGGATCGTTGGCCGCGTGCTAATTTGGGTCGTCCGTGTTTGACCTGGAGTGCGAGAGAATGGGAGGTGAGTTGATGTTTGCGGTGAAGACCGCTGCGATGCGCAGCGCCCGGACCATCCTCACGTCCCGGGCCCCGGTCTAGACCCGATACCCGTTGCCGGTAACCGTCGCGAGCCGTTCTCGCGAGGGTTGCTTCTGGTGGATGTCGTGTTCGAACGGGGCTCCTTCATCTAAGGGTCTCATCATGGATTCACCTCACCCTTCTTCAACTTCTTTGTCGTCGTCACCAGAGCTATCCGCGCTCGGTTGGGACGAGACGTTCGCAGCGATGTTCGCTGAACACGCCGACGACGGGCTGATACCGGCACGTGTCACGCGGGTCGACCGCGGCCGATGTGACACCCTCACCGCCTCGGGGACGGTGCGCGCCGATAGCAGTGCGCTCCACGGCGTCGGCCGTGAGCACATGGTGTGCACCGGCGACTGGGTCGCGCTCCGCCCAGGACCGCAACCACTGGTGGTGGCGTTGCTGCCTCGCCGTACCGCGATTACTCGCGCGTCCTCGGACCGCACCTCCCATCAACAAGTCCTCGCGGCCAATGTCGACACCGTCGTCATCGCGGTCTCTCTGGCGGCACCGGTCAACGCGGGCCGCATCGAGCGGTTGCTGGCGCTGGCCTTCGACAGCGGCGCCCGGCCGGTCATCGCGTTAACCAAGGCTGATCTGGCCGTGCACCCCGGCGCGGACGAGGCTGTGGTGGCCGCGCTGGCTCCCGGCGTTGACATCCTCACTACCAGCGCCGCTACCGGGGTGGGCCTCGAGCGACTCGCCGCAACCGTAACCGGGACCGCGGTGATGCTGGGTCCGTCCGGGGCCGGCAAGTCGAGTCTGACCAACGCGTTGCTGGGCCGAGAACACATGGACACCAACGACGTTCGCGCCGTCGACGGCAAGGGCCGCCACACTACCGTCCATCGCGAGTTGTTGGTGTTGCCCGCCGGTGGGGTGCTCATCGACACTCCTGGCCTGCGGGGCATCGGCGTTCAGGATGTCGCCGATGGGGTCGGGCAGGTGTTCGCCGAGATAGAGGCCTATGCCCGCAACTGCGCCTTCGGTGACTGCGAACACCGCAGCGAACCCGAGTGCGCGGTGCAGGACGCGGTCGTAACCGGCGAGTTGGACCTGGGACGGCTTGATCGGTACCGCAAACTGATCCGGGAAAGCCAGTGGGCGGCCGCCCGCGGTGACGCCCGCCAGAGCGGCAAACGCAGCAAGACCGTCAAGGCGATCACGCGGGATCTGCGCGCGACCTACCGATTCCGCGACCGTCAGCTTTGACACCGATGTGTCTGCCCGCGCCGCGGGAAACCCGTAGGCCGCGCCAGACGCCACCACCCGGAACCGGGCGCAGGCGCTGGACACCTTGGATCACAACATCATTCATCATAGGAAGACAACAATCATGAACTCTCGTACCGACTGGACCACTCGCGCCGAGACCGACACCGATATCGTCGCGATCCGCGAAATTCTCCTCGCCGCGTTCGACACCGCCGAGGAGGCCGACCTCGTCGACGCACTACGCCGGGACCCCGCCTGGATCGACGCACTGTCGCTGGTCACTCTCGACGACGCCGGCGCCCTCGCCGGCTATGTTCTGCTGACCCGCGCACACATCGGTGATACCCCGGCACTGTGCCTGGGACCGTGCGCGGTTCTGCCGCAGTACCAGAAAACCGGCGTCGGATCGTCCGCGATCCGCGCGGCGTTCGAGGCCGCCAAGGCTAGGGGTGAGCGTTTCGTCACCGTCCTCGGACATCCGGAGTACTACCCGCGTTTCGGGTTCACCCGAGCCAGCATCCACGGCGTCACCATGAAGATGTCCGTTCCTGACGACGCGCTGATGATGCTGAGCCTGGGCGCCGAACCCCTGCCCAGTGGCGTCATCCGCTACGCGGGCGCCTTCGGCGACATCTGAACACTCCCGTTCGGCTGCTAACCCGGCGATCCCAGGGGCTCGTCTGCACACCTGCGGACGGGCCCCTGCGGTATGCCGCAGGGGCCCGGTTTCGAGAGACTGCGTCTCGTTCAGAGTGAGCGCACCCGCACCGAAGGATGGTGCTGGCACCTCGCTCCCGGTACAGCTGTCCTCGCTATCCAACCACCCGTAGACGGTGACGGGTACAGGCATTTTCTGGTCGCCGCCGTCGGCGGCGGGTTGACGCTGAAAGTGATCGCCGACGCCGAGACCATGCCCGATATCGGCCGGTACCTGTCCGCAGTCCGCGAAAGCGTCGACAAATTTCGCGACGCCGCAACGAATTCACGAACCCTCGACACGCTAGAGAGAACGTTACTAGCTCCCGTCGCGGCAATTGCACTGTCAAACCCGGCGTTCGGGCTGAGACCGCGGACTGCTGGTCGCCATCTGTAAGTGGCAACATGACCTGCATCTCAACTCGTCCGACAGACAGTCCCTGACATTATCTCAGGCTGAAGTGCTGGTCCATGAACTGAAGGTCGGCGCCACTCAGGTTGCACAAGGAGCCTGCGTTTGACGCAAAGCCCCCAGCGCTCTTCTGCGGGTGCGAGTGTGTGTTTTGACCATCGTCAAACAGGACACGCGTTGTCGCTGGAGAGCAGAGCCCGTATCAGCTGACAGGCCTTCGGAGGCATCGCGTATCCCAGCGGATGATGGCGAGCGCGGGCAAGTATTCGCGTGCGCTGAGTTGGGCGGCGACACGTCGAGCCGAGCGACGGAGGCCATGCGGACAGTCGACCGACGGAAAGCCTGCCCTTTCTCTCCTAGTCGGAGCGAAGGATCTCATCGGTACGCTCGTGGGCATGGGTGGGGACTTGTTACTGCTGATCGTCACCATCGGCCCAATTTCGCTGTTCGGGTGGGCGGCTATTCGGGCGAAGCACCGCGGGCTTGGGGGGTCGTTCGTCGGGCCGTTTCAGGAGATGTTTGATCCCGGCGCAGCGCGAGCACAGATCGTCATCGAGCAGATCGCGGAACTGCCCGATCCTGCGGACTCCGGCGACCCGGACAACGATGACGCTGTGCCGTACACAGTGGTGTACAAGGATGTTCGGCTCTGCATCAACCCTGACAAGGCTCAGCGGCGCGGAGGTGGCGGGACCACCAGCCGAGCGGGGTAAGCGCCCACCTGGCCAACCCCGGCAACGCCTACCCCGACGCACCATTCCTCAAGGACCTATTCCGGGCCTGAAACACCCGCCGACACACCAGGCAACCCTCTTGAACGCCAAAGAACCGCGCGAGAACACCGCCATCTATCGCCGCGAGTCACACCCCGCCCCGGCAGCGGAATCCATGGAATCCGCGGCTCGACCTCGACCACATCACGGTATCGGCCGTCCGCAGCTGCTTCGGGGGCGACATTCGGCCCAGTCTTGATGCGAATCGCGCCGTAGTCGGGTCGGAGGTCCGCTGAATCGGGCCAGCGAGGTCCAGTTGAGGGGAATCGGTCTCGGAAACCCGGCAGCGGGTCCAATTGGTGAACGCAACGGGCGTTGATGGGTGAACACCCTGCGTCGCGGTGGTGCTGATGCTCGCGTCCTACCGTCGCCGCACGACGTCACCGGGCCTGGGTGCGGGCGCACTGAGCGCGCTCGGACTCGTCGCGGCCGGAGCCGCGGGCGCACTCGGCGGCCACATCGCCTTCGCCGGGACCATTTCGCCCACAGAGCCACCGCTGCCAGGACAGCACGCTGGCGAGCTCAGCTGACGACGGACTTCACGGGACTGACTGCGCGAGGTTTCGCCAACGCCCCTTCGCGGTACCCCACCCCCATGTCCCCCAGCCTCCCCACCCCGCGAGGTCCGATTTCGTGCGCGCTCCTCTCGGCGTTGTCCACGGGTCCGGCCGGCTCACTGACGAAGGAACCCGAGCTCCGGCATGCCGATCCCCTCGGCGGGGATCTGCAGCTCTCGCTCGCGATCTGCTACGAGCTGCACTACCGCGGTTTCGACGGCGTCGACGCCGAGTGGGAGTGGGATCCTGCCCTGCTCGCGGTCCGTGGGCGGATGGAACGCAGATTCCTCACCCGACTTCGCGCCGACGTCGACGGTGGCACGGACTCAACCGCGAGCCTCCGTACGGTCTCCGAGGAGCCACCGGACGGGTCGGGAGCCTCGCGATACCTGCTCGAGCACGGTACGTGGGAGCAGATGCGGGAGTACTTCGTCCACCGGTCCATCTATCAACTCAAGGAGGCCGACCCGCATGCATGGGTGATTCCCCGTCTCCAGGGCCGGGCAAAGTGCGCCCTCGTCGCGGTCGAGTTCGACGAGTTCGGCGGCGGGATCCCCGAACGCATGCACAGCCTGCTGTTCGAAGACCTGATGCGCGCGGCCGACCTGGACTGGCGCTACCTGGCCTATCTGGATCAGGTTCCGCCGCTGACCCTGGCGACGGTGAACCTCATGTCGCTGTTCGGGCTGCACCGTGGGCTTCGCGGCGCCCTGGTCGGCCTCTTCGCCGCTGCCGAGACCACCACCCCTCCGAGCGCTCGCCGACTGGTCCAGACCCTCGAGAGACTTCATGCCCCGCCCGAGTGCATCCGCTTCTACGCCGAGCACGTGGAGGCCGACGCCGTGCACGAGCAAGTGCTGCGCCTCGACGTGGTCGGGGGTCTGCTCGACCTCGAGCCGGACCTCGCGGGCGACGTGGTCTTCGGCATCCGGTCGAGTGAGCTGCTCGAGGCGCGTGTCTCCGAGCGCATGATCGACAGCTGGTCACACGGCCGAACTTCCCTGCTTCCCACCGGAAGACCGCTCGTCGAGGACGCTGCCGCCTCCGGTCGATGACCACCGTGGTCGCTCATCCCCCGGAACGGTCGTCGCGGCTGCGTCGGTGGCTGGTGTCGCACAGGGGATAGATTCCACTGCGGCGGCAGATACACACCGCGACGACGAAGCGGTCCGACGTCACGATGCGGCCGTCCGGCAGAGTTATGCGGACCGGTCCGCGAACCAGCACCGGACCTCCCCTGATCCGATGCAGGCACTGCACGTCCGGCGAGTCCCACTCCGGGTACCCGTCGACGCAGTGCGATGCGCCGGGCCGCACGATGCTCGTCATCGGGGACCACCGTCTCCCTTCCGGACCGGCCGCCGGGCCGAGGGGACCGATCGTCGGTCGGTACCGGCTACCCACGGCACCCAGGTTCGAAACCTCGTCCGTCGTCGCCCGGAGGAACGAGTTGTTTCCGGATGCCGGCAAATGGGTAGTACGACGCCATGCGAAATCTGTGGATCGGAATGGTGATCGGAGCCGCCACCGGCGCGGGCATTGGCGCCGTCGTCGACGGGAGTCGACGCGCGCGCAAGGCCGTCGTCGCGGCGGGGCAATCTGTGAGCCAGTCGGTGAAGCAACACACACCGCAACTCGCAGACGCCGCAACCACGCAGTTCGAGACATCAAAGGAGCATGCAATGGGAGCCGTCGACAAGGCCAAGAACAAGGCCGAAGAGCTGGCAGGCAAGGCCAAGGAGAAGATCGGTGAAGTCACCGGCGACACCGACACGGAGGCCGAGGGACGCAAGGACCAGGCGAAGGGAAATCTCAAGCAGGCGGGCGAGAAGGTCAAGGACGCGTTCAAGGACTGACGAACACCGCACCCGGTTCAGTCCGAAGCCAGGTCCTCGCGCAGGCGGCTCAACGTCTTGGACAGGATGCGTGAGACGTGCATCTGGGAGATGCCGAGGCGTTCGGCGATCTGAGTCTGCGTCATGGAGCCGTAGAACCTGAGCACGAGGACGGTCCGCTCTCGCACGGGAAGCCGCGCGAGGGCCGGGCCGACTGCCGCGAGTTCCTCGACCGTCTCCAGCGCGTCGTCCTCCACGCCGAGCGTCTCGACCAACGCGAGTTCGTGCTCCCTGTCTCCGGCCGTGGCGTCGAAGGAGATCGTCCGATAGGCACTGCCCGCGATCAGCCCCTCGGACACCTCCTCGACGCCGATCCCCAACTCGGCGGCGATTTCGCCGGCGGTGGGTGCCCGCCCGAGCCGTTGCGACAGCGTCGCCACCGCCGCCGCGATCCGCAGATGGGTTTCCTTCATCCGGCGGGGCACGCGCACGGCCCACCCGGTGTCGCGGAAGTGGCGGCGGACCTCGCCCATGATGGTCGGCACCGCAAAGGAGACGAAGTCCGATCCGCGGCCGACGTCGAATCGGTTCACCGCGTTGATCAGTCCGAGCCTCGCGACCTGCACCAGGTCGTCGTAGGGCTCGCCCCTGCCGCAGAACCTGCGGGCGATGTGCTCGGCCAGGGGAAGACAGCGGGTGACGATCTCGTCGTGCGCGGCCCGGCCGTCGCCCGGGGTCAGCTCGGCGGCACGCTCGAAGAGGCCGACCACGTCGGCGTAGTCATCCGTCGCAGCGCGCGTCTGCCGGTCGCGTTCGGCATCGCCGACCTGCACTATGCGCCGCCCTTGACCTTGGTGAGCTCGACGGTGGTGCGGTACCCCGCGGTCGAGGTGTCCAGTGGCTCCCGGTCCACCGCGATCGAATCGGTCAGCGTGCGCAGCACATGCCAGCCGAAACCCTGCCGGTCAGGAGCCTCGGCGGTGCGGGTGCTCGTCGAGATCGCCACCCACAACACCTTGCCGCCCAGCTGGAATCGGCACACCAGCTCCGCTCCGTCGACCGCGTCGCCGATCAGTTCCGAGCAGATCTGGTCCACCGCGAGCTTGACGTCTGAGATCTCGTCGAGATTGAACTCGTTGAGCAGGGTGATGGTCTCCGCCATCGCACGTAGCACCGGCAACTGCGTCAACTCGGCAGCAACCCGCAGTTCGACGGGTGCGCGGAGTTCCGCGGCACCGGTCTCCGACCTCTGGGTCTCTGGCATGGACGCTCCATCGAGTGGTCGATCGTGGATCCTCAACCTACCCAGGTCCCCGTTCGCCCGGTCAGTAGTAGTGGCGCCGACCACCGACCGCACGCCCGGACGCACCGAGCAGCATCAGGATCAGCCCGACCACGAGCACGACGATCCCGATGGTCCACAGAATCGGGATCGCGAACACGAACCCGACAATCAACAAGATGACTCCGAGAATGATCACGACGGGCTCCAATCGCCTCGCGGGGTTGCACCTCGGTAGAAGTACCCGGTCCGGCACCACCGCAAACCCCTCGAACCGGGCGCCTGACGTGGGCCGGCCGACTTCGCCGACCCGCCCCTCAGACTCCGACCTTCCCGCTCCCGTCGGTACAGGCCAGTGCTGACCGAAGCGTGCGGTGACAGGAGAAGAGCGGTCGGATGCCGGTGACGACCAGGACATGGTCGAGGGCCGGCGACCCCGATACCAGGGCGAATCGGAGGCGCAGCCGATACGCACGCCGCCCGGCATCGACCAGCCTGGTCGCCGCTCCGATACTGACGAAATCTGCCTCGGCGAGGTCGATGACGACCCCGCGACAGCAGGTCGAGAAGGCGTCGTCGAGTACCCGCCCGAAGTCGTCGATGCTCGACGCGTCGAGATCCCCGCGAACGGTGACCACCGCCGTGTGGCACCGTCCGCCGGGATCCGGCGGACGATCGGCGCGCGGACCCGTGAATCGGCGCTGCAGGGTGGTGGCGGTCATGACAAACCTCCCGAGGCAAGGGTGAAGTTGCAGTCCGCTCCATCCGATGCCCCCACAAGGCGATGCCCACAGAGAGGATCAAACCCTGAATGTGCAAGGGGGGCATTGAAATCCGGCCATGTCGTGACTCGCGCGAACATAGTTCGGCTGTGCTCTCAACCAACTCCTGTCTAGCACGGCCAGACCGGTCTGTACACCGCCGTTTCCGAGTACCCTGGGCGCCGTGACTGGGCTGGCCGAACCCACGCGGCCCGAGCCGACCGGTGCACGAAAGCGCATCCTCGACACGGCCTACCGCCTGTTCTCCAGGCGGGGAATTCGGGATGTCGGCATCAACGAGATCATCGCGACCTCCGGCGTCGCCAAGGCAACGCTCTACCAGCATTTCCACACCAAGAACGCGCTGGTCCTGGCCTTTCTCGAGCAGCGCGAGTCGACCTGGACGTTCGCGCTCGTCGACGCGCAGTCCCGTGCCCGGGGAGAAACCCCGGAACAGCAACTCCTCGCGATCTTCGACGTCTTCGACGACCTGTTCGCCGACCGCGCCCGATTCGACGGTTGCTCCTTCATCACGGTGTTGCTCGAGATGGGTCCCGACAGCGTCGCCGGGCAGGCCTGCATCGGTCACCTCGAGACCATCCGCGGAGTCGTGCGCGAGCGGGCCGAGCGGGCCGGACTGAGCAACCCGGACGGCTTCGCACGCTCGTGGCACATCCTCATGAAGGGGTCGATCATCTCCGCCGTCGAGGGCGACACGGAGGCCGCACGGCGGGCCAAGTCGATGGCGCGCGCGCTGATCGAACAGCATCGGGCCACCGGCGAGGGGGCAGCGCCGGTTTCCCGGTGACCGAGAGTGGGTAGAACCACCTGAGCGAGGCCAGAACCCTCGCTGTCACCCGAACGGCCGCGACGCGGAGGTGCCGTGAAGAATGTCGAAGTAGGAGCGCGACTCGCTCGGCCGACCGACGAGGCCCTGCTCGGCGTTCCGTCCCAGGTCGACCTCTCGTCGCGACGAGCGCGGGACTTCGGCACCGTCGTTCGCGCGCCCGGGGTCTACCGCCCGCAGGAGGACACGCGCCTGCTCGCCGCCGTGCTGGCTCGGATCACCCCGCTGGACGGCTGTGACGTACTCGACTACTGCACCGGGAGCGGGGCCCTCGCCCTGGTCGCCGCGAGGCTCGGGGCTGCCCGGGTGACGGCGGTGGACGTATCGGTTCGAGCGACCGCGTCGGCGTGGGTGAACGCGCGGATCCGTCGCCTCCCGGTCCGCGTCCGGCGCGGCGGATTGTCCGCCGCCGTGTCCGGCGGTCCCTACGACCTGGTGCTTGCCAATCCCCCCTACGTTCCCTGCCCGGCGGGACACGGTCGCCGTTCCGACGGAGGATGCCGGCGGTGGGATGCCGGCGCCGACGGCCGGGCCGTGCTCGACCCGCTCTGCGAACACACCGCAGAACTCCTGCGCCCCGGCGGACGCGTCCTCATCGTCCAGTCCGAGTTCGCGAACTCGGAGACGACCCTGTCGCAGCTGCGCGGCGCCGGCCTGTCCGCACGGGTGCTCACCCGGGTGCGCATTCCCTTCGGTCCCGTGTTGCGCGGTCGCGCAGAGTATCTGACTTCTCACGGGCTCGCCGCAGCCGGTCAGTCCTTCGAGGAGTTGGTCGTCGTGCGGGGTGACAAGCCCCGGTAGCCGGCGCCCGCGGGGTCCGGTGCGCTCACGGTGCCGGACCCCACGGTCCTCGCGGGTCCGGTCAGCGGCCGAGCACGCCCGGGTCGGTGACGTTGGCGAGGCGGACCTGCCCACGGGCGACCAGCTTGTCGGCCTCGTCCTGGACCGTGACCTGCCACAGCTGCTGCGTCCGGCCGCGGTGGATCGGCGTCGCCTCGGCGTAGAGGGTGCCGCTGCGGCTGGCGCGCAGGAAGTCGGTGTTGTTGTTGACACCGACGACGTGGCCGCGCTCGCCGAGCCAGATGCTGCCGCCGATGCTGGCCAGGGTCTCCACGACGGCACAGTGCACGCCGCCGTTCATTAGGCCTGCGGGCTGGTACAGCTCGGGGCGCACGGTCCAGGTGGCCCGCACCCGGTCCGCGGTCAGCTCCTGGTACTCGAGGCCGAGCAGCTCACCGAAACCCTTGTTCAGGTGTGGCGTCGCCTCCGCCGGGTCCAACGACGTCAACTCGGTGATTGCGGGGTTCTCGCTCATGTGCTGCTCCATCGTCTCCGGGGCCACGGCTCTTCGGCGGCCGCACTCCTCACCCGTCAGTGCTACACGAGGGGCCGGCACCGATGCCGACAGGCCCCGCACCGTGTGCGGTGCGGGGCCTGTCGTGGAATGGACCGGGAGTCTCTGCAGCCCCAGGACGTCGGCGCGGTCCGGTTGTTCGTGTTCGAGATAGACAGTAGGTCAGGCTTACCTAATGCGCAAGACCCTGGGCCGTCGGCTCGGGCGCGCGCACGCCGCGCGGCAGCTGCCGGTTCGCACGCATCCGGACCGACAGACCCGCCGACTCGAACGCGTCGAGCAGGCCCTGACCGCGACGCATCGCGACCGACTCGCCGACGCCGCCGAGCGCGGGCACCATCGTCGCCGCGCCGAGCACCGCCTCGCCGACCAGCGCCCAGGCCCGGGCGCGGTCGGTCGGCACCACCTCGTCGAGGGCGTCGAAGACGGCAGTGAGCGCCTGACGGCACCGGCACGCGGTCCACACCAGCAGCGCCTCCTCACACGGCAGGGTCACCGCGGACGGCGTCCCCGCCCAGCGGTCGCCCGGCAGCACCCGCAGCACCGGGTCCACCACGCCGGCCCAGTCGACGCCACCGTCGCTGTCCAGATGCAGCCACAGATTGTCCAGGTGGGCGTCCCAGGCCCGGCCCTCGAGCATCACCAGCGCGGCCACCCGGCCGACCACGGCATGGATCAGCGCGGTCGTCACCGCCACGCCCGCCGCCTCCCGACTGCCGAGCTCCTCAGCGGCGCGGTCGACCATCACGTCCAGTCGGTCCTGGCGCATCCCCTGCCGCAGCGACCACCAGCGGCGACGGGGCTGCTCCGCCATCAGCGCGACCGCGTACACCCGCGGATAGTCGCGGTAGATCGCCCGCAGTCGGGCCGAGGACTGCTCGAGCGCCGCGCCGATGTCGAGCGCGGTGTCGGGACAGTCCGGCAACTCGGCAGGCAACACTCCCGCCTGCCCGGCCCGGCCCCACTGTCCGTCCGTCGCGGGGGCTCCAGTCACGGCGATGTCGAACACTGCACACTCCTCGGTCGTCGGAAGATGGAACGTCAACGAAGGTTAGCCTAACCACAAAAGGCCCCCGGGCGGGAACCGGGTGGATCCCGGGACGTAGGGTTCCGTAACCTAATTACTTTGAAAGCTCGCGTATCGCCCGTCAGGAGTCCTCCGACCGTGACCCTCAGCCCCGCACCCGATGCGGCGACCACGCGTACACACCGCTCCGAGAACTACGGAACGACCGACGTCCCGCACGGACCCGCGCCCCTCGGACGCCGACTCGCCGCCGCCACCGTCGACCTCGCGATCATTGCGGTGCCGTTGCTGATCGGCTGGGCCATCGTCGGCTCGCTGAGCGACGGCAACGGCGGCGGCCAGATGGACCGCCTGGTGTTCGGCGGCGTCGCCGCGGCCGTCGCCCTCGGCCTGCTGGTCTTCAACCACGGCGTCCGCGAGGGCCGCACCGGCCAGAGCGTCGGCAAGGGCTGGCTCGGACTGGTCGCCCGCGACGCCGCCACCGGTCACCCGCTCGGCACCCGGCGGGCCCTGCTCCCCCGCAGCGGTGCCGAGGTGGTGTGGGCCCGGACCGCCGCCGCGGAGGGCTTCACCCCGACCCCGGCCGACTCCTCGCTCGCGGCGATCCGCCGCCGCCGCCTGCTCGGCCTGGCCGCGCTGATACTCCTGCTCGCGGCCGCCGCCGCGGCTAGCATCGCCGTCGGCGCCCGCCCGATGGACTTCGCGGACATCTTCCACGCGCTGTTCACCCCGACCGGCCTGGACACCGACCTGGTGGTGCGCACGCTCCGGGTGCCCCGGACCGCGCTGGCCCTGACGGTCGGCGTCGCGCTCGGTGTCGCAGGCGCACTGATCCAGGGCCACACCCGCAACCCGCTCGCGGACGCCGGCCTGCTCGGCCTCAACAACGGCGCGGCGTTCTTCGTGGTGCTCTCGATCTACCTGTTCGGGCTTGCCGGTCCCAGCCAGTACCTGTGGTTCGCGTTCGCCGGCGCCCTGGTCGCCAGCGTGATCGTGTTCGGCATCTCGTCGATCGGCAACGGCCGCTCCAGCCCGCTGAGCCTGGCGCTCGCCGGCGCCGCGGTCGCGATGTTCCTCGGCGCGATGACCCAGGCGGTGATCACCCTCGACCAGACCAGCCTCGACGGCTACCGGTTCTGGGTGGTCGGGTCGGTCGCCGGACGCGGACCCGAGGTGCTCTGGCAGGTGCTGCCGTTCATCGTCCTGGGTGTCCTGATCGCGCTGGCCAGCACCCCGAGCCTGAACGTGCTCAGCCTCGGCGACGAGGTGGCCCGCGGGCTCGGCACCAACATCGTGCTCAGCCGCACCGTCGGCATCGTCGCGATCACCCTGCTCACCGGCGCCGCCACCGCGGCCTGCGGCCCGATCGCGTTCGTCGGCCTGGTGGTGCCGCACGTCGCTCGCGTGATCACCGGCCCCGACTACCGCTGGCTGGTCCCCTACGCCGGGCTGCTGGGCGGGATCATGGTGCTGCTCGCGGACGTCATCGGCCGGGTCGTGGTGCGGCCCGGCGAACTGCAGGTGGGCATCGTCCTCGCGCTGATGGGCGCCCCGTTCTTCGTCGCGCTGGTCCGGCGCAGGAAGCTGGTCTCGCTGTGAGCCTGACCTACATCGACGTCCCCGGCGACGCGACCCCGACCACGCCCGCCCCGGACACCGTGCCCTCCCGCCCGGCGTTCCGGGTCGGCCGGGTGTCCCTGGTCCGGCGCACCACGATGACCGTCGCCACCCTCGGACTGCTCGCGCTGGCGTTCCTGCTGATGTGCGTGAACATCGGTCGCGGCGACTTCAGCATCCCGATCCCGACCGTCGCGGAGATCCTCTTCGGCGGCGGCACCCGCATCGAGCGGTTCATCGTGATGGACGTGCGACTGCCGCGGGCACTGACCGCACTGCTCACCGGCGTCGCGCTGGGCATCTCCGGCGCGATCACCCAGTCGATCCTGCGCAACCCGCTGGCCAGCCCGGACCTGCTGGGCATCACCGCCGGGGCGAGCGCCGCCGCGGTCACCCTGATCGTGGTCGCAGGCGGCGGCAGCTTCGTCGGCGCCCTCGCGGTCCTCGGCGTCCCGCTGGCCGCGCTGGTCGGCGGCATCGTGACGGCGGTGGTGATCTACGCGCTGTCCTGGCGCGGCGGCGTGCAGGGCTACCGGGTGGTGCTGATCGGCATCGGGTTCAACGCCGCGCTGATCGCCGCCATCCAGTGGCTGCTGATCTCCGCGGACATCAACGACGTGGCGCGGGCGCAGGTGTGGCTCAACGGCTCGCTCAACGGCAGCGACTGGTCGCAGGTGTGGCCGGTCGCGATCGGCGTCGGCGTGGTCGGCACCGCGGCGCTGATCTCCTCGTTCACGCTCGGCGCGCTGCGCCTCGGCGACGACAACGCCCGGGTGCTCGGCGTCCGGCTGCAGGCCGGCCAGGGCGCGCTGCTGCTCGCCGCGGTTGCGTTGGCCGCCATCGCGACCGCCGCGGTCGGGCCGATCGGCTTCGTCGCGTTGGCCGCACCCCAGCTGGCGATGCGGCTGCTGCGCACCGCGGGCCCGCCGATCCTGGCGTCCGGTCTGGTCGGCGCGGTCCTGGTCGTCGGCAGCGACGTCATCGCCCGCACGATCCTGCCCGTCGAGCTGCCCGTCGGCATCGTCACCTCCGCGCTCGGCGGCCCGTTCCTTCTCTACCTGCTGGTCCGCACCAACCGAAAGGTGTCCGCATGAGCGAGCACGCCGCGCCCACCGCCCCCCGGCTGGTCGCCGAGAACCTGACCGTCGGATACGGCGACCGGGTGATCGTCGACGGACTGGACCTCGAGATCCCGGCAGGCGTGGTCACGACGGTGATCGGGCCCAACGGCTGCGGCAAGTCCACCCTGCTGCGCACCCTGGGCCGGCTGCTCAAGCCCAAGTCCGGTCGGGTGCTGCTCGACGGCAAGGCGATCTCCAGCCTCAAGACCAAGGACGTGGCCCGGACCCTCGGCATGCTGCCGCAGGCCCCCGTCGCCCCAGAGG
This sequence comes from Rhodococcus kronopolitis, assembly GCF_042654025.1. Lineage (NCBI taxonomy): Bacteria > Bacillati > Actinomycetota > Actinomycetes > Mycobacteriales > Nocardiaceae > Rhodococcus > Rhodococcus kronopolitis. The sequence continues at coordinate 72,056 of NZ_JBHSFO010000005.1, read as the reverse complement.
GGCTGACGGTCGCCGACCTGGTCGCGCGCGGGCGGCACCCGCACCAGTCGTGGCTGCGGCAGTGGTCGTCCGACGACGAGACCGAGGTCGCGCGGGCGCTGGCCCTGACCGGGGTCTCCGAGCTCGCGGACCGGCCCGTGGACCAGCTCTCCGGCGGGCAGCGGCAACGCGCGTGGATCTCGATGTCGCTCGCGCAGGGCACCGACATCCTGCTGCTCGACGAGCCGACCACCTACCTCGACCTGGCGCACTCGATCGAGGTGCTGGACCTGGTGGACCGCCTGCACGAGGAGATGGGCCGGACGGTGGTGATGGTCCTGCACGACCTGAACCTCGCCGCCCGCTACAGCGACCACCTGATCGTGATGAAGGAGGGCGCGATCGTCGCGTCCGGCACCCCGAGCGAGGTGATCTCCCCGGAACTGCTGCTCGACGTGTTCGATCTCGACGCCCGGGTGATCGAGGACCCCGTCGCGGACCGGCCGCTGATCGTCCCCGTCGGGACCAGGCACGTGTACGGCACGGTCGGCGGGTCCGCGGCGGCACCGGCCGTGGCAGCGTCCGTCTCGGACTGACCGCGAACGACGCCAGACGGCCTGAGCCACGAGATCAGGCGTCGTGACCGGCCTCGAGGTCGCGGACGTCCGCGAACGTGATCATCGCGGGTGGATCGGTCCGAACCTGACCGGCGGTGGGTTGCAGAACGAAGCCGACGTGATCGCCGAACGGAAGGCGGTCGAGGATGCGGCCGATGAACCAGGCGGGGGCGGCATCGAGAATCGGAACGCCCGACTCGTCGGCGTGCCACGCGCAGTGCGTGAACTTGTCGGTCTGGTCCCCGGTGTGTTCGCCGAACAGTCGGGCCAGCTCGGGGTCAACGCCTGAAAGTAGATGCACTGCAAGATGCTCGGCCCGCTCGGCGACACGAAACGTGTGGTTGCGCGTGGACAACGCCACCAGAAAACGCCGGGGATCGATGCTGACCTGCGAGGTGAACCCGACCAGACAACCCGCCATTTCCCCGCCCGCAGAGGCGGTAACGACAAACATCGGGTAGTCGAGCATCCCGGCCACCGAATCAAAGGCCACGTCACCGCTGGAACCGGAAGGATTCACCCCCTGATTGTCACCCATCGGGTCCACCTTGACCACGCCGTCCCACGCGGATCTGCCAACTGATCTGCCTGACGCTCAGAGGATGTTCTTGACGACCCTGCCGTCCTTGACGATGACGGCGAGATTCCGGTCGGGGTCACCGAGCACCGTCAGGTCCTCGACGGGGTTTCCCTCGACGAGCAGCACGTCGGCCCAGGCGCCGTCGGCGATCACACCCAGGTCGGCGTCCCGGTAGGGGTCACGTTCGCCGGCCAGGCGGAACAGCGCCGCGTTGCCCGAGGTCACCATCTTCAGGGACTCGACGTTGCTGTAGAAGTCGCCGAGCCGCGTCACCATCTCGCTCTGCCGGGCCGCGAACTGCGGCTCCAGCAGCAGGTCGGTGCCGAACGCCACGTTCACGCCGTGACTGCGGGCCCAGCCGTAGACCTGGTCCACCCCGCCGCAGATCTGCCGGTTCTTCTCGCTGCGATCCGGGTCCGGGTAGTGGTGGTCGGCCTCGGCGAACGGCTGCATCGACAGCCAGACACCCCGCTCGGCCAGCATCGCGACGGTCTCCTCGTCGGCGAGGTGACCGTGCTCGATCGACCGGACCCCGGCCTCCACCGCCCGCCGGATCCCCGCGACGTTGTAGACGTGCGCGGCCGTGTACGTGCCGTAGTCCTCGGCCGCGGCCGTCGCGGCGCGCAGCTCGGCGGGCGTGAACTGCAGGGTGTAGAGCGGGTCGTACATGGACGCAGCCCCGCCGCCGACCATCAGCTTGATCTGGGACGCGCCCTTCTTGAGCTGTTCCCGGACGGCGGCGAGCATCCGTTCCGGCCCGTCGGCCACCCGCATGAAGCCGATCGTCTCGGCGCGGGACTCGTTGCCACCCAGCGCGGTCGGCGCGTCGTACACGAAACCGAAGTCACCGTGACCTCCGGTCTGCGAGACGGCGGCCTGGCTCGGGTAAATGCGCGGGCCGGGAAAGTCTCCCCGGTCGATGGCTTTCTTCAGCCCGGCGGTGTCGCCGGCCATGTCGCGGACGGTGGTGAAGCCGCGCAACAGCATCCGGCCGGCCTCGGCCAGGGTGTTCGCCGCGAGCATGCTCTGCGATTCGCTCAGCAGGTCGACAAAGGTGTTGGCGTTGCCCACCAGGTGTACGTGGGCGTCGCTCATGCCGGGCATCAGGAATCTCCCGCCGCCGTCGATCACGGTGGTTCGCCAACCCGGCGCGTCCCCGATCGGAGACGTAGAAACCGCGGAGATTCTCCGGCCCTCGATCAGCACGTCGCCGTCGGTCAGGGTATCCCGCACTCCGTCGAACACCCGGACATTTCGAAGGAGTAGCCGCTCGTCCGCCATGGGGTTGTCGGGCATGGGAACAACCATAGCGACGGAGCACCTCCCGCGGCCGCGGTCCGAGGTTTTCGGTCCTACCCACGCCCGATCACGGTGCGCACCAACCGGAGACCCTGACCCAGCGAGACGTCCGGCAGGTACGCCCGGCCGATCGCGTTCCCGATGCTCGGCAGCGCCGCCGGGTCCGGGAAGGTCATGTACATCGGCACGTACTCCGGCTGGAACTTCGACTTGAACGCGAGCAGGGACCGGAACCCGTAGACCGGCTCCAGCGTCCGCCCGAGCACGTCGAGCACCCGGTCCATCACCGCGCCGAACACCGAACGCTCCCAGCGCTCCTCGTCGTCGTCCCCGGTCTCGTCGATGTCGTCCGCGTCGGCCGCCTCGACCTTCGCCAGCGGCGCCCCCGACAGGCTGACGAACTCCGCGCCCTCCTCCGCCAGCAGCAGCGCCGCCGAGGCGATCAGGAACTCCATCGCAGGCCGGAAGCCCTCGGTGCGCCTGCGCATGAAGTCCAGCGTCCAGCCGACCACCTCGCCGTCGCGGTACACCGGCATCCACGAGGTGACCCCGTGCACGGTGCGGTCGTCGTCGACGGCGATCAGGCAGCGCACCTGCGGGTCGTCGAGCTGATCGGTGCCGCCGAGGGTGAAGCCCATCTCCGGCATTCCCTTGTCGGCCACCCACTCCTCGGAGATCGCGTTGATCTGGTCGGTCAGCGCGAGCGGGGCGTGCGGGAACTCGATCCACTCGGCGCGGATGCCCGACTTCTTCGCGCGGTTGAGTGCGGTGCGGACGTCCTGGAACCGCTTGCCGGTGAAGGCCAGCCCGTCCAGGCGCAGCACCGTCTCCTCGGCGACCTGGAACCCGCCCCAGCCGAGCGCGTCGGTGACCGCGCGCAGTTCCCCGGTCACCGAGTAGAAGCACGGCGTCCAGCCGTTGGCGGAGGCGAACTCGGCGAACTCGGTGACGTGCGCGCGCACCGTCTCCGGCGGTCCGACGGGGTCGCCGGTGGTCAGGGCGACGCCGCCGATCACCCGGTAGGCGACGTAGCCGGTGCCGTCGGGGCTGAACCAGTACCGGTTGCCGGCCCAGGTGGTCATCCACGACAGCGCGCTGCCGCCGCTGGCCGTCAGCAGCCTGCGAGCCCGGTCGGTGTCGTCGGTCGCGGCGCGGTCCGCGGCGAGGAAGGTCGCGGCCACGGCGACGCACAGCACCAGCCAGAACACCACCCCGGTCCACTCGTACAGCGCGGTGGTGACGCGACTGTCCGGCAGGAACTGCGGGTCGAGCCACTGCAGGTACACCGGCGGGACCAGCCGCTGCGGGAAGTCCGCGAGCAGCGCCGCCGCCGTCGGCTCCCGGTCGAACTGACCACGCACCAGGTAGCCGACGGCCAGGTACCCGGAGCCGAGCCCGAGGACGGTGCCCAGCACCACCGCGGCGCAGCGGCGATAGGTGCCCGCGGGGGCGGCGACGTCGAAGAATCGCCGGGTGGCCAGCAGCACCAGCAGGACGGCCAGCGGGGTGAGGAACGGCGCCAACGTCCGGTAGAGGTTCGGCGAGTGCAGCCCGTAGAACAGCGACTGCGTCCCGTCCAGGCCGAGGTAGCGGACGGCGAAGTTGGCGAGCGAGAGCCCCAGCAGCAGCACCTGCGCCACCACGGCGGCCCACCACGCGAACCGTCGGCCGCGGCGCAGGCCGTCGGCGAGCACCAGCAGCAGCACCGACGGCATGAGCATCAGCACCGTCGGACCGACCCCGCCGAGGCGCAGCGCCAGCAGCCCCCTGCGGCAGTCCTCGGCGCCGCGGGACTGCGCACAGATCTCCCGGACCTCCGCCGGCGAGACGCCCGCCCCGCGGAACAGGTCCCGCAGCACCGCCAGCGGCCCGACCGCGTTCGGGGACAACGCGGCCAGTGCCGGTCCGATCGCGGCGGCGGCGACCACCAGCGCCACCAGCACCCGGCCCTCACGGCGACTGCCGGCCAGGTGCTCCCCGCGCGCGGACCGCCCGACGATCGACGGTCCGAGCAGAAGGCCCGCCACCGCCGAAGCCAGCACCACCAGGTCCTGGAGGTGCCCGCTGAACAGCGCCAGGGTGAGCAACAGCGCGAGCACACCGACCCGGATCCGGCGCCGCCACAGCGTGTCCATCGCCGAGCTGGCCACCATCGCCGCGCCCACCACCCAGGTGGTCGGGCTCACCGCGACGCCGATGTGCAGCCGGAAGCCCCACCCCCAGTCCAGCTCCCGCACCAGCACCGCCGCCATCAGCGCCGCCGTCGTGCCGAGCAGCTGGGTGGCCGCGGCCGCCACCGCGAACCGCCGCGACCCGATCCGGTGTTCCACGGGCGCGGCCACGAACACCACCAGCAGCGTTGCCACCAGGTAGCCGACCAGGCCGCCCGCCCACAGCCCTGAAGTCAGCACCACCCACAGCCGGCCGTGCTCGACCGGCACCACGCCCGCCGCGAAGTGCCGCTCGACGAACTTCGACGGCCCAGACAGGACGCTCGACGTGGCGAGGCCGAGCACCCAGATCACCACGAGCAGGCCCAGGCTCACCGGCGCGCCGGACGCCCCGGACCGAGCCAGGTCGACCAGTCGCCGGGTCTGCCGGCCGACCTCGGACGCCGCCGCGGTCATGCCGTCAGCCCCAGCCGCTGGGCGAGCCAGCCGAGTTCACCCTCGAGCCCGGCGGACCAGACGGAGAAGCTGTGCCCTCCGGGTAGCTCGACGTATCGCACGTCCATGCCGGCCTTTCCTGCCGCGTCGTACATCTTCTGCTGGCCGGGCTTGAAGTCCCGGTCGTCCTTGCCCACCACGAACACCCCCGCGGAGCCCGGGTACCGCCGGCCCGCCATCAGGTCCGCCGGATTCACCGCGACGAACCTCGCCTCGTCGCCGCCGAAAGCGGCGTCGACGGTGCGAGTCCGGTCGCCGAGGGTGGGTTCCTCCTGACCGGACAGGTCGAGGAAGGTCGGGTACCGCTCGGGGTGGTTGGTGGCCATCTGCAGCGCGCAGGTGCCGCCGTAGGACAGCCCGCCGATCGCCCAGGCGCGCGGATCCGCGTCGACCTGCAGGTTGGCGACGACCCAGTCCGGCACGTCCCGAGCGAGGTAGGTCGCGACATTGCCCAGCGCCGAGTCGAGACAGAGCGGGTTGGCGAACTGGGAACCGGTGCCGTCGGCCACCACCACCACCGGCGCGAGACCCCCGTGGGTGGCGGCGAAGGCGTCCATGGTCGAGACCAGCTTGCCCCCGCCGAGCCAGTCCTGCGGCGATCCCGGCTGCCCGGCGAGCAGCACCAGCACCGGCAGTTCGGGCCGGGGGTCGGCGAAGTAGGCCGGCGGCAGGTAGACGACGGCGTCGCGGGCCGCGAAACCCGAGGCGGTGCCGGGGATCGCGACCGTGGCGACCCGGCCGCCCGCCGGCAGCTCCGCGGGCGGATGCCACGCCGATTCCAGCGGTGACCCGGTGACCGTGGTGGCGGTGGGGGGCGGCACGTCCGCGAACGCGATCCGGCTGGGGTCGGGCAGGCCCAGCACGTCCCGCACAGTCGGGTACGCGTCGAACACGAGGTTCACCTGGGCCGCGGCGGCGGCGACCACCGCGACGGCGGCCAGGGCCGAGACCAGGCCCCGACGCACCCGCCGGTCGGCGGCCAGCCGGACCCCGAGCAGCAGCACCGCGAACACACCGAGGCCGATCCAGGCGTAGATCCGCGTCTCGATCGGGTCCGGGAAGGGCCGCCACCACTTCTCCACGACCACCCAGCCGACGCCGGTCAGTACCAGTGCGCCGGCGGCGCACAGCGGGACCGCCCGCCGCCGATAGCCGCGGGTGTCGGCGGTCCCCGCGAACAGCAACCACAGCCCGCCCGCGAGGCCGAGCGCCGTCAGCGCCCACGGTATGGGACCGTCGATCAGTGACCAGCGCCACAACCAGTCCACCTGTCGGCCCCCTTTTCGGCGCATGACCTGCAAATAATGGCACCCCACCGCGACCGGCGCCCCGCAACCACCTTTACACCGCAACGACTACGACGGAGGGTAGTACGCACCCGCGTCGGACGGTCCGTAGACTGATCCCATGGCTGGACTTGGCGAACTCGAACGCGCAGTGATGGACCATCTCTGGTCCAGCACCGAACCCCAGACCGTGCGTCAGGTGCACGAGGCCCTCGCCGCCCGGCGCGAACTGGCGTACACGACGATCATGACGGTGCTGCAGCGTCTCGCGAAGAAGAACCTGGTCACCCAGCAGCGCGACGACCGCGCACACCGGTACCTGCCCGTCCACGGCCGCGACGAACTGGTCGCCAGCCTGATGGTCGACGCACTCAAGCAGGCCGACGAGTCCCAGGGCCGCGCCGCGGCGCTGGTGCGCTTCGTCGGACAGGTCAACGCCGACGAGGCCGCCGCGCTGCGGCAGGCCCTTGCCGCTCTCGAGGCCACGGACGCCGCCAAGCGCGCGAGCTAGACGTCCGTGTCCGATGATGGGTAGGTCATGAACCTCACCGCGCTGGCGTTTGCGCTGATGGCCCTGCTGCTGGCGGGACCGGTGCCCGCCGTCCTCTCCCGTGCCACCTGGCCACACCGCGCACCCCGTGCCGCCCTGGTGCTGTGGCAGGCGATCGCACTGGCGGCCGTGCTGTCCGCGTTCAGCTCCGGACTGGCGATCGCGACGCAGTTGCTGGTCCCGGGGCCGGACGGTCGACCGACCACCGCGCCGCTCGCCGAGATCGACGCCCTCGGTCTGCCGCTGTGGGTCGCATACGTGGTGGTCCTGGCGATCACCCTGTTCATCGGCGCCCGGCTGATCTTCTCGATCGCCTCGGTGGCGGTGCGCACCCGACGGCGCCGGGCCCGGCACCGGATGCTGGTCGACCTGCTGGACCGGCGGGAACCGCACCGCAGCCGCACCTCGAACCTGCGGGTGCTCGACTCCGCGGAACCCATCGCGTACTGCCTGCCCGGCCTGCGGCAGCGGGTGGTGCTGAGCGAGGGCACGCTGGCCAACCTCAGCCACGACGAGGTCACGGCGATCCTTATGCACGAGCGCTCGCACCTGCGGGCCCGGCACGACCTGGTCCTCGAGGCCTTCACGGCCGTGAACACGGCCTTCCCGCGGGTGGTGCGCAGCAAGTCGGCGCTCGGCTCCGTGCAGCTGCTGGTGGAGATGCTCGCCGACGACTCCGCGGTGCGGGTCACCGGCCCGACTCCCCTGGCCCGCGCCCTGGTCGCGTGCGCGGGGTCCAGCGCCCCGATGGGCGCGATGGCGGCCGGCGGACCGCACACCCTCACCCGGATCCAGCGGCTCTCCGACACCGAACCGACCCTCGTTGTCTCGCTCGCGGCGTACGTCGCCTCGGTGGCAATCCTGGTGGTTCCGACCATCGCGGTGGCAGCCCCGTGGCTTACCGAGGTAAGCCGACTTTTCAACGCGTGAACACCCCACCGACCCGGCAGTAGTCCACGTCACAACGGCTCTGACGTGTAGTTTTTCCGTTCCTGCCGTACAGTGGACAACGGCTGCACACGTAGCCCGATTCGAAAATTCATCGAATCCGTTAATTTTCAGGCACTTCGCCACCCACGCCGAGCCCCGCATTTTCAGCCAGGTTCGGCAGGCATACGTGCCAGGCTCGTCTCTTTGCGTGCTGCATGACAGCTCGCGCTCCGCGACGCGCCCGATGTCCGGAGAGGTATCCGCGTGACCAACGCTGTCCAAATGTCTTCTGCTGCCCTTGACGAGGCCGCAGTTCCCACCATCGACGAGGCCGTCGTCGTAGCCCCCGAGGCTGCCGCAGACGAGGCCCCCACCGTCACCTTCGCCGAGATCGGCCTGCCCGCCGCCGTCGTCGCCGCGCTGGCCAAGAGCGGCATCACCGTGCCGTCCCCCATCCAGGCCATGGCCGTTCCGGACGCCATCGCGGGCCGTAACGTGCTCGGCCGCGCGCAGACCGGTTCCGGCAAGACCCTCGCCTTCGGCCTCCCCATGCTGGCCCGCCTCTCCCAGCACGAGGACCGTCCCGCCGCCAAGCGCCCCCGCGCCCTGGTCCTGGTCCCCACCCGCGAGCTCGCCATCCAGGTCGTCGACTCGCTGTATCCGTACGCGTCGGCCGTCGGCCTGACCGTGCGCGCCGCCGTCGGCGGTATGCCGTTCACCAAGCAGGTCGAGCAGCTCCGCCGCGGCGTCGACATCCTCGTCGCCACCCCCGGCCGCCTCGGCGACCACCTGCGGCAGGGCACCTGCATCCTCGACGCCGTCGAGATCACCGCGCTCGACGAGGCCGACCAGATGGCCGACATGGGCTTCCTGCCCGAGGTCCGGTCCATCCTCGACGCCACCCGCACCGACGGCCAGCGCCTGCTGTTCTCGGCGACCCTCGACCGTGAGGTGCAGTCGCTGGTCCGGCAGTTCCTGTCCGACCACGTCACGCACTCCACCGAGGACGGCAAGGCCAGCGTCGACACCATGGAGCATTACGTGCTGCTGGTCGAGCGCGGCCAGAAGGACGTCGTCCTCGCCGAGATCGGCGCCCGCGAGGGACGCACCATCATGTTCGCGCGGACCAAGCTCGGCTGCGAGGGCATCACCGATCGCCTTCGCGCCGTTGGCATCCCGGCCGAGGCGCTGCACGGCGGCAAGGCCCAGAACCAGCGCACCCGGGTCCTCGAGCGGTTCAAGACCGGGCGCACCCCGGTGCTGGTCGCCACCGACGTCGCGGCCCGCGGCATCCACGTCGACGGCATCGACCTGGTTGTGCACGTCGACCCGCCTGCCGACCACAAGGACTACCTGCACCGCGCAGGTCGCACCGCGCGCGCCGGCGAGAAGGGCACCGTCGTCGCGATCGTGCTGCCGAACCAGCGTCGCCTGGTCCGCAAGCTCACCGGCATGGCAGGCGTCGACGCGACCGCGGTGAACGTCGCCCCGGGCTCGGAGGAGCTGGCCAGCATCACCGGCGCGAAGGCACCGAGCGGCGAGCCGGTGCGCGAGCCCGCCTTCAAGAACGACCGCCGTGAGCGTTCGTTCGGCGACCGCCCGCGTCGTGACGGCGGCGGCTACCGCGGCAGCAACGACAGCGGCGGCTACCGCGGCGACCGCCCGCAGCGCAGCTTCGGCGACCGCCCGCAGCGGTCCGAGGGTGGCTACCGCGGCAACAGCAACGGCGGCAGCAGCTACGGCGACCGCCCCCAGCGCACCGAGGGTGGCTACCGCGGCAACAGCAACGGCGGCAGCAGCTACGGCGACCGCCCCCAGCGCACCGAGGGTGGCTACCGCGGCAACAGCAACGGCGGCAGCAGCTACGGCGACCGCCCCCAGCGCTCGTCCGAGGGCGGCGGCTACCGCGGCAGCAGCGACCGTCCGCAGCGCTCGTCCGAGGGCGGTGGCTACCGCGGCAACAGCAACGGCGGCGGCAGCAGCTACGGCGACCGCCCGCAGCGGTCCTACAACGACCGCCCGCAGCGCTCGTCCGAGGGCGGCGGCTACCGCGGCAACAGCAACAGCGGCGGCAGCAGCTACGGCGACCGCCCGCAGCGCACCGAGGGTGGCTACCGCGGCAACAGCAACGGCGGCAGCAGCTACGGCGACCGCCCCCAGCGCTCGTCCGAGGGCGGCGGCTACCGCGGCAACAGCGACAACCGCAGCAGCAACAGCAGCTACGGCGACCGCCCGCAGCGCGCCGCGAGCGGTGCCGGCCAGTCCGGTGGGTTCCGCAGCCGCACCGAGCGTCGCTCGTACGACGGCTTCGACGGTCCGCAGCGCAACAGCTGACCTCCTCGAGCACCACTGACCGACAGTGAACGCCGCCGCCTGCCCCGTGCAGGCGGCGGCGTTTGCCGTTGTGCGGCCCGGTAATTGCGCGCCGCTCCGGACCACGAGGCGAGACCTCAACTTTTTTTCGTGAGGGCGGCAGGGAAAGCTGTAGGCCATGACCGACAACAACTCGACAGCCCGCGCCCAGATCGGCGTCACCGGACTCGCGGTGATGGGTTCGAACATCGCCCGGAACTTCGCCCGCCACGGCCACACGGTGGCACTGCACAACCGCAGCGTCGCCAAGACCGACGCCCTGATCGCCGAACACGGCGGTGACGGCGACTTCGTCCGCACCGAGACCGTCGAGGAGTTCGTCGCCGCGTTGGAGAAGCCGCGCCGGGTGCTGATCATGGTCAAGGCCGGCGAGGCCACCGACGCCGTGATCGAGGAGCTGGCCGCCGCCATGGAGACCGGCGACATCATCATCGACGGCGGAAACGCGCTGTACACGGACACGATTCGCCGTGAGGCGTCGCTGCGCGAGCGCGGCCTGCACTTCGTCGGCGCCGGCATCTCCGGCGGCGAGGAGGGCGCACTCAACGGCCCGTCGATCATGCCCGGCGGCCCGAAGGAGTCCTACGAGTCCCTCGGCCCGCTGCTCGAGTCGGTCTCGGCCGTCGTCGACGGCACGCCGTGCTGCACCCACATCGGGCCCGACGGCGCCGGCCACTTCGTGAAGATGGTGCACAACGGCATCGAGTACGCCGACATGCAGCTGATCGGCGAGGCCTACAACCTGTTCCGCGACGCGCTGGGACTGGACGCGGGCCAGGTCGCCGACGTCTTCACCGAGTGGAACACCGGCACCCTCGAGTCCTACCTGATCGAGATCACCGCCGAGGTGCTCAAGCAGAAGGACGCGAAGACCGGTCAGGCCCTCGTCGACGTCATCGTCGACGCCGCGGAGCAGAAGGGCACCGGCCGCTGGACGGTCAAGTCCGCGCTCGACCTCGGCGTGCCCGTCACCGGCATCGCCGAGGCCGTCTTCGCCCGCGCGCTGTCCGGCTCGCGGACCCAGCGGGCGGCCGCGCAGGCGCAGGGCCTGGCCGCCGGCACGCTCGGCGACAAGCCGACCGACGTCGCCCAGTTCACCGAGGACATCCGGGCCGCCCTCTACGCGTCGAAGATCGTCGCCTACGCCCAGGGCTTCGACCAGATCGCCGCCGGCAGCGCCGAGTACAACTGGGACCTCAAGCCCGCCGACCTGGCCACCATCTGGCGCGGCGGCTGCATCATCCGGGCCCAGTTCCTGAACCGGATCAAGGAGGCGTACGACGCCGACCCCACCCTGCCGAGCCTGATCCTGGCGCCGTACTTCCGCGAGGCCATCGAGACCGGCATCGACAGCTGGCGTCGGGTGGTCGCGACCGCGACCATGCTGGGCATCCCGGTCCCCGGTTTCGCCTCCTCGCTGTCGTACTACGACGGCCTGCGCGCCGAGCGTCTGCCCGCCGCGCTGACCCAGGGCCAGCGCGACTTCTTCGGTGCGCACACCTACGAGCGCACCGATCGCCCCGGCAAGTTCCACACCCTCTGGAGCGGTGACCGCTCCGAGGTCGAGGCCTGACCCCAGGGCCCACGGCCCCGGCCGCCCGGGTGCGGGAGCGATTGTTCCCGCACCCGGGTGGTCAGGACGCGATCCGCCCGCCCGGCGGCAACCCCAGCAGCGGCTGGACGATGGTCGAGGTGATCGCCCCCTCCCACGGCAGCAGGCCGTCGCAGTCCGCCCACACCGCCTGCACGGCCCGGACGTTGCCGGCGCCGTAGAGGCGCTTCGCCGTCAACAGCCAGCCCTCGCATTCCCGGACCGGGACCATGCACAGGTCCAGTCCGCCCGCGTCGACCCGCTCGCCCGCCGTGAACTCGCGTCCGTCCCAGATCCTTTCGGCCAGGGTGTTGAGCACCTCGGCGGACTGCTCCATCACCCGACCGGTGATCACGAGCTCCTCGCACCCGAGCGCGGTCAGTCCGACGGTGTAGCAGAACGCCGGGTGCACCCCACGCTCGTCCACCGCCGACTCCACGTACTGCAGCGCCCAGCCGTACTCCTCGATGCTGAGCTCGAGGTCGCGCCGCGCCTGTCGCGGCGTCTTTCCGTTGCAGATGTCGCACATGATCGTCCCTCCCGAAATGGTCGAAGATATGTTCGATAGCCATCATGCACCGGGCCACCGACAAGTCACGTCCGACACGATGCGCCGGGCGGGGCGGCGCCGCCCGGAGCGCCGTGACCACGACCGTTTCCGATTGGAATCAGCTCTGCCGGGCGGCGGCACCGCCGCCTCGGCATCCGACCGATCACCCGGGGGCGACTGTCCGCGCCACGCTGCCCGCGCGCGGTGGCGCCATTCGCCCGGCGCAGCCACGCCCGCGCGGTAGTCTCGCGACATGCCCTACTTGGAGCGTTCAGGAGTGATCTCGACGCGAACGTCCTCCGCCCCGCCGGACTCCCGAATGCCGGACCGGCCGACGCCGGTTGCCGGTCGGAGCGACGTCGCGCCCTAGCGGTACCCACGCACCGCTCGGGCCCACGGCCCGGCCCCGTGATCTGGCCGCACCACCGCCGGTCACCGGACCTGGCAGTCCCCATTCCAGGCAGCCCGACATCCACGCAGCCCGACGCCGGGCCATGCTGGAAGCACGACGAAGACAAGAAACGCCACGAAACAAAGGGAGCCACACATGCCCGCACGCATTCGCACCGCAGTCGGCGCCGCCCACACCCAGATCCTCGGCATCGGCGCATACCGGCCGCGACGCGTCGTCCCGAACTCGGAGATCATCGGGCCGATCGACTCGAGCGACGAGTGGATCCAGACCCGGTCGGGCATCAAGAACAGGCGGTTCGCGAGCGACGACGAGACGATCGTCAGCATGAGCGTCGAGGCCAGCCGAAAGGCACTCGCGGCGGCGGACATCAGCACGGACCAGATCAGCGCCGTGGTCCTCGCGACGTCGTCGATGATGGTGCTCGGACCGTCCGCCGGCGCCGTGGTCGCATCGGAGCTGGGCATGACCGACTGCCCCGCGTTCGACGTGTCCGCCGGCTGCGCGGGCTTCTGCCACGCCCTCGCGACGGCCTCGGACATGGTCCGGGCCGGCACCGCGCAGTACGTCCTGGTCGTCGGCGTCGAGCGACTGAGCGACCTCCTCGATCCCGCCGACCGGTCCACCGCCTTCATCTTCGCCGACGGCGCAGGCGCGGCCGTGGTGGGCCCGTCCGACGTCGAGGGCATCGGCCCGGTCGCGTGGGGATCGGACGGCAGCCAGACCGCCGCGATCCAGCAGGACAAGGACTTCCAGGCCTACTTCGCCGAGGTCGCCAAGGCCGAGGCCACCGGCGGCACGTCCGTCCGGCCGTACATCCGCATGCAGGGCACCGCGGTCTTCCGGTGGGCGGCCACGTTCATCGAGAAGGCCTGCCGCGCCGCGATCGACAAGTCCGGCGTCGCGATGGAGGACCTCGACGTCTTCATCCCGCACCAGGCCAACATCCGGATCACCCAGGCGCTGACCCGCGCGCTGAAGATGCCGGCAGGCATCGTCGTCGCCGAGGACATCGTCGAGACCGGCAACACGTCGGCCGCCTCGATCCCGCTCGCGATGGAGCAGGTGCTCCGCTCCGGTGCCGCCAAGCCCGGCGACACCGCCCTCCTGATGGGATTCGGCGCCGGCCTCGCCTACGCGGGACAGGTCGTGACGCTGCCGCGGATCGCCGACTGACGGCGCTCTCCCCGACCCACGAAGCACCACGCATCCGCCGTGGCCGGCACCCGACCGGCCACGGCGGATGCCGTGTCGGCCCCGGACGGGCGGTAGCCTCACTGCATACGCCGAGCGGGTGCCGCACGGACGACGTGCGGCGCCGCGGAGCGGGTAGATCATCGGAGGCCACCGCCACATGTCCACCCCCGCCACGACCGGGCCCACCTTCGCCGACCTCGGCCTCCCCCCGATGTTGGTGCAGTCGCTGAACCGGGAGAAGATCACCGCCCCGTTCCCGATCCAGACCGCCGCCATCCCCGACGTGCTCGCCGGCCGCGACGTGCTCGGCCGCGGCCCCACCGGCTCCGGCAAGACACTGGCGTTCGGGCTGCCCATGCTGGTCCGGCTGACCGGAGCGCCCAGCAAGCCGAAACGCCCCCGCGCGTTGATCCTGGCCCCGACCCGGGAGCTGGCCGCACAGATCGAGCGGGCGCTCGACGAGTCGGCGCTCTCGCTGGGGCTGCGCCTGGCCTGCGTGTTCGGTGGCGTGCCGACCAAGAAGCAGGCCGAACGCCTGGCCCGCGGCGTGGACCTGCTGGTGGCCACTCCCGGCCGGCTCGCCGACCTGCTCGACCAGGGCGCCGTCTCGCTCGAGGACGTGCGGGTCACCACCATCGACGAGGCCGACCACATGGCCGCGATCGGATTCCTCCCGCAGGTCACCACCCTGCTGGACCGGACCCCGAAGGACGGTCAGCGGCTGCTGTTCTCGGCCACCCTCGACGGCCAGGTGGACGAACTGGTCCACCGGTACCTGCGCGATCCCGCCACCCACGCGACGGCGTCGGCGGTCGCCCCGGTCGCGACCACCGAGCACCACCTGCTCTTCGTCACCGGCGCGGACAAGGCCGCCGTCGTCGCGGAGATCGCCTCCCGCACCGGCCGCACGATCATGTTCGTGCGCACCAAGGAGGGCGTCGACGCGGTGGTCGAGCAGTTGCGGTCCGTGGGCGTGGTCGCCGGCGCGCTGCACGGCGGCAAGACCCAGAACCTGCGCACCCGCACGCTGGCCGCCTTCGCCGACGGCCAGACACCGGTGCTGGTGGCCACCGACGTCGCCGCCCGCGGCATCCACGTCGACGACATCTCCCTGGTGGTGCACGTCGACCCGCCGTCGGAGGCCAAGGACTACCTGCACCGCGCGGGCCGCACCGGCCGCGCCGGCGAGTCCGGCACCGTCGTGACCCTGGTGACCGAGGACGAGCGCGACGCCGTCGCCCGGCTGACCCGCAAGGCCGGCGTCGAACCGGTCGGCGTCGAGGTCCGGCCCGGGGACCGCGAGCTCGTCGCCCTCACCGGCGCGAGCGCCCCGAGCGGGGTCCCGGTCCCCGCACCGGAGCCGGTGACCACCGCGCCGACGGCGGCCAAGGCCGGCGGCGGGCGGGACCGCAGGCAGCGACCCGGCGCGACCACCGTCCGCGGAGGTTCCCGGCGGAGCTCCGGCGTGGCGACCCCCGGACACCGGCGCCGCGGCGCACGCTGACGGTCATGACCGACCTGCCGCTGCTGTCCGTCGTCTGCGCGCTGATCGGGGCGCTGCTGTTCGCGGTCGGGTCGGTGGCGCAGCAACGGGCCGCGGCCGACGTCGCCGACGAGGACGCGCTGCTACGGGAACTGGCCCGCAGCCCCCGCTGGTGGGCAGGCCTGCTCGGCGACCTCGGCGGCTACGCCTTCCAGGTGATCGCACTGGGGCTCGGTTCGGTGCTGGTGGTGCAGCCGCTGATCGTGACCACCCTGTTGTTCGCGCTGCCGCTCTCGGCCCGGTACTCGGGCACCCGGATGACCGCCCGCACCTGGGCGACCGCGGGCCTGCTCGCACTGTCGTTGGTGGTCTTCCTGACCGTCGGCAACCCGACCGAGGGCTTCGAGGACGCCACGTTCGGGCACTGGCTGGTCCCGCTGGCGCTGGTCGTCGGGTCGTGCGTCGGGGCCGTCGCGGCGGCCGCGGTCACCGCCTCGCCCGGCCCGCGCGCGCTGCTGCTCGGCTTCGCCAGCGGCGCGATGTACGGCGTCGCCGTCGCGCTGACCAAGCCGGTCCTCGGGCTGCTGGACCGCGGCCCCGCGGCAGTGCTCTCGAACTGGCCGCTGTGGGCGCTGGCGGCGGCCGGCGTCACCGGCTTCTACCTGCAGCAGCGGGCCTTCCACGCCGGGTCGCTGGCGGCCTCGCTGCCCGCGATCACCATCGCCGAGCCGCTGGTCGCCGCCTACCTCGGTTTCGCGGTGCTCGGCGAGCGACTGCGGGTGGCGGGCCCGGGCCTGGTGGTGATCGCCGTCGCGGTCGCGGTCATGCTGGTCACCACCGTCGCGCTGTCCCGCTCGCAGGCCCGCGCGTCCGAGGGCGCGGTCACCCCGGACCCGGTAGCGTCCTGAAGGTGCGATTCCTCGAAGATCGGCAGCCCCCGTACGACCTGACCTACGACGACGTCTTCCTGGTGCCCAGCCGCACCGACGTCACCTCGCGGTTCGACGTGGACCTGGCGAGCGCCGACGGGTCCGGTACCACCATTCCGCTGGTGGTGGCCAACATGACCGCGGTCGCGGGCCGGCGGATGGCCGAGACCGTCGCGCGCCGCGGCGGCCTCACGGTGATCCCGCAGGACGTGCCCGCGGCGGCGGTCGCCGAGATCGTGACCTTCGTCAAGAGCCGGCACCTGGTCGCCGACACCCCCGTCACCCTCGGTCCCGACGACTCCGTCGCCGACGCGCTGGCGCTGCTGCCCAAGCGCGCGCACGGCGCCCTGGTGGTGCTCGAGGACGGCCGACCGGTCGGCGTCGTCACCGAGGCCGCGTGCGCGGACGTGGACCGGTTCACCCGGCTACGCGCGGTCGCCGTCACCAGCTTCGTGACCGCGCCGGTGACGGCGTCGCCGCGGGAGGTGTTCGACCTGCTCGAGTCCCGGCACGACCCGATCGCGGTGATCGTCGAGGCCGACGGCACCCTCGCCGGGGTACTCACCCGTACCGGAACCATCCGGGCCGGCATCTACCGGCCCGCGCTGGACGCGCAGGGAAGGCTGCGGGTCGCCGCGGCGGTCGGCATCAACGGGGACGTCGCGGCGAAGGCGACGGCACTGGTCGAGGCCGGCGCGGACCTGCTGGTGATGGACACCGCGCACGGCCACCAGCAGAAGATGCTCGACGCCCTCGCCGCCGTCGCCGCACTCGACCTGGGCGTACCGCTGGCCGCGGGCAACGTGGTCTCGGCGGCCGGAACGCGGGACCTGATCGCCGCGGGCGCGGACATCGTCAAGGTCGGCGTCGGCCCCGGCGCGATGTGCACCACCCGGATGATGACGGGCGTCGGCCGGCCGCAGTTCTCCGCGGTCGCCGAGTGCGCCGCCGCGGCCCGCGACCTCGGCGCCCACGTGTGGGCCGACGGCGGCGTCCGGCACCCCCGCGACGTGGCGCTGGCGCTGGCCGCAGGCGCGTCCAACGCGATGGTCGGGTCCTGGTTCGCGGGCACCCACGAGTCCCCCGGCGACCTGCGGGTCGACCAGGACGGCTACTCGTACAAGGAGAGCTTCGGGATGGCCTCGAAGCGCGCCGTTGCGGCCCGGACCGCCGACGACAGCGGATTCGACCGGGCCCGCAAGGGACTGTTCGAGGAGGGCATCTCCTCGTCCCGGATGCGGCTGGACCCCCTCCGGCCCGGCGTCGAGGACCTGATCGACTACATCTGCTCGGGGGTGCGCAGCACCTGCACCTACGCCGGTGCCCGGACGACGCAGGAACTGCACGAGCGGGCCGTGCTCGGCGTGCAGTCGGCGGCCGGCTTCGCCGAGGGGCGGCCGCTGCCTGCCGGGTGGTGACCTACGCGACTCCGGCGTGCTGCGGGGGCGTCATTGCGCCCGGTCCCGGTAGAATGGCTGAGCTGACGCAACTCGTGCGCCCGGTTTGACCGTTTCCACCAGCAGTTTTCGACCGCCGATCGGCAGCCGGAAGCAGTGGCGGGACGGCGGTGCGGATCACCCGATCCGTCTCCCCCCGGGCACGACAGGAAGGACCACGGTGCCTGAGGCACCCATTACCGACATCGCCGACTCGACCGAGTCCGGCGACGAGAGTTCCACTTCGGAGGGCTCTTCTACCGAGCCGGGCGACAAACCCGGCGGCACCATCTCATTCCCTGCCCCCGTCCGGGGGCGATGACCAATGCAGACTGCACTGACAGTCCTGAGCGTTCTCGGCTTCCTGGCTCTCACCGCCGGCACCGCCCTCTTCGTGGCCGCCGAGTTCTCCCTCACCGCGCTCGAGCGGAGCACCGTCGACGCGCACGCCCGTGACGGCGACCGCCGGGCCAAGCAGGTCCAGCACGCGCACCGGACGCTCTCGTTCCAGCTCTCCGGCGCCCAGCTCGGCATCACCATCACCACCCTGATCACCGGTTACCTCGCGGAGCCGGTGCTCGCGAAGTTCATCGACCCGCTGCTGCGACTGCTGCGCGTTCCCGAGTCCGCGGCGGGCGGCATCTCCCTGGCACTGGCGCTGATCCTGGCCACCTCGTTGTCGATGATCTACGGCGAGCTGGTCCCGAAGAACCTGGCCATCGCCAAGCCGCTGGCCACCGCGCGCGCCACCGCCGGCCTGCACGCCGGGTTCTCCCGCATCTTCAAGTGGGCGATCAACGGCCTCAACGGGTCCGCCAACTGGGTGGTCCGTCGGCTCGGCATCGAGCCCGCGGAGGAACTGCGCTCGGCCCGGTCCCCGCAGGAGCTGGGATCACTGGTGCGCACCAGCGCCCGGCGCGGCTCGCTCGACCCTGCCACCGCGCTGCTGGTGGACCGCTCGCTGCGGTTCGGCGAACGCACCGCGGAGGAGCTGATGACGCCGCGGGTCAAGGTCGAGACCCTCGACAGCACCGACACCGTGGCAGACCTGATCGACGCCGCGTCCCGCACCGGCTTCTCCCGGTTCCCGATCGTCGACGGCGACCTCGACGACACGATCGGCGTGGTGCACGTCAAGCGCGCCTTCACCATTCCCGCCGCGGGCCGGTCCACCACTCCCCTGGTGAACCTGGCGCGCAAGGTCCCGATCGTGCCGTCCAGCCTGGACGGCGACGCCGTGATGGAGCGGGTTCGGGCCGACGGCATGCAGGTCGCGCTCGTCGTCGACGAGTACGGCGGCACCGCAGGCATGGTGACGATGGAGGACCTGATCGAGGAGATCGTCGGCGACGTCCGCGACGAGCACGACGACCCGGAACTCGAGGTGCAGCGCAGCGGCGACAGCTGGATCTGCGCCGGGCTGCTGCGGATCGACGAGGTCCGTCAGGCCACCGGCTACACCGCCCCCGACGGCGAGTACGACACCCTGGGCGGCCTGGTGCTCGCGCACCTCGGCCGGATCCCGGAGGTCGGCGACGAGGTGGTGCTGCCCAACCCGAGCGGCGAGGGCCGCCCCGAGACCGTCGGCGGCTGGGTCGCGTCGGTCACCGGGATGGACGGGCGGCGCATCGACCGGGTGATGTTGACCCCAATGCCCGCGGCGGCGATAGCGCAGCGACCGGACCACCCCACCGACCAGGAAGGCCACGACCATGAGTGACCTGTTGGCGGTCCTGCTGGCCGTCGCACTGCTGGCCGGCAACGCGTTCTTCGTCGCGGCGGAGTTCGCGCTGATCTCCGCGCGCCGCGACCGACTCGAAGCCCTCGAGGCACAGGGCAAGAAGCGCGCGCGCACGGTGATCCGGGCCGGCGAGAACCTCTCGCTGATGCTCGCGGGCGCGCAGCTCGGCATCACCATCTGCTCGATCCTGCTCGGCCGGGTCGGCGAGCCGGCCATCGCGCACCTGATCGAGATGCCGTTGGACGCCCTCGGGGTGCCCGCGGACCTGTTGCACCCCATCGCGTTCGCTCTCGCCTTGGCACTGGTGGTGGTGCTGCACATCCTGCTCGGCGAGATGGTCCCGAAGAACATCGCCATCGCCGGACCGGAGCGGTCGGCGATGCTGCTGGTGCCCGTGCACCTGGCCTTCATCCGGCTGGCCAGGCCGCTGATCGCGTTCTACAACCTCTGTGCGAACGCAACACTGCGGATGTTCAAGGTCCAGCCGAAGAACGAGCTCGACAGCACCGTCTCCGCGCTCGAGCTCGCCGAGATGATCGGCGAGTCCCGCTCCGAGGGGCTGATCGACAAGGAGGAGCACCGGCGTCTGACGCAGGCGCTGCACACCGCCGGTCGCACCGTCTCGGACGTGCTGATCCCGCTGGACAAGGTGCGCAGTGTGCCGCTGACCGAGCGAGGCACCACCCTCGGTGCGGTCGAGCGGGCGGTCACCGAGACCGGCTACTCGCGGTACCCCGCGGTGCTGCCCGACGGCACGGTCGCGGGCTACCTGCACCTCAAGGACGTGCTCGACCAGGTGCTCGACGAGGCGGCCGGACCGGACACGGTGATCCCCCGCTCGGACGTGCGGCCGTTGCCGGAGCTGCCCGTGCAGACCCCGCTGGACGAGGCGCTCTCCACGCTGCGGCGGGCCAGCAGCCACCTCGGCCTGGTGGTCGACGCGTCGGGCACCGCGATCGGCATCGTGGCGCTCGAGGACCTCGTCGAGGAGTTCGTCGGCACCGTGCGCGACGGCACCCACCGGGTCACCGACGCGGTCCCGGGGCAGCGGACTCCGTGACCGTGACGGAGACCGCGACCGCCCGGGACGACGTCGTCCCGGGCGGTCCGCTCGTACTCGCGCAGGACGAGTGGACCGCCCGCCGGGACGCGCACCGGGAACGGGTGGACGCGCTGGTCGGTCCGCACGTCGCGCGTCAGGCGCGCGGCGAGAAGCACCCGGTGCTGGACTTCCTGTTCACCTACTACAGCCTGCGGCCGTCGCAGCTGCGGCGCTGGCACCCCGGGTTCGGGGTCCGGCTCGAGGGCGACGCCGCCCGCGACTACTGGGAGTTCTCCGGGTACCGGCGGGCCGGGGGCGAGGGACCGCCTGCCGCGGAGGTGAACCCGGCGGTGCTCGGGCAGCGACGTTCGATGCTCGAGTTCACCGCCCGGCTGCTGGAGTCGACCGCGGCGCGGCCGGCCCAGCTGGGCTGCTTCGGGCTGCACGAGTGGGCGATGGTCTACCGCGGCGGCGACGAGGCGGTCCGGCACTCCGGGACGCCGCTGCGGCTCGGGGCGTCCGGCACCGACGCGGTGGTCGAGTCGATGAACCTGCGCTGCACCCACTTCGACGCGTTCCGCTTCTTCACCGACGACGCGGCGCCGCGCAACGAGATCGCGCTGCGACGCGAGGACCAGGCCGACCGCGAGCAGCCGGGCTGTCTGCATGCCGGCATGGACCTCTACAAGTGGGCGGGCAAGCTGCTGCCGCTGGTCGACTCGGACCTGCTGGTGCGCTGCTTCGAACTGGCCGGCGCCGCACGCGAACTCGACATGCGGGCCAGCCCGTACGACCTGGGGGCGCTGGGCTACGAGCCGGTGCCGATCGAGTCCGCCGCAGGCCGGGCGGAGTACGTGCGGGCGCAGTCGGCGCTGGCGGAGCGTGCGGCGCCGTTGCGCGCGGAACTGCTGGGGCGCTGCCGGGCGCTGCTGGACCTGCCCTGACGCGAGGAGTCGCGGCGATCGCTCCCGGTCAGTGCCCCTGCGAGACCCATTCGATCGCCGCGGACTCGTCGGCGAGGGCGAAGGACCGCACCTCACAGGGCATCAGGAAGCGGACCAGGTGCATCGCCTTGCCGATCCACTCGTGATCGGTGACCAGACCGATGCGGCCCCAGCTGCGCCGGGGTCGGCTCTCGAGTTCGGCGTCCTGCCAGAGCGCGCCCGCGGTGTAGCCACTGAGGTCGTCGCCGAGGACGTAGACCAGGTTGACCTTCTCGTCGGCGGCGATCTTCGCGTCGATCGCCGGGTCGAGGACGTCGCGGTAGTCCTCCGCGGTCACGGTGCCGGTCGCCCGGAATCCCAGGGTGCCGTCGGGCAGCTTCGCGATGGCTTCGATCATGGGTCCACCGTCGCACACCTGACACCTCGATGTGTCGCGGAGCACAACGTGTTGATCAATCGAATCTCGGCGAAAGCCGGTCCGAATCATTCACGATCGCTGGGTGAAGTTCACCCGAGAAGACATCGACACCGACGAGCTCAACCGGCGCCGGGCGCTGTACGGCCCCCTGACCGCGGCGGTCCGTGAACTCGTCGACGCCACCATCCGCACCGAGGTGGACGACGAGACCATCCGCGAGGTGCACGCCACCGTCGCCGCCGCGACGGAGAAGCTGCGCGCCAAGCAGATCGACGGCGGGTTCGGGATGCGCTTCACCGCCGACGGCGAGTCCTTCGCCTGGGGCAACGCGGGGATGGGCCTGCGCAACGCCATCGCGCCGCCGCTGCTCATCGAGTCGGACGACACCGGGCTGCACTGGACCGAGGTCGCCCTCGGCGCCGCCTACGAGGGCCCGCCGGGCCTGGTGCACGGCGGGATCTGCGCGCTGGTGCTCGATCACCTGCTCGGCACCACGGCCAGCTCCGTCGAACCACGCTTCACCGGAACTCTCACGCTGCGGTACCGCCGCGGCACCCCGCTGGGCCCGCTGCGCGCCGAGGCCCGTATCGACCGGAACGAGGGCCGCAAGACCATCGTCGTCGGCACGCTCTCGGACGCCGGCGGCGTGACCATCGAGGCGGAGGGAATCTTCATCGGCCCGGCCACCGAGTAGCCCCGCTGACCGTTCGAGGCCGGACCGCGAGCGATCACCATCCGTCGGAAGTTCCCGGGCCGGGGTCGTCGGACACTCCCTGGCGCCCGGCGAGCCGTGCAATCCGCAGCCCAAATACGTGCGCCTCTGGAACAATCCAGGTCCACGCGCGCAAGGGGGAGGCAGACATGGGGAGCTTCGTCGCGGATCGGTTCGCCCCGGTCCGGCGGGAACTGGTCGAACTCAATCTCGACGTTCGGGGCGTGATCCCCGACTGGCTCGACGGACGGTACCTCCGGATCGGGCCCAACCCGGTCGCGGACGTCGCACCCGAGGAATACAACTGGTTCACCGGGGACGGGATGGTTCACGGCATCCGACTGTGTGACGGTGACGCCCTCTGGTATCGCAATCGCTGGGTCGACTCGGAGGTGACGTCGAGGCTGCTCGACCGGACGTCCCCGGACGAACGGGGACGGTCGGCGCTGCACGGTCCGTCTGCGAACACGAACGTCATCGGGTTCTCGGGCCGAACACTGGCTCTGGTCGAAGGAGGGACCGCCTGCGCGGAGTTGTCGGACGACCTCGAGACCGTCGACGTCTGCGACTTCGGCGGAACCGTGAGAGGGGGCTACACCGGCCATCCGGTGCTCGATCCGGAGACCGGTGAACTTCATGCGGTTTCCTACCACTTCGGGCGCGGGAACACCGTGCAGTACACCGTGATCGGTCCCGACGGACGCCTTCGATGCAAGATGGCCATTCCGGTCCAGGGCAGTCCGATGATGCATGCGTTCTCCCTCACGCGGGACTATGTCGTCCTGTACGACCTGCCCGTCACCTTCGACCCTCGGTCCGCGACGCACGTAGGTGTACCCAGGCCACTGCGTCCCCTCGCCCAGTTGGCGCTGAGCTCGATCGTCGGCAGGGTTCGCATTCCTCCGATGATCCTGAATCGGGTACCGCGAATTCCTGCCGGGCGCTTCCCGTATCGATGGAATCCCGACTATTCGGCACGCGTCGGCCTGCTGCCCCGGTCCACGTCCAACCCCGCGGCGGTGACCTGGACTGACCTCGGCCGCCCCTGTTACGTGTTCCACCCCATGAACGCCCACAACGACGATCGCGAACTGGTGGTCGACCTGGTGGTTCACGAGAGGGTGTTCGACGCCGACCCCCTCGGGCCCACGGAGGGGCAGCCCAGGCTGGAACGGTGGCGTATCGACCTGGTGACCGGATCCCTCCGGCGTGACCGCCTCGCCGACGAACACATGGAGTTTCCCCGAATCGACGAGCGCCGCGCCACCAGCACCTTCCGGTACGGCTGGGCGGTAGGCGGCACCGACGACGTCTCCGGGGAACACCAACTGCTCCGCACGGACGCCGCTGCCGGTGTCGCGGCACGTCGCGACTTCGGGAACCACTCGGCGGTCGGTGAGTTCAGCTTCGTCCCGTCCTCCCCCGCTGCGCCGGAGGGCGACGGCATCGTGATGGGGTTGGTCACCGACCTGGCCGAATCCGTCACGGAACTGCGGATACTCGACGCCCAGAGCCTCGAGGACGTTGCCGCCGTTCGCCTACCTCAACGCGTGCCCGCCGGCTTCCACGGCAACTGGATCCAGCAACCGCACTGAGAAATCCGCTGCGCAGCACACCGTCCCGCGTCCAACGGTCTCGTCGACGCAGGCGCTGCCGACCCCTCGCAGGACGACAGCCCTCACCGCATCACCGGCAGGACCGCGCCGGTCGACCGCCCCGACGCCGCCTCGACGAACGCGAGCGGATCGGGCACCGCGGCGAGGACGTCCCGCGCCCGCTCGAGCGCCATCAGTTCCGGCTCGTCACCGCCGACGGCGTCGACCACGTCGAGCCAGTGGACCGTCGCCTCCAGGATCGCCATGTCGAGGAAGGCGCCGAGCGAGACGGACTCCAGGATCGGATGCGGAATCACAGTCTCCCGGCTCAGGCCCGTGAGCCGCTCGAAGGCATCGGGCAGTTCGGACTCGAAACGCTCGACGATGCTCTCGCGGTCGACGTCGGCGGCCAGCTGGCGAACCATCTCGGCGAGCTGCGCGTGCATCGGCTCCGCTGCGGCCGGGTCGGCATTGAAGACGCGGAGCATCTCCGCTGCACTGGTGATCTTCGCGTCACCGTCGGCGGACGGCGCGGCCAGCATCGCGATCAGCACGTCCGGGGTGACGTGCACGTAGACATCGCGGACGGTCCACCCCGGAAGCCGCGTTGCAACCGTCCACTGCGCGTCGGACAGCTCCGCGGCGCGCTTCGCCCACATCCGCCACAGCCGGATCAACAGATCCCGATCCTGCTCGAACTCCGCCACCACAACCCCCTCGTCGACGTACGGTCGGCCCGAGGCTATCGCTCGGTCACAACCCTCCGCCGCAGCCGCGCCGTGTACAAGCAGCCGACCCGCTGCTCCACCGGTGACGACGCTTGACGCCCCCGACACCTGTCGGGTTCAGCAACGGAGAACGGAGTCGACGAGTTGACGGATGGCGGCCTTCAGTCGCGCGGCCTGCCCCGACTGGATCAGGTGAAGCACCAGGTCGCCGCCGAGGGTTCCGAGCAGGAGTCGGGCCAGCCGCTCGGCATCGTCATCCGGTCGCGCCTCTGACAGCAGTTCTGTGATGTGCCCGTACCAGAAGGCATGGATCTCATCCGTGTGTGGATCGTCCGTGGCGGTGTCGTACGCCACGACCAGCCCGATGTTGGCGACGACCAGGTCCGTCATGGCGTCGAAGTACGCCAGCAGCCGTTCACCCGCCGGCGCACCGGGGCCGAGTGGCCCGAATGCTGCACTACGGAATGCTCAGCAGTGCGCCCGCCGCCATCGCTCCGTTCGACCTCCTCACCCGAGGGCTCACCCTCACGGGATGCGGCGGGCCGACCTGACTTGCCCGGGTCGCATCGAATCGAGCAGTGGCCCTCGAACTGGCAGCCACCGGCGACATCGCCCCGATCATCGACACGGTGATCGGGTTCGACAGCGCTGCACACGCCCATCGACAGATCGAGCGCCGGAACGCGCACGGCATGTTCGTCATGACCCCCTGACGAGGTCGAACCAGCCGGGTACGTCGATCGCCCTACCCGGCTGGTCGCTTTCTCGACCGGACGCAACGTCGGCTCGTCAATGGTGGAACAACCGCGTTCCGGTGTGGACAAGGGTCAATCCCAGCTCGCGGCATGCCTCCACGATCTCACCGGACCGGTTGGAACCGCCGGGCTCGACGACGTAGCGCACCCCGAGCCCGCCGGCGTGGTCGATGTTGTCGCGGAACGGGATGTATCCGTCGGAGACGAGGATCGCTCCCGCGAGTCGATCGAGCCATCCACTTCGGTCAGCGCCGTCCACGTCCACGATCTGCGAGGCAGAGACCACCTGAGCAGCGAGCGCAGTCCGTTGGGATTCGGTCAGGGCGTCCTCGGCGAGGCGCACCTGCCAGTTCAGCCGTTCCTGCCGAGACACCGTCGCCGTGAATGTCATCGCCCGGATGGCCGGCAGGCGGCGCAGCCACCAGATGCCCGCCTTCGTACCCGCGAGGCGAGTGCAGTCGATTCGGGACTGTTGGCCGGCCCCGATGCCGATCGTCATGCCGTCCTTCACGTAGGCCACCGAGTTGGACTGCGTGTAGCGCAGGGTGACCATGCCCAGCAGCGCGTCGCGGACGGCGTCCGGGCCGGGCTCGGATCCGTGCACCACGCGCAGCAGGTCCGCCGCGATCGGCAGCCGATCACGCTCCTGCTCGAGCACCATGCCGAACACCTCGCGGCGTTCCCATTCCTGTGGCTCGTAGGACGCGTCGGCCTCGAGAACGAGGAACGTGCCGCGCTTCTTTCGCGACAGCATCTCCACCGTGCCCGGCGCGAACCCCGGTGCGATGATTCCGTCGGAGACGACGCGTGCCAACAGGTCCGCCAACTCGTGGTCTACCGGCTCGGACACCGCAATGAAATCCCCGAACGACGACTTCGGGTCGATGTCCCGCGCGCGGACGTAGGCAGCGGTGACCGGACCGATCTCACCTTCGCCCAGATCCCAAGCGCGGCGCATGGTCTCGTCGAGATCACCGGTGACGGCAGCGCCGGCCGGTGACACGTGTTTGAACGAGGTCGCCACCGGGGCTCCCGTGACCGCTGCGGCCTCTCGAACCAACTGCCAGCCGTTCAGCGCGTCGAGGTAGTTGATCATCGACGGCGATCCGTGAACAACCCGAATCGGTGATGTCTCGGATGAAGTGAGGCGGGCGCGCTGATGCGGGTTCATCCCGTAACGCAGATCCATGCTGATGCTCCCCAGTAGTCAACTGAGGAGCACCCAGGCGTACGACGCTCCGAATTCGCTTCCTTGTGGTGTCCCACTGACGCCAGTCGCGATACGCGCGACGCTAGCACGGGAGCCCGACGACACTGGTTCAACTGTCTCCGCGCCGGCCATCCGCGCCCGTGGCTGATCACCACTGTGGCCGGGTTCCATCATCCATGAGGCACTCGCGCTGGGTTCTCCGTGGGCCAGTTGGCCAGCAGAGTGTCCAGGGCGTCCAGGGTTCGTATCCAGGATTCCTGCGAATCCGGGGAGCTGTGACTGAAGGCGCCACTGGACTCCAGACTGGCATAGCCGTGAAACACGCTTCCCATCAGCCGAATCGCGTGCACCTGCTCAGCTTCTGCGATGCGGTAACCGCGGAGGATCGCCTGCATCATCTGCGCATGGCGTGGGCCGGCGCTCGAGGCTGCGGTGTCTGCGTCCAGCGGCATGCGGGCTGCCTCATACCGGCCGGGATGAGCTCGGGCGTAGTCGCGGTACGCATCGCCGAAGGCAACCAACGCGCCGCGTCCCGCGCGGCCGGCAACCGCTTCTGCGGCTCGGTCTGCCATCTCGTCGAGCGCGAGTAACGCGATTCGAGTCTTGAGGTCCTGTGAACTCTTGAGGTGGGAGTAGATGCTGGCGCCCTTGACGTCGAACAGTCGCGCGACCGCCGAGACCGTCACCTGCTCGAAACCGACATCGTCGGCGAGTTCCGCGGCTGCCCGCGTCAGTCGCTCTGCGGTCAGTCCTGCACGCGCCATGCCTTAGTTCCTTCACCTCTAGCAATTTGCCTATACGGTATAGGCATTTTACTATATCCTGTAGCGAACTGTCGCACACAGGAACGGTGCGGCCCGTCGGCGTCACGACATCCAATACTCGATCTACCAGGTGAGAACTCATGCACAGTCAGAACCAGTGGACAACCACGCCTCTCTCCCGCGATCTGGTGTTCGGCGCCCTCGAACTCGAGCGCACCGAACATGGCCTGCTGCCACATCGACTACCAGAGCGTGCACGCGCGCAATGCACGGACGGGCAACTGGCGATGGCAGAAGCCCAGCCCTCCGGGGTTCGCCTGGTGTTCCGGACACGCGCCACCGCCATCGAACTGGACACATTGCCCACCAGACGGAGCTATCTGGGCGCACCGCCACGCCCGACAGGCGTGTACGACCTCCTTGTGGACGGCCGACTGGTCGCCCAGGAGAGCGCGACGGGCGGCAACACCGTGATCGTCGACCTGTCCACCGGAGCTGCGCAACATCAATCCGGACCTGCAGGAACAGTACGGTTCGAGGGCCTGATCTCCGACCTGAAGAGGGTTGAGATCTGGCTGCCGCACAACGAAACGACGGAACTCGTCGCCCTGCGCGCGGACGCCCCGATCGAGCCGATACCAGATGAGGGCCGCCGGGTGTGGCTGCATCACGGCAGCTCGATCAGCCACGGCTCCAACGCGGCAAGCCCATCCACCACCTGGCCAGCACTCGCCGCGTCCCACGGCAACGTGGAACTGATCAACCTCGGATTGGGCGGCAGCGCCCTGCTCGACCAGTTCACCGCCCGCACGCTCCGCGACACCACAGCCGACCTGATCAGCGTCAAGATCGGGATCAACCTGGCCAACACCGATCTGATGCGCATGCGCGCGTTCGGCCCGGCCGTGCACGGTTTCCTCGACACCATCCGTGACGGCCACCCCGACACGCCGTTGCTGGTCGTCTCGCCAATCTTCTGCCCGATCCACGAAGACACCCCGGGCCCCGGCGCGTTCGACATGGATGCGCTGCGCAACGGGGAGCTTCGGTTCATCGCAACGGGTGATCCCGCAGACCGGGCTGCAGGAAAACTCACGCTCCGCACAATCCGAGATGAGTTGACCCGCATCGTCGCCCAGCGGTCCCAGGACGACCCGTACCTGCACTACCTCGACGGCTGCGACCTCTACGGCGAGTCGGACCACGAGCAGTATCCGCTTCCCGACCAACTCCACCCCGATGCCGCCACTCACCAACTGATCGGGGAACGCTTCGGCAAGCACGCCTTCACCGGCAGCGGGGCTTTCGCGTCGGCCTAGAAACCAACCTCGAACTTTCCTGCGTTCCCTGTGGCGGCCTTCCCACCGCGCACCCGACTGTCGGGATCATCGGCAGGCGTCCCGGGCCGCGACCCACAGTTCTCGGCGTGCGGATGGGCCTCGGGGCTCGCGAAGGGACGCTGCCCTGAGCGAAGAACCGTCACGGAAGTGGCTCGACGACCAGCCACTGCACCGTCCCGCCCACGTTCCAGTGCCCGTCCGGATTACCGAGCGCCGCCAGGTACACGGCCCCGGCCTGTTCGCCGACGACCTCTCCGCTCTCCCCCGACGGCGGGCTGGGCTCGAGGAACTCGGATGGGTGCGGTCCCGGCCAGACTGGGACGTCGGCAGGAGTGATGTCGGTGTCGATGAAGCCCGGTCGGTGCACGACCACCCGGTCGGGCACGGCGTAGGCTTCCGCCGCCGCAGCGACGCCCGAACCAGCGGCGACCTCATGGCTCCCGCTACCGCACCCCACCACCGCAAGCGCAAGGCCTGAGACCGCCAGCCCCACTACCGCACGACGTACCTGCACCGTTTTCTCCCCTCCGGTCACCCAGAACCCCGTCGGAGTCCACCATCGCAGGTGGGGGTCACGCCCGTGCCCCGATTGGCCGACATGTCCCGCCCCGTCGTCCCCGATCACTCACCGGCGCGGCGGCAGAACTCAGCCGAGGGCGCGGATCTCCGTCAACGCGGCGGTGACGGCCTCCGGCACGCCCTCTACCGCCCACAGCACCATGCCCGCCGCGACCAGGGTGAGCACCGGCCCCAGGACGGCCTTCTCGAACGCGCCGCCGGCCCGAATCGACAGCATCGACGGCAGGCGCAGCTCCCACCAGCGACGCCCGCGCCAGGGCACGAACGGCGCCAGGAACGGGACGCCCTCCTTGGTGATGGCGTCGCCGAGGCAGTGCACGGCACAGCCGAGACCCACCGCGACGCCGAGTGCCCGCGACCCGACCTCGTCGGGGTACCAGCTCCAGAACAGCATCGCGAGCACGGCCGCGAGCACGGTGACCACCAGCCACCCGCTGCGGGCCGCCCAGCCGCCGGCCAGGCCGCGCAGCGCCAGCCCGAGGGTGACGAACAGCGTGCCGACGATCGCGGGCCGGCCGAACTGCACCACCAGCGCCGAGACCCCGAACGCCACGGCGATCGCGAACAGTGCGGTGTGCGTGAGGGTTCGGTGGCCGCCGCGGCGCTTGGGATCCCGGCGCCCGCGGGTGAGCCGGTAGAACCAGAGCGAGCCCTCGTCGATCCCGCCCGCGAGCACCTTGCTGGCCGGGCCGAACGACCTCGCCACCGTCGACTGGGTGGTGTCGAGATCCGGCAGCAGGGCGGCGCCCGCACACACCGCGGCGAAGGTGAAGACCTCGGCAGTCGAGGTCGGCCCACCCCACTCGGGCGGCAGGAACTCCGCGACGACGAGGCCGGCTACTGCACCGGAAACAGCATGGGTGGGACCCATCACCATGAGAGCGAAGGCCTTTCGGGGAGGTCGACTGGAGGACCTCAAACCTAGCAACCCCCACCGACACCCTCGCACGCACATGCGTTCGGACGCCGAGTGAACGATGTTTTGCGCCAAGCGCGTTCGCTACTCCCTCGGCCGACCGACGCGGCCCGGGCCGGGGGTCGTCAGACCCGCTCGTCCGAGTCCAGCACCGCGACAAGCCTGTTCATCACCTGAGGCGTCCGCGCCAGCTCCTCCTCGGTGAAGTGCGCCGAGATCCGGTTGGTGAAGGTGTGCTGCGCCGCGGTCATCTGGCGGATCGCCGCCCGTTGCGACTCGGTGGGCCGGACCAGCGTCGCGCGCTGGTACGCGGGATTGGGCAGGTGCTCCGCGAGCCTCTCGTCGACGAGCACGTCGGCGGTGCGCTGGACGCTCTGCCGCGTGATCCCCATCGCCCGGGCGATCCCGGACACCGTGAGCGGGTCGTGCAGCACCGCGCCGAGCACCTGCCACCGGGTCGGCGTCGGGCCTGCGGGCGGCGCGATGTGCTCCGACGCCCGCAGGAACGCCCCGTTGAGCGCGAACGTCCGCATGATGATGTCGGTCAGGGCAGTCTTGTCGCGTCCGACAGTCGAGAACCGCGAAATTGCAGGGCGATCCAGCCCATCATTCACGCGCCGGATTGGCAGGGGCGGCGACGATTGTTCCCAGAGCCGCTGCGCACAGTGATTCGACCCCGTCATCGTTCACGGAATAGATCAAGCTTTGGCAAACCGCTTGTCGCGAGCCAGCCGACAACGTGCTCGCCCGGGCGATCAGCCTTTTACCCCGAGCCGGTCTGACGTAGTTGATCTTGAACTCCGCAGTCAACGCGTCACCACCGAGCGCAAGCCCACCTGCGAAGGTCAAACTATTGTCGGCGAGATAACTGATCACGCCACCATGTGCAAATCCGTGCTGCTGTCGCAGTTCTTCCCGTATAGCGACCGATATCTGAGCACTGTCCTTCCCGACCTGATCCAGCTCAGCGCCGAGGAAGTTACTGAATGGCTGAGAATAAAATATCGCATTCGCAAATTCCGACATGTCAAGCATGAGTTTCCGCCCCCTGATCGTTGGTCAAGCTATCATCGATATTGTTCCGGAACAGTGCGAGCACGCCTTCCGCCAACGCCAATGCATGGTGGTTGTCTGCACCGTCCAGAAGGCTCCTTTGAACATTTTCGGCAACCGCGAAGTCTTCCGGGTCAAACACTGCGTCACACCGGCTTCCCTATGGTCACCGGCATCTACTGCATCAGGCAGCAGCCACCAAATGGTGGAGGTCGTCGATCCGGCGTGTCGAGATGGCTGAGAAGTCTGCGAGGGCACCGAAGATGTGGAAGATCAGCTTGCCGCCACCGGTCGAGGTGTCGATGGATTCGGTCCGGACCGGAAGGCGACGCCGCGCTGCTCGAGCTCCGCGATGGTCTCGATCAAAGTGAAACGGATCCAATCGCAAGGGACAAACCAATGGAGCGCGGTCTCATCAGGGAGAGGACGGTCACCGGCCCCGTCGCAACCCGCGCGCGACCCGTGCCGAACCCGGCACCGACGTCGCGGCTCAGGGCAGGATGAATCCCGATCCGGACAAACAGGCAGAAGGAGTCGACGCGATGACGAAGTACCTGATCTCGTTCCCGAGCGGTGCCATGGTCCTTCACGACGAGGACCTGCAGGCAGTGTCGGATGCCTCGCACGCGGTGGTGGAGCAGGCGAAGGCCGCCGGGGTCTGGGTGTTCGGCGGTGGCATCGACGAGAGCGTTCCGCCGGTCATGGTCGACGGGGACGGGACGGTCACCGAGGGCACGTACCCGCAGACGCGGCAGCTCGAGGGCGGCTACGCGGTGCTGGAGTTGCCCTCCCACGAGGCGGCGGTGGAGTGGGCCGCGAAGTTCGCGACTGCCTGCAGGTGCGCGCAGGAGGTGCGCGCGTTCGGGTACGACCCCGCCAGCTGACAGGTTCGACCCGAACCCGTCACCACTCGTGCGCGACCTCGTCGGGCCCCTTGTCCGGCCGCAACCCGCGCCACACCGGATGCCGCAGCCGCCCGTCCCCGGTCAACTCCGAGTACCGCACCTCCGCGACGAGTTCCGGCCGGACCCAGTGCGCGGTCCGGGCGTCCGCGGCCGGCACGGAGTCCCCGAACGGCGAACTGTCCGCGGACAACTCGCGGACCGAGGAACTCAACCGCGTCAGCTCCGCGCCGGTGAGCCCGCTGCCCACCCGGCCGAGGTAGCGCAGCGCGCCGCCGTCGGGCACCCCCACCAGCAGCGATCCGATGCCGCCGGACCGGCCACCCTCCCCCGGTTGCCAGCCGCCGATCACCACCTCGCGCTCGTGGACGTGCTTGAGCTTGAGCCACGCCGACGACCGGCCGGACCGGTAGGTGGAGTCCCAGCGCTTGGCCACCACGCCCTCCATCCGCTGCGCCCGGCTGCTCGCCAATGCCTCACCGAGATCCGGCGGCGCCAGCGGCGGCACCCGCCACCGCTCGTCGGCGCCGAGCCGGATCGCGTCGAGGACGGTGCGCCGGTCCCGGTAGGTCTTGGTCCGCAGCGAGGTTCCGTCCAGTTGCAGCACGTCGAAGATCAGCAGCACCACCGGATCCCGCTGCGCGGCGGCGCGCACCTCCCCCGGCCTGGTCAACCCCATCCGTCGCTGCAGGCGCCCGAAGCTGGGTGCGCCGTCCTCGCCGAACGCCACGATCTCGCCGTCCAGTGTCCCCGAATGTCCCTGCAGCCCTTCGGGTACGGCGAGCAGTTCGGGGTACCCGGGCGTCAGGTCCACCCCGTTGCGGCTCACCAGTCGCACGGTCGACCCTCCCGACCGGGGGTCGTGGTCGAATTCGACCAGCGCCCGGATGCCGTCGAGTTTGAACTCGAACGCCCACTGGTCCTGGTCCGCGCGGGGCCCGAACTCCTCCGGAGTGGCGGCCGTCGCCAGCATCGGTGACGCGTCCGACGCCGCACCCCGCCGCCGAGCGGGCGCTTCCGGCGTGCGTGGCTGCGGCACCGTCGCGACGGCCGCGCCTGCGTCGACGCGCGCGAGCAGTTCCCGGAAGTCGAGCTGCCGCAGCCCCGACCGGGTCAGCTCGTCCCAGGTCCGCGGCGCGGCGACGGTCGGCAACGCCGTGCCCCGCAACGAGTACGGCGACACGGTGGTCTTCGAGGCCGAGTTCTGGCTCCAGTCCACGAACACCTTCCCGTCCCGCTCGGCCCGGGTCATCCTCGAGGTCACCGACTTCGGCGTCTCGCGCTCGAGTTCGACGGCGATCTCCTTCGCCACCTCCACGCACCGCGGCGCCGGCCAGCCGCGCCCGAGCCCGGCGTAGAGGTGGATTCCCTTGCTGCCGCTGGTGACCGGCAGCGCGTCCAGGCCGCGCGCGGCGAGCCGTTCGCGGACCCGCAGCGCGACCTCCGCGCAGTCGTCGAGGCCCACGCCCGGCCCCGGATCCAGGTCGATGACCAGCCGGTCCGGGTCCCGCGGCTGTCCGGACGCGTCGAAGCACCACTGCGGGACGTGGAACTCGAGCGAGCCCATCTGCGCGAAGTACACCAGCGAGGCGAGCCCGTCGACGAGCGGGTAGGTGATGGTCTTCGCCGAGTGCTTCATCACCGTGCGTGGCACCCAGGCCGGGGTGGCGGCGTCGACGTTCTTCTGGAAGAACGGCGCGGCCCCGGTGCCGTCGGGCCACCTCTTCCTGGTCACCGGGCGGCCCGCCAGCAGTGGCAGCATCAGCGGCCCGACCTCGGTGAAGTACTGCAGTACCTCCGCCTTGGTGGTGCCGGAGTCCGGGTACAGGACCTTGTCCAGGTTGGTCAGGGACACGCGTCGGCCATCGACCACCACCTCGACGTCATGCTCCATCTACCGCCGCCCGGGTCTGCTCGCCTGGCCTGATCCCACAGTCTGGACCATCATGGATCCATGCGGTCAATTTGGAAAGGCTCCATCGCGTTCGGTCTGGTGAACGTCCCGGTGAAGGTCTACACCGCGACCGAGGACCACGACATCAGGTTCCACCAGGTCCACGGCAAGGACGGCGGGCGGATCAAGTACAACCGCGTCTGCTCCGAGTGCGGCCAGGTGATCCAGTTCGCCGACATCGACAAGGCCTACACCTCCGACGACGGCGTCCAGGTGATCCTCACCGACGACGACTTCGACAAGCTGCCCGCCGCGGAGAAACACGAGATCCCGGTGTTGCAGTTCGTTCCGTCGGAGCAGATCGACCCGATCCTGCTCGACAAGAGCTACTACCTCGAGCCGGACTCCGCCTCCCCGAAGGCCTACCAGCTGCTGGCCGCCACGCTCACCGACAGCGACCGGACCGCGCTGGTGCACTTCACCCTGCGTCAGCGCACCAGGCTGGCGGCGTTACGGGTGCGCGACGGCGTCCTGGTGATCCAGACGCTGCTGTGGCCCGACGAGGTGCGGGCCGCGGAGTTCCCCAGCCTCGAGGACGTCTCGGCGCCATCCGAGAAGGAACTGGCGATGGCCACCATGCTGGTCGAGTCGATGTCCGACGAGTTCGAACCGTCGAAGTACACCGACGAGTACCAGATCCAGCTGCAGAAGCTGCTCGACGAGGCGATCGCCAACGGCGGGGAGAAGGTCAGCGCGCCGGCCGCGGCCTCGCACGGCACCGACGCGGAGGTGGTGGACCTGGTCGCGGCCCTGCAGCGCAGTGTCGACGCCGCGAAGTCGGGCAAGGACGCCGAGACGGGTGAATCCGCCGACGCCGAACCGACGAAGCAGGCGGCGGCCAAGAAGGCCCCCGCCAAGAAGTCACCGGAGAAGAAGGCGGCCGCCAGGAAGGCCGGCTGAGTCGCCTCCCCTGCAGTCATCGCGACCGCCCCGGTCCCCGGATGAGCGGCGCGGCGCGGCGGCGCGAATGCTACCGATTCCTTGACCAGTAGATACACGCCCGTTGCAATAGTGTGTGTCACACATTATCGTGACATGAATGGTCGATCCCGAGCTTGTTGCCAGC
This sequence comes from Rhodococcus kronopolitis, assembly GCF_042654025.1. NCBI lineage: Bacteria > Bacillati > Actinomycetota > Actinomycetes > Mycobacteriales > Nocardiaceae > Rhodococcus > Rhodococcus kronopolitis. The sequence continues at coordinate 36,459 of NZ_JBHSFO010000005.1, read as the reverse complement.
CACAGCCAGGAGGTGCGGCGAGGTTCCGTCGTGGTGGCGAGCCTTCTGATGCTGCGCACGCCGGGATACGGCTACGGCCTGATCGAGGCACTGTCCGGTGCCGGTATCGCGGTCGAAGCCAACACGCTGTACCCGCTGCTGCGCCGACTCGAGAAACAGGGGCTGCTGGTGAGCGAGTGGAACACCGACGAGGTGCGTCCGCGCAAGTTCTACCGAACCTCCGAAGCCGGCGAGGAACTCGCCGCGCTGCTCCGCGACGAGTGGACCGCTCTCGATCGCAGCATGCAGGCCATCGACACCGCCACCAGGAAGGGCACGCCATGACGTTCACCGACCGCTACGTCGCCACGACACTTCGCAGCGTCCCCGCGGACACGCGCGACGACATCGACCGCGAGCTTCGCGGCTCGATCGCCGATGCGATCGACGCCCGGATCGCGGCCGGAACCGATCCCGCCGAGGCCGAGGCGGCGGTGCTCACCGACCTCGGAGACCCCGATCGTCTCGCGGCCGGATACGCCGGTCGGCCGCTGTACCTGATCGGCCCCGACCTCTACCTCGACTGGTGGCGACTGCTCAAGGGTCTGCTGTGGATTGCGCCCGTCCTCGGCCTCGTCCTGATGGCACTCGACATCGTCGACGGCGAGCCGGCGGGCAACGCGATCTGGGAGGGCGTCTCGACCACCGCGGTGGTGGCGCTGCAGATCGCGTTCTGGACGACCCTGGTCTTCGCCGGGCTCGAGCGCCACGGCCGTCGAACAAGGCACCTTGCCGGAGAATGGTCGGTCGACAGGCTGCCCGAGATCGACCGGACCGGCCCCGTGTCACTCCTCGACACGGTCTCCTCGGTCGCACTCCTCGTCTTCCTCGTCGTCGCACCCTTCCTGCAGCGCGGGTTCTCGGCGTACCAGGACGTCGACGGGGACCCGATACCGGTGCTCGACCCCGACCTCTGGGCGTTCTGGCTGCCCGCCCTTCTCACCGTGCTGGTACTCGAGATCGCGCTCGAGATCGTGAAGTTCGCCGTCGGCCGCTGGACGGTCCCGCTCGCCGCGGTGAACACCCTGCTCAGCGTGCTGTTCACCGTCCCCGTCGTCTGGCTGGCCAGCCACGACATGCTGCTCGAGCCCGCGTACTTCGACGCGGCCTTCCGCGACGACGGCGCCGGCGCACTGCAGCTGTTCAACCAGGCGGTGATCGTCGTCGCCGTGCTGGCGGCCGTCTGGGAGATCGGCGAGGGCTGGACGAAGGCCCGCCGCCGGGTCGGCTGACCCTGTCCAGGATCACTTCCAGTACGGGATGCAGGCAATTCCGGCAACACGTAACGAATTGTCGGTTTCTTTCGATACGCGTGTGTCGACACCCCACATCGGCTCGGGACATCGACATGATCGGGAACGACAGGTTTCACCAGACAAGGGGAGATTATGCGCAAGAACGGCAACACCTTTCGACGCGTTGCGACCACGGCGGTGGTAACGGCCGCAATCGCGGGGGGCCTCGTCGCGGGCGCCGGGTCGGCGGCGGCCGAGACACAGGTTGTACCCATGAGCACGTGCTTCGGGCTGAGCCCGTACATCGTCGACCAGCCCTACATCGCCAGCCGGGCATTCTTCTATCAGGACGGGCCGGGCACCGGCACGGTCACCCTCGCCGACGTGTCGAGCCTCTGGTTCTTCGCCCCGCCGTACCTGTCGGACACCCGCCTCGACTGGCACAACAAGACCACCGGGGCGTCGGGCACCCTCACCGCGACCACGCCGATCGGCATGGGCAGCTCCGTCAACCTCCGCCTCGACAGCGGTGCAGGCGACGTCGAGATCACCAGGAGTGCGGTCAACCGGAACGCGCTGTGGAGCATCCCGACCACGTCCTGCACCGGCACGGTGCGCGTCAACTGATCCGCACGACCACATGACAAAGGCGCCAGACCCGATCACTCGGGTCTGGCGCCTTCTCTGTCACGTTCGGTCAGACGGTGAAGCCGAGCGCGCGCAGCTGCTCGCGGCCGTCCTCGGTGATCTTGTCCGGGCCCCACGGCGGCAGCCAGACCCAGTTGAGCTTGAGGTCCTCGACCAGACCGCTCTTGACCAGCGCGCCGCGCGCCTGCTCCTCGATCACGTCGGTCAGCGGGCACGCCGCCGAGGTCAGGGTCATGTCCAGCGTCGCGATGTTCTCGTCGTCGACGGAGATGCCGTAGACCAGGCCGAGGTCGACGACGTTGATGCCCAGTTCGGGGTCCACCACGTCACGCATCGCCTCCTCGAGGTCGGCGAGGAACAGCTCCTGCTCGGGGGTCTTCGGGGCAGCGGGCGCCTCGGCCACCGGGGTCTCGTCGGCCGGCGTCTCCGCGGCCTGGATGTCGGTCATGATGCGTGTCCTCCGGTCTGAGCCGGCACTGCGGTACCGGCGAGGTTTTCGGTGCTGTCGACTATCTGAACAACGGCGTCCTTGAACGCCATCCATCCGAGCAGCGCGCACTTGACGCGAGCCGGGTACTTCGAGACGCCTGCGAACGCGATGCCGTCGCCGAGCACGTCCTCGTCGCCCTCGATCGCACCGCGGCTGCCGAGCATCTCGGCGAACGCGTCGACGGTGGCGAACGCGTCGACGACCGCCATGCCCACCACCTGGTCGGTGAGCACCGACGTCGAGGCCTGACTGATCGAGCAGCCCTGGCCGTCGTACGAGATGTCGGCCACCCGACCGTCGTCGGTGAGCGCCACCCGCAGGGTGATCTCGTCACCGCAGGTCGGATTGACGTGGTGCACCTCGGCGCCGAACGGCTCCCGCAGCCCGCGGCCGTGAGGGTGCTTGTAGTGGTCCAGGATCACTTCCTGGTACATCTGCTCCATCCGCATGGCTACGACGCCCCGTCGATCGATCCGGTCTCCGGCTCGTCCACGACGGGCTGCGCCGCGACACTGACACCGAAGAACTCCTGTGCACGCCGGATGCCCGCGGCCAGCGCGTACACCTCGTCGGCGGTGTTGTAGACCGCGAAGGACGCGCGCGCCGTCGCGGCGATGCCGAGACGCCGGTGCAGCGGCCACGCGCAGTGGTGCCCGACGCGGATCGCGATGCCCTCGTCGTCGAGGATCTGCCCCAGGTCGTGGGCGTGGATGCCGTCGACCAGGAACGAGACCGCCCCGCCGCGGTCCTCGCCGGTCGCCGGGCCGACGATCCGGACCCCGTCGATCGCCGAGAGCTGCTCGAGCGCCAGCACCGTGAGCTCGTGCTCGTGCGCGGCAACCGCGTCCATGCCCAGCTCGTCGAGGTAGCGCACGGCCGCGCCGAGCGCGACGACCTGCGAGGTCATCGGGACGCCTGCCTCGAACCGCTGCGGCGGCGCCGCGTAGGTGGTCGCCTCCATGGTGACCGTCTCGATCATCGACCCGCCGGTGATGAACGGCGGCATGGCGGCGAGCAGCGCCCGCTTGCCGTAGAGCACGCCGACGCCGGACGGCCCGAGCATCTTGTGACCGGAGAACGCCGCGAAGTCGACGTCTAGCGCGTGGAAGTCGATCGGCATGTGCGGCACCGACTGGCAGGCGTCGAGCACCACCAGCGCGCCGACGGCCCGCGCCCGCCGCACCAGCTCCTCGACCGGCGCCACCGCACCGGTCACGTTGGACTGGTGGGTGAACGCGACGACCTTCACCTTGTCGGTGAGCTCGAGCGAGTCCAGGTCGATGCGGCCGTCGTCGGTCACCCCGTACCAGCGCAGGGTGGCACCGGTGCGCCGGGCCAGCTCCTGCCACGGCACCAGGTTCGCGTGGTGCTCGAGCTCGGTGATCACGATCTCGTCGCCCGGCCCGACGTGCCGGTCGAAGCGCTCGTCACCGAACACGTACGTGACCAGGTTCAGGGCCTCGGTCGCGTTCTTGGTGAACGCCAGCTCGTCCGCGTCGGCGCCGACGAACGCGGCGATCGCCGTCCGCGCGTCCTCGTAGGCGTCGGTGGCCTCCTCGGCCAGCTGGTGCGCGCCCCGGTGTACCGCCGCGTTGCAGGTGGTGAGGAACTCGCGCTCGGCGTCGAGCACCTGGACCGGCCGCTGCGAGGTCGCACCGGAGTCCAGGTACACCAACGGTTTTCCGTCCCGCACCGTGCGGGCCAGGATCGGGAAGTCCCCCCGGATCCTGGTGATGTCGAGTTGCCTCACCGTCGCCGTCATGGTGGTTACGCCCCCGCTGCTGCCTGGGTGAACCGCACGTAGCCGTTCGCCTCGAGCTCGTCGGCGAGCTCGGCGCCGCCGGACTCGACGATCTGGCCACCGACGAACACGTGCACGAACTCGGGGGTGATGTAGCGCAGGATGCGGGTGTAGTGCGTGATCAGCAGGACGCCGCCGTGCTCGCGCTCCTTGTAGCGGTTGACGCCCTCGGAGACCACGCGCAGCGCGTCGACGTCGAGGCCGGAGTCGGTCTCGTCGAGGATCGCGATCTTCGGCTTGAGCAGGCCCAGCTGCAGGATCTCGTGGCGCTTCTTCTCGCCGCCGGAGAAGCCCTCGTTGACGCTCCGCTCACCGAAGGTCGGATCGATCTCGAGCTCGGTCATCGCCTCCTTGACCTCCTTGACCCAGTGCCGAAGCTTGGGGGCCTCGCCACGGACCGAGGTCGCGGCGGTGCGCAGGAAGTTCGACATCGAGACGCCGGGCACCTCGACGGGGTACTGCATGGCCAGGAACAGGCCGGCGCGCGCCCGCTCGTCGACGCTCATCGCGAGGACGTCCTCGCCGTTGAGCGTGATGGAACCGGAGGTCACCGTGTACTTGGGGTGGCCGGCGATGGCGTAGGACAGGGTGGACTTGCCGGAGCCGTTCGGGCCCATGATCGCGTGCGTCTCCCCCGAGCGGATCGTGAGGTTCACGCCCTTGAGGATGTGGATCGGCTCGGCGTTCTCGTCGGTGGTGGCGACGTCGACGTGCAGGTCGCGAATTTCCAGGACCGAGTTTTCAGCGGTAGTCATTCAGCTATTTCCTTTGAGAAGTGTGGTGGCGGCGGCGAACTCAGACGCCGACCGCGGCGAGCTCGACCTCGATGGCGGCTTCGAGGCGCTCGCGCACCTCGGGAACGGCGATGCGGTTGATGATCTCGTGGAAGAAGCCACGGACCACCAGGCGTCGGGCCTGGTCCTCCGGGATGCCCCGCGAGCGCAGGTAGAACAGCTGCTCGTCGTCGAAACGTCCGGTGGCACTGGCGTGCCCGGCACCGACGATCTCGCCGGTCTCGATCTCCAGGTTCGGCACCGAGTCGGCGCGGGCGCCGTCGGTGAGCACCAGGTTGCGGTTGAGCTCGAAGGTGTCGGTGCCCTCGGCCGCGGCGCGGATCAGCACGTCGCCGACCCACACGGTGTGCGCGTCCGGCTTGCCGGAGTGCGGGTCGCCCTGCAGCGCGCCCTTGTAGACGACGTTCGACTTGCAGTGCGGCTGCGAGTGGTCCACCAGCAGGCGCTGCTCGAAGAACTGGCCGGCGTCGGCGAAGTAGAGACCGAGCAGCTCGGCGTCGCCGCCGGGGCCGTCGTACTTGACGGTCGGGGTCAGCCGGACCACGTCGCCGCCCAGGCTCACCGAGGTGTAGCGGAGCACCGCGTCGCGTCCGAGCCGGCAGTGGTGCGCGGCGGTGTGCACGGCGTCGTCGGCCCAGTCCTGCACCGCGACGACGGTCAGCTTCGCGCTGTCGCCGAGCAGGAACTCGACGTTCTCGGCGAAGGTGCCGCTGCCGCGCTGGTCCAGCACGACGGTGGCCTTGGAGAAGGCCTCCAGGCGCACCTGCAGGTGACCGAAGGCCACCTGGTCGACGCCGGGGCCGGTCACCACGATGTTCACCGCGTCGGCGACCTCGTGCTCCTTGGCAACGGTGACCACGGTGGCGGTCTCGAAGCCCGAGAACGCCTGCGCCGCAACGCGGTCGGCGGGAACGCCGGCCTGACCGAGGCGCGGGTCGTCGCGGCCGACGGTCTCCACGGTCACGCCGTCACCGGCCTGCACCTCGACGGTGGCCGCCCCGGAACGGACGGCGGTGCCGTTGTGCAGCCCGCGCAGTCGGCGCAGCGGGGTGAAACGCCACACCTCGTCGCGGCCCGCGGGGACCTCGAAGGCGTTGACGTCGAACGAGGTGAATGCCTCGCCCTTGTTCTCGATCGGCGATCCGGTCTCGGTTCGCACGGCGCCGGGGTTCTCCCCGGCGACCGCGCCCATCACTCCGAGGTTCTGTACACCAGTCTCTGGCGTGCTCACTAACCCACGGCCCCTTCCATCTGCAGTTCGATCAGTCGGTTGAGCTCGAGGGCGTACTCCATCGGGAGCTCCTTGGCGATGGGCTCGACGAAGCCGCGCACCACCATCGCCATGGCCTCGTCCTCGGTGAGGCCGCGGCTCATCAGGTAGAACAGCTGGTCTTCGCTGACCTTCGAGACGGTGGCCTCGTGGCCGACGGAGACGTCGTCCTCGCGGATGTCCACGTAGGGGTAGGTGTCCGAGCGGCTGATCTGGTCGACCAGCAGCGCGTCGCACTTGACGGTCGCCTTCGAGCCGTGCGCGCCCTTGTTGATCTGCACCAGACCGCGGTAGGACGCGCGGCCGCCGCCGCGGGCCACCGACTTGCTGACGATCGTCGAGGAGGTGTACGGCGCCAGGTGCAGCATCTTCGCGCCGGTGTCCTGGTGCTGGCCCTCGCCGGAGAACGCCACGGAGAGGACCTCGCCGCGGGCGTGCTCGCCCATCAGCCACACGGCCGGGTACTTCATGGTGACCTTGGAACCGATGTTGCCGTCGATCCACTCCATGGAGCCGCCCGCGTCCACCTTGGTGCGCTTGGTGACGAGGTTGTAGACGTTGTTCGACCAGTTCTGGATGGTCGTGTAGCGGCAGTGGCCGCCCTTCTTCACGATGATCTCGACCACCGCGGAGTGCAGCGAGTCCGACTTGTAGATCGGCGCGGTGCAGCCCTCGACGTAGTGCACGGAGGCGCCCTCGTCGACGATGATCAGGGTCCGCTCGAACTGGCCCATGTTCTCGGTGTTGATCCGGAAGTAGGCCTGCAGCGGGATGTCGACGTGCACGCCCGGCGGCACGTAGATGAACGAGCCGCCCGACCACACGGCGGTGTTCAGCGCGGAGAACTTGTTGTCACCGGCGGGGATGACGGAACCGAAGTACTCCTTGAACAGCTCCGGGTGCTGCTTGAGCCCGGTGTCGGTGTCCAGGAAGATGACGCCCTGCTGCTCGAGGTCCTCGCGGATCGAGTGGTAGACGACCTCGGACTCGTACTGCGCGGCGACGCCGGCGACCAGGCGCTGCTTCTCCGCCTCCGGGATGCCAAGCCGGTCGTAGGTGTTCTTGATGTCCTCGGGCAGGTCCTCCCAGGACTCCGCCTGCTTCTCGCTGGACCGCACGAAGTACTTGATGTTGTCGAAGTGGATGCCCTCGAGGTTCGAGCCCCAGTTCGGCATCGGCTTCTTGTCGAAGGTGGCGAGCGCCTTGAGCCGGATGTCGAGCATCCACTCGGGCTCGCTCTTCTTCGCAGAGATGTCCCGCACGACGGCCTCGGACAGGCCGCGCTGCGCGCTGGCGCCGGCGACGTCCGAGTCGGACCAGCCGTAGCCGTAGTGGCCGAGCGATGCGATGGCCTCGTCCTGGGTCAGGCTGGCCTGCTGCTCGGCGCCGGACGCCTGGTCTTGGGTGACGGTCATGCGAGCTCCTTCCGGAGTCTTGTTGCGTACCGGTACTTGAAACTGGGCACCGGCGGATTGACGTGGTTCGGCTTGTCTCAGTCGGAGTCGGGTGGTGGTGGCGCCGTGGGCGGCACCAGCGGCACGTGGGTGGTGCAGGCGCAGTCCCCGTTCGCGATGGTCGCCAGCCGCTGCACGTGGGTGCCGAGCAGCTCGGCAAACGCCTGCGCCTCCGCCTCGCACAGCTCGGGGAACTCCGCGGCGACGTGTGAGACCGGGCAGTGGTGCTGGCAGATCTGCACGCCGTTGCCCACCGGCCTGGTGGTCGCGGCGAAGCCGGCCGTGGTGAAGGCGTCGGCGATCGCATCCGCGGTGTGCTCGATCTCGTCGACGGTCGGATGGGCCACCGGGTCGATGTCCGCGACGATCGTCTGCACCCGGCGCCGGGCGAACTCGGTGATCGCGGCGTCGCCGCCGACCTCGCGGAGCTGACGCATCGCCGCGCCCGCCAGGTCGTCGTACGAGTGCCCCAGCCGCGAGCGGCCCGTCGAGGTGAGCTGGAACTGCTTGGCGGGCCGTCCCCGGCCCTTGTGCTGCCAACTCGCCGCGCGCGCCGAACGCGCCTCGCCTGCCTCGATCAACGCGTCGAGGTGACGACGCACCCCGGCCGCGCTCAGGCCCAGTTCCGCGCCGATCTCCGGAGCGGTGACGGGGCCACGCTGGAGCAGCACCTGCACGACGGCCGCGCGGGTCTGACCCTCGAGCGGGCCTGCGGTCAGGTTCGGCACGGCAGCACCCGACGCCGGAACAGGTTCATGACCTGCCCATACGCCTCGCGTGTCCTGCGCCGATGCCGATTTCACAACACCAGTGTGACGGAATTGATCGGCCCGGTCCACCAAGGGTGCCCTGCATTACACCGCCGCGGGCGGATCCGGTGCCGGAATGCACCGCTAGGCTGCCATCCGTGCCCAGGACCGACGCCTCACCGGAGAACCCGCCCGGCCCCAGACTCACTCACCGGGCCACGGCACTCGCCCGGCGGGCGCTCGGCCTGGACGGGCCCAGCGAGAGTTTCGTGGTCTCGCACCTGCACGGCGACGAGCCCGAAGCCCCCGGGCTCAACCCACGCGAGACCGCCCAGCTCTCCGGTGTCCGACGCTTCGGCGCCACCGGCGCCCTGCTGATGGCCCTCGGCGCGCTCGGCGCAGGCGCGCAGCCGGTGCTGCAGAACCCCGTACAGGGGCTGCGGGTGCTCGGCCTGCCCGCCCGGATGCCCAGCGTCGCGCTGACCATCGCCATCACCGGCGCGGTGATGGTGGTGTTGGCCTGGCTGCTGCTCGGGCGGTTCGCCGTCGGCAGCTTCCGCGGCGGCACGGTGCCGCGCCGGCTGACCCGCTCCCAGCTCGACCGCACCCTGCTGATGTGGGTGGTGCCGCTGGCCATCGCGCCGCCGATGTTCAGCAAGGACGTCTACTCCTACCTCGCCCAGAGCGAGATCGCCGCGCGAGGCCTCGACCCGTACGGGATCGGGCCGCAGCAGGCCCTCGGCGTCGACCACGTCCTGACCCGCACGGTGCCGAACATCTGGCGGGACACCCCGGCCCCGTACGGCCCGCTGTTCCTCTGGTTCGGCAAGGGCATCACCTGGCTGACCGGCGAGAACATCGTCGCCGGCATCTTCGTGCACCGGCTGTTGGCCCTCGCCGGGGTCGCGCTGATCGTCTGGGCGCTGCCCCGCCTGGCCCGCCGCTGCGGGGTCGCAGGCGTGACCGCGCTGTGGCTCGGCGCGGCCAACCCGCTGCTGCTGTTCCACCTGGTCGCGGGCATCCACAACGAGGCCCTGATGCTCGGCCTGATGCTCGCCGGCATGGAGATCGCGCTGCGTGCGGTGGAGTCCGCCGACCCGATCCGGGGTCGAACGCTGTGGTACCTGCTGGCGGGCGTGGCGCTGATCGCGCTGTCCGCGACGGTGAAGATCCCGTCGCTGCTCGCGCTCGGGTTCCTCGGGATGGCGCTGGCCCGGCGCTGGGGCGGCACCCTGCGCTCGGTGGCGAAGTCCGCCGCGTTGCTGCTCGCGGTGACCGTCGCGGTGGTGCTGGCCGTCAGCCTGGCCAGTGGCCTTGGCTTCGGCTGGCTCTCCCCGGACACCCTCGGCACCGCCAACGAGGTCCGCAGCTGGATGTCCCTGCCCACCCTGCTCGGACTCGGCACCGGCCTGGCCGGGGTGTTCCTCGGGCTCGGCGACCACACCACCGCGGTGCTGAGCCTGACCCGCCCGATCGCCTCGCTGGCGGCCGCGTTCGTCGCGCTGCGGATGCTGATCGCGGTCCTGGCCGGGCGGGTGCACCCAGTCGGCGCGCTCGGCGTCTCCCTCGCCGTGCTGGTGCTGCTGTTCCCGGTCGTGCAGCCCTGGTACCTGCTGTGGGCCGTGATCCCGCTGGCCGCCTGGGCGACCCGTCGGGCGTTCCGGGTGCCTGCCATCGTCTTCTCCTCGGTGGTCAGCCTGATGGTGATGCCCAACGGCGGTGAGTACCAGCCGTTCATCATCGTGCAGGCCGCGGTGTCGACGATCGCGATCGTCGGCCTCCTCATCTTCCTCACCCGGAACCGGCTGCCCTGGCGGGTCAGGGACGGGGCACCGGACGGTGACCGCGGCCCCGCCGCCTACGCTGAGACCCCGTGAGCTCCCCGACGTCCGCCTCGGCGCACCCCGTACTCAGCCTCGACGGCGTGGTGAAAACCTTCGGCGACGTGACCGCCGTCGACGGCCTGTCGCTGTCCCTGGACCGCGGCCAGGTGCTGGCCCTGCTCGGCCCGAACGGCGCCGGCAAGACCACCACCGTCGAGATGTGCGAGGGCTTCACCGCCCCCGACCGCGGCACCGTCCGCGTCTTCGGCCTCGACCCCGTCGCAGACTCCGGCCAGGTCCGCGCCCGGATCGGCGTCATGCTGCAGGGCGGCGGCGCGTACCCCGGGTCCAAGGCCGGCGAGATGCTCCGCCTCGTCGCCTCCTACTCCGCCGATCCGCTCGACCCGGACTGGCTGCTGCGCACCCTCGGGCTGACCGACGCCGCGCGCACCCCCTACCGGCGGCTCTCCGGCGGCCAGCAGCAGCGACTCGCGCTGGCGTGCGCGCTGGTCAGCCGCCCCGAGCTGGTGTTCCTGGACGAGCCGACCGCGGGCCTCGACGCCCAGGCCCGGCTGATGGTGTGGGAGCTGATCGACGCGCTGCGCCGCGACGGCGTCGCCGTCCTGCTCACCACGCACCTGATGGACGAGGCCGAGGCGCTCGCCGACCGGCTGGTGATCGTCGACAACGGCCGGATCGTCGCGGAGGGCACCCCCAGCGAGCTGACCCGGCACGGCGCCGACGGGCACCTGCGCTTCACCGCGCCCGAGCACCTGGACCTCGGCGGACTGCACGCCGCGCTGCCCGCGGGCTACACCCCCCGCGAGGTCTCCCCTGGTTCCTACGTCGTCGAGGGCACCATCGAGCCGGCCACCCTGGTCGCCGTCACCACCTGGTGCGCGGAGATGGACGTGCTGGCGACCGAGCTGCAGGTGGACCAGCGGCGTCTCGAGGACGTCTTCCTCGACCTCACCGGCCGGGAAGTGCGCGGATGACGACGACAAGCACGATGGGACGAGCATGACCCGATCCGAACGCCTCGCGGAGAACCGCTTCGAGGTCGGCACCTTCACCCCGGACCCGCGGCCCAGCGCACCGATGTCGATGCTCGCCGCACAGACCCGCCTCGAGCTGACGCTGCTGCTGCGCAACGGCGAGCAACTCCTGCTCACCATGTTCATCCCGGTCACGCTGCTGATCGGGCTCTGCACCCTGCCGGTCGGCGACCTCGGCGACCCGCGGGTGGACACCGTGCTGCCTGCCGTGATGATGGTCGCGATCATGTCGACGGCCTTCACCGGGCAGGCCATCGCGGTCGGCTTCGACCGGCGCTACGGCGCCCTGAAACGACTCGGCGCCACCCCGCTCCCACGCTGGGGCATCATCGCAGGCAAGAGCGCGGCGGTGGCGATCGTGGTCGCGTTGCAGTCGGTCCTGCTGGGCGCCATCGCGCTCGCCCTCGGCTGGCGGCCGGAGCTGACCGGGCTGCTGCTCGGCGCCGTCGTCATCGCGCTCGGCACCGTGACCTTCGCCGCGCTTGGTCTGCTGCTCGGTGGCACGCTGAAGGCGGAGATCGTGCTGGCGCTGGCCAACGTGCTGTGGTTCGTGATGGCCGGCATCGGCAGCGTGGTGTTCGCGGGCGAGGAGATCCCCGCCGCACTGCACACCGCGGCCCGGATCGTCCCGTCCGGTGCGCTCGCGGAGGCGCTCGACCACGCGCTGTCCGGCTCGGTCGACCTCTTCGCCGTCGTGGTGCTGGCGCTGTGGGGTTCGATCGCCGCGTGGCTCGCGACCCGGCTGTTCAAGTTCACCTGACATTACGTAGTGACACGGAACCGGTGAAACGCCTCACATTCCGGCCGCCCACGGCATCATGCACAACGTGACGAAAACTCCCCTGCGGACCGCGTCCGCCCTTGCCGCCCTAAGCCTTTCCCTCGTGCTCGGCTCGGGCACCGCCCTGGCCCAACCGTGGGGTCCGCTCGCGCCGCCGAACCCGTTCCTGGGACCTGACGGAACCTCGACCATGCACGGCGACGCCGGTTCGTCGGACGCCACGCGCCTGGCCGGTCCCGGAACCGAGGTCTCCGCGACCGGGTACACCAAGCTCGCCGCATGCCCGACGCTGTTGCAGGCCGCGGACGGCCTGGTCCTCGCGCTGTGCACCCCGATCGTCAGCCGGATCCCGACCGTCCACCTGATCGACCCGGCGGCACCCGGCGAGTCCCTCGCCACGCTCGAGCTCGCCAAGGGCAGCCTGCTCGGCGGCGTCTACGCCTTCCTCGACAACGCGAACCGCCTGGTCGCCGTCGACGGGAACCGCAAGCTGCAGCGGATCTCGCACACCGGCAACAGCCTGTCCGTCGATTCGACGGTCGACCTGTCCGCCGCGGTTCCGGACGGGGACGCGGTCACCGGCCTGGTCCCGGACTGGCAGGGCAACGTCTGGTTTGCCACCGGCGCCGGCGTGATCGGTTCGGTCGACGCGGCAGGCATCGCCCGGACCGTGCGGGTGCCCGAGGGCGAGCAGGTGCAGAACAGCATCTCGAGCTCCCCCGCGGGCGTCTCGGTCGCCACCACCCACGCGCTCTACCAGCTGAGTCTGGCCGCGGACGGCACGCCGACGATCGACTGGCGTCAGGGCTACGACCGCGGGTCCGCCCGCAAGCCCGGCCAGCTCAGCTGGGGCACCGGGTCGACGCCCACCTACTTCGGCCCGAGCACCGGCTACGAATACGTGGCCATGGTCGACAGCGCCGACACCCGGGTGAACCTGCTCGTGCACCGGACCGACACCGGCCAGGAGGTCTGCAAGGTGCCGGTGCTCGAATCCGGCGGACCGGGCAGCGAGAACTCGCCGATCGGCGTCGGCGACTCCGTGTTCGTCGCGGGCACCTACGGCTACCCGTACCCGGCGGTGCCCGAGGGCGCCGGACCCGCGGTGCCCGCCACGGCGCCCTTCGTCGGCGGGATGACCCGCGTCGACGTGGACGCGGACGGCGCCGGCTGCCACGAGGTGTGGGACAACACGATCCGCAGCTCCGCCGTTCCGCACCTGTCGACCGCCGACGGCCACCTCTACACGGTGCAGCGCAAGGGCACCGGCGGCCCGCTGGACGGCTACGAGTTCACGGTGATCGACCCGGCCACCGGCGCGGTGCTCTCCACCACCGCCATGCCCGGCACCACCGCGAACGACACCCTGCAGATGTCGGCGCTGATCACCGCGGAGGGCGACTACCTCCAGGGCACCGTCACCGGCATGGTCCGGGTGAGCGCCGGCGCAGGCGGCGGCTCCGGGAGCCTCGGAAGCCTGGGCGGCGGCGGCAGTTCCGCCAGCTGACAGCCCCAACGACAGGCTGTAGTTGACCGGGCTCTACCATCGACGGCGTGCTGTATCGCGGGTTTGTGAGCCTGGTCAACCGTCTGCCGCTGCCCTCGCTGGCGGTGCAGAAGTGGATCGCATTCGCGGTGATCGTGGCCCAGGGCGGGATCGCGGTCACCGGGTCGGTGGTCCGGGTCACCGCGTCGGGGCTGGGCTGCACCACGTGGCCGCAGTGCCACCCTGGCAGCTTCGTCCCGACCGGTGACTCCGCCGCACCGTGGTTCCACCAGGCCGTCGAGTTCGGAAACCGACTGCTCACGTTCGCCGTCGTCGCCGTGTCCGCGGCGGTGGTCATCGCCGTCACCCGCGCTGTCCGCCGCCGCGAGGTGCTCGTCTACGCCTGGCTGATGCCGGCGTCGACGGTGCTGCAGGCCGTGATCGGCGGCATCACCGTCCTGACCGGCCTGCTGTGGTGGACCGTCGCCGTGCACCTGCTGGTGTCGATGGTGATGGTGTGGCTGTCGGTGATCCTGTTCCACAAGATCGACCAGCCCGACGACGGCGTCGAGGTGTACCCGCTGCCGAAGCAGCTGCGCTGGCTGACCGCGCTGTCCGGCGTCGCGCTGGCGGCGACGCTGGTCGCGGGCACCATGGTGACCGGCGCCGGGCCGCACGCCGGCGACAAGAACCCCGAGCGCACGGTGGAGCGGCTGAGCCTCGACATCACCAACCTGGTGCACCTGCACGCCGAAATGCTGGTGGCGTACCTGTCCCTGCTGGTCGGCCTCGGGTTCGCGCTGTACGCGGTCGCGGCGCGGCCCGCGATCACGCTGCGGCTGAAGGTGGTCGTGGCGCTCGTGGTGGCGCAGGCGTGCGTCGGCCTGGTCCAGTTCTGGACGCACGTGCCCGCCGTCCTGGTGACCGTGCACGTCGCGCTGGCAGGCGCCTGCGTCGCCGCGACCGCCGCGCTGTACGCGGCCGGCCGGATCCGCGAACCCGCCCCCACCCCCGCCCCCGCCATCGAATGAACGGAAGCGTTCACTCGATGTAATCGAATGAACGGACCGTTCACTCGCCGAGACGGCACCGGCGATAACGTAGGACAAGAAGACGTAGGACAAGAAGCGGGCGCCCCGGTCACACGACCGGGGCGCCCGCTTGTTGTCTGTCCGTCGGTGACGAGGACTCAGCCGAGTCCGTTGCGGGCCTTCGGGAAGCGGGTCTGGTGGGCCACCCAGCCCGCCATCTTGCGCCAGTGGCCCTGCTGCGGGGTGGCGGCACTGACGAGCTCGCGCACCCAGCCGGAGGTGCTCACGTTGTCCACCGCGGCCACCGTGGCGTTGGCGGTCGCCAGGTCCGCGACCACCTGGTCGCCGAGGACGCCATCGGCGCCGACCAGCGTGATCCGCACGCCGGCGTAGCCGACCGGCTGGATGACCGCGGTCGCCGAACCGCCGTGCTCTGCGACGAACTTCTTGACCGCGGCGACGGCGTGGGGCGCCGCGGCGGCGCTCGGGGTGGACGCGCCGGAATCCTTGGTGTCGACACTCATGGGGCTCACGATACGGCAGGGTAGAAATAGGGTCATGCGTGCAATCACGGTGAGCGAGTTCGGTGGTCCCGACGTCCTGCAGATCGGCGAGGTGCCGACGCCGGAGCCCGGGCCGCAGGACCTGCTCGTGGCCGCCGAGGCGATCGGCGTCAACTTCATCGACACCTACTTCCGGACCGGCGCCTACGCCGTCGAACTGCCGTACGTCGCCGGGGCCGAGGGCTCCGGCGTGGTCACCCGGGTCGGCAGCGAGGTCCGCGACTTCCGGGTCGGCGACCGGGTCGCGTGGGCGTCCGCGCCGGGCAGCTACGCCGAGCAGGTGGTGGTCTCGGCCGGGGCCGCCGTGCCGGTGCCGGACGGCGTGCCCGCCCCGCAGGCCGCGTCCGCGCTGCTGCAGGGCATGACGGCGCACTACCTGCTGAACTCGGTGTACCCGGCGCAGCCCGGCGAGACGGTCCTGGTGCACGCGGGCGCGGGCGGCGTCGGCCTGATCCTGACCCAGCTGGCCGCCGCGCGTGGGGTGCGCGTCATCACCACCGTGTCGTCGGACGCCAAGGAGCTGCTGTCCCGGGAGGCGGGCGCCGCCGAGGTGCTGCGCTACGGCGACGACCTCGCCGAGCGGGTCCGCGCCCTGACCGACGGCGAGGGGGTCGCCGCCGCCTACGACGGGGTCGGTGCCAGCACCTTCGAGGCGAGCCTGGCGTCCCTGCGCATCCGCGGGACGCTGGCGCTGTTCGGGGCGGCCAGCGGGCCGGTGCCGCCGTTCGACCCGCAGCGACTCAACCCGGCGGGCTCGCTGTTCCTGACCCGGCCGACGCTCGCGCACTACACGCGCACCCGGGAGGAGCTGCTCTGGCGGGCGGGCGAGGTGTTCGCCGCGATCGCCGACGGCACGCTCACCGTCCGGGTCGGGGCGCAGTACCCGCTGGACCGGGCGGCCGACGCGCACCGCGACCTGCAGGGCCGCCAGACCACCGGGTCGGTCGTGCTCATCCCCTGAGAACTGCGCCCGACGACGATCAGGCCAGGAAGGCGACGAGGACCTCGGCCAGGGCCCGGCGGGCGACGTCGAGCTCCGAGGTGAAGCCGAGCTGACGTTCGCTGCCGAGGCCGCGCACCGCGGCCGGGAGCAGGCACCGCACCTGGTGCAGCTTGGCCGGGTCGAGGTCGAGGCCGTCCATCAGGTAGTCGAAGCCGTGAATCCAGTCGTGCTCGCGGGCGGCGAGGGCGGCGGCCGTCCTCGGGTACTCGGCCGCCAGGTCCGAGGGGCGCGGGGGCAGCCAGCTGCGCAGGGCGGTCAGCGCCCGCCCCTCGGTCGTGTCGAGGTAGGTCCACACGGAGTCGATGGCGCCCTCGACCCGCTCGCGCAGCGAGCCGTCCCGGGCCGGCCACGGACCCGGGAGCTCGACCCAGCTGCGGGCGTGGATCTCGGTGACGACGGCGACCCACAGGCCGTCCAGGTCACCGAACTGGTGCTGGACCGTGCCCCAGGTGACGCCGGCCTCCTTGGCGACGCGGTTCGCGGAGACCGGCTCGCTGCCGCTGTCGGCCAGGCAGGCGATGGCCACCTCGAGCAGCCGAGCCCGGGTCTCGAGGCCGCGCTTGTTCAGCCGGGTACCGGCGGCGGAGAGCGTGACCGGCGTCGGGACCGTCGCCCGCCACTGCTCCAGGGCGCGGGCGGCCTGCGGGAAATGGCTCGTCATGTCGGGCACAACCTACCGGACCCCCGTCAGGCAAACCTTCCCGGATTCGCCGCGACCGCCCTGCGCAGCCTCGGTCGATCGGCGCGGTACGCAGCCACGACGGGCGCGAGCTCCGCGGGCGTCGCGCCGTGCATGATGACCGAGTGCACGCCCAGGTCGTACTGCCGGGCGACGGTCTTCGCGCAGTCCTCCGGCGACCCGGAGGCCGCCGAGCCCAGCCATTCGTCGGGCATCATCGCGGCGAGCTGCTCCAGCGTCTCGACCGAGGCACTGGCGTCGATGGGGCCCGCGGCGGCCGCGTTCGCGTAGAGCTCGGTCCGGCGGATCCGTTCCCACACGGCGGGGTCCCAGCCGTTGGCGCCGATCAGCACGTCGGCGTAGGCCTGCAGGTAGGTCACCAGCCGGCCGGCCCGGCGGCGCAGGCGGTCCTCCTCCGGCAGGTTGTCACCGACCGTCGCCAGGCAGGCCCAGATGCGGACGCTGTCGGGGTCCTTGCCCGCCCGCTCGGCACCGCGGCGAACCGCCTCGACGGACGCGACCGTCGCCTCGTCGGAGAAGAACGTGTGCAGCACGACGAAGTCGCCGATCTCCCCGGCCAGCTCCATCGTCTTGGGACCGACGGCCACCAGGCCGAGCGGCGGCGCGTCCGCCAGCCCGTTCGCGTGCCGCAGCATCGGCCACTTCCCGGCAGGCCCGTCATGATCGAGAATCATCTCGCCGTCCCACAGCCGCCGCAGGATGCCGAAGTAGTCGCGCAGCCGCGCCTCGGTCACCACCGGCAGCCCGACGGCCTGCCAGTAGGCCCCCATTCCCCGGCCGAACGCCATCGAGAAGCGCCCCTCGGTCAGCGCGTGCATCGTCGATCCCACGGTCGCCGTGACGGTCGGGTGCCGGGTGTGCGGGTTGGTCGACGGGCCGATGCCCAGGGTGGACGTGCAGCCCGCCAGCGCGCCGGACAGGACCGCGGCGTCCTTCACGGTGAATCGCTCGCCGACGTGGCACGACCCCAGCCCGAGCTCCTCCGCCGTGCTGGCCTCCGAGAAGAGCACCCTCGCGTCGGCCGGGTGCCGGGTCACCGCGTAGTAGCCGAGCTCGTTCAGCTGCTCGCTCACGGGGTCACCGCGCCCAGGCCGTCGAGCAGGCTCTCGAACAGCGATCGGTGGAACATCAGCGTCTCGATGTCGTCGGGGCGTTCGACCTCCCCGAAGTGGATGGAGCGCGCTCCGGTCCGCATGAACAGGATGGCCCAGTTGACCGCACTGTGGACGTGGTACCAGGTCAGGTCGCCGATCTCCGCTCCGGTGGCCTCGGCGTACCGGGCCACCACGTCCTCCTCGCGCATGAACTCCGGCATACCGGGAAGGTCGAATCCGGTCGCCATGGACTCGAAGACCCGGTGGGCGAAGATCAGCCAGGACAGGTCGAGCTCGCGCGGACCGATGCTCGCCATCTCCCAGTCGAGAACTCCGACCGGCTCGAAGTCGTCGTACATCACGTTGCCGAGACGGGCGTCGCCCCAGACCAGCACCGACTCGGTGGTGTCCGGAAGGTTGGCCTCGAGCCACCCCAGCGCGCGGTCGATCAGCGGTGACCGTTCGAGGTCCCGGACGGCGAACTCGTACCAGCCGCGGGTGCGGGCCAGGTTGCGCTCCAGCGCGGTGGCGCCGGGCAGCTCCGGGTCGAGGAACGCGAAGGCCTCGGCCGGGATCGAATGCAGCTCCGCGAGGGCCGTCACCGTGCTCTCCTGCAGGCGCCGCCGGTCCTCCGGTGCGGCGTCGAAGAGCCAGTTGCCACCGAAGTTGTACGGCATCATGTCGGGCGGGACGACGCCGGCGAGACGGTCCATGAGGAAGAACGGCATCCCCAGCACCTCCCCCGACGGCTCCATGAAACCCACGCGCGGCACCGGGACGTCGCTCAACTCGCCGATGATCCGCATCGTGTCGTACTGGGCCTGCAGGGCGTAGCTCTCGAGAACCGGGAAGTCCTCGGCCGCGGGCACCACCCGGGCGATGTACTCGGCGGTGCGCTGCTCGCCGCCCTCCCGCCAGGACACGTCGAACACCAGGGTCTCGGAGGACATCCCGTTGGCGTCGATCCCGGAGTGCAGGGTGACGACGGGCTCCGCGCCTGCGGGGAGTTTGGTGGCGAGCCATCCGGCCAGGGCGGCCGGTACAACGGTCATGTCCCGGCTGGTTCGCTGAATCCGTATGTCGTCCGGCGGCTTGGCGTTCGTCACATCTGCTCCCGAGTGTGTTCTGCGCAACATTTCTACGCAGATACTCGGGTACGCCCATGCGATTGTCAACGAACCCTCTCAAAGAACTGGGGCGTCGCGAACGGCCCGGAAACCACGAAGGGCCCGCCGCGGTCGCGTGGTGCGACCGGGGCGGGCCCTGCTACGTGCGACGGGTCAGCTGAAGAACGACCCGATAGTGTCGTTGACGAACACCGAGTCGATCGCCAGACCGCAGCAGACCACGGCCAGGTAGTTGTTCGACTGCAGGAACAGCTTGAGCGGCTGGATCGGCTGGCCGCGACGCACCCCGGAGTACAGCTGGTGCGCGACCAGCAGGAACCAGGCACCGGCCACCACCGCGACCGCGGCGTACACGACGCCGGCGGCGGGCACCAGGACCAGCGTGGTCAGCACCGTCAGCCACGTGTAGATCAGGATCTGCTTGGTGACGCGTTCCTCGCTCGCGATGACCGGGAGCATCGGCACGCCGGCCGCCTTGTAGTCCTCCTTGTAACGCATGCCCAGCGCCCAGGTGTGCGGCGGCGTCCAGAAGAAGATCACCATGAAGAGCACGATCGGCTCCCAGCTGATCGAGCCGGTGACCGCGGCCCAGCCGACCATCACCGGCATGCAGCCGGCGGCGCCGCCCCAGATGACGTTCTGCCAGGTACGGCGCTTGAGGATCATCGTGTAGACGAGGACGTAGAACGCGATGGTCAGCACGATCAGCACCGCGGCCAGCGGGTACGTCATGACCCACAGCCAGGCGAACGACGCGGCGCCGAGGAGCAGACCGAAGATCAGCGCGTGCGACGTCGGCACCGCCATCCGGGCCAGCGGGCGACGCGCGGTCCGCTTCATCACCTTGTCGATGTCCGCGTCGACGACGCAGTTGAGGGTGTTGGCGCTCGCTGCGCCGAGCCAGCCGCCGAACAGCGTGCTCAGGATCAGCGGGAAGTCGACGACACCACGGTCGGCCAACAGCATCGCCGGGATCGTCGCCACCAGGAGCAGCTCGATCACGCGGGGCTTCGTCAGCGCCAGGTAGGCGAGGAACTTGCCGGTGACCTTGCCCCACAGGCTGTCGGAGCCCGCTTCTGGGCCGGCGGCGGAGCCACCAGCGAGACCGTGTCCGCCACGCTCCACTATCCGCACCATTTCTCCTTGCGACACGCATTCGACGGCGGGTTCCAGACACGCCACTTTCGGCGCGGACCCAGCCACTACTACGAACGATGGTAGACGGCCACCGGGCAGGCACCGAACCGCAGGTCACCGAAGGGTGTTTCCAAATCGACCTGCGCTCGCCCGACCACTACTGTATGTGGCGGAGCCTGCGTACCCGTTTCGGGGAACTACGCTGGGTCTCAGCGCGTCGCCATTTCCTCTATTTTCAGGAGACTTCTGCTCGTGTCGATCACAGACGAGATCCGCGTCCTCACCCAGCCGGTTCACCCCTCGGACTGGACGGAACAAGACACCAAGGCCGTCGACACCGCCCGGGTGCTCGCCGCCGACGCAGTGCAGAAGGTGGGCAACGGCCACCCCGGCACCGCGATGAGCCTGGCCCCCCTGGCGTACACCCTGTTCCAGCGCGTGCTGCGCCACGACCCGTCCGACGCCACGTGGGTCGGCCGCGACCGCTTCGTGCTGTCCTGCGGGCACAGCAGCCTCACGCTGTACACCCAGCTGTTCCTCTCGGGCTACGGCCTCGAGCTCGCCGACCTGGAGGCGCTGCGCACCTGGGGTTCGCTGACCCCGGGCCACCCCGAGTTCGGTCACACCGTCGGCGTCGAGATGACCACCGGCCCGCTCGGCCAGGGCCTGTCCTCCGCGGTCGGCATGGCGATGGCGGCCCGCCGCGAGCGCGGCCTGTTCGACCCGGACGCGCCCGCAGGCACCAGCCCGTTCGACCACTTCATCTACGTGATCGCCTCCGACGGCGACCTGCAGGAGGGCGTCACCTCCGAGGCCTCCTCGCTCGCAGGCGTGCAGCAGCTCGGCAACCTGGTCGTCTTCTACGACGACAACGAGATCTCCATCGAGCACGACACCGCCATCGCCTTCGGCGAGGACGTCGCCAAGCGCTACGAGTCCTACGGCTGGCACGTGCAGCGCGTCGAGGGCGGCGAGAACGTCTCCGCGATGCTCGACGCCGTCGCCGCCGCGAAGGCCGTCACCGACAAGCCGTCGATCATCGTGCTGCGCACCATCATCGGGTACCCGGCGCCGACCAAGATGAACACCGGCGACGTGCACGGCGCGGCGCTCGGCGCGGACGAGGTCGCCGCCGTGAAGACGGCGCTCGGCTTCGACCCGGCCAAGAGCTTCGACGTGGACCCGGCCGTCCTGGCCCACGCCCGCGAGGTCGTCGCCCGCGGCGCCGCCGCGCACGCGCAGTGGCAGGGCGGGTTCGACGCCTGGGCCGCCCGCGATCCCGAGCGCAAGGCCCTGTTCGACCGCCTGGAGGCAGGCGAGTTCCCGGCCGGCTGGACCGACAACCTGCCCACCTGGGAGCCGGACGCCAAGGGCGCGGCCACCCGCAAGGCGTCGGGCAAGGTGCTCAACGCGCTCGGCCCGATCCTGCCCGAGCTGTGGGGCGGCTCCGCCGACCTGGCCGGCAGCAACAACACCACCATCGACGGCTCGGACTCGTTCGGCCCGGCGTCGATCTCGACGAAGGACTGGACCGCGCAGCCGTACGGCCGCACCCTGCACTTCGGCATCCGCGAGCACGCGATGGGCTCGATCCTCAACGGCATCGTGCTGCACGGGCCGACCCGCCCGTACGGCGGCACCTTCATGGTGTTCAGCGACTACATGCGGCCGGCCGTCCGGCTCGCCGCGCTGATGCAGACCCCGGCGATCTACGTCTGGACGCACGACTCCATCGGCCTCGGCGAGGACGGCCCGACGCACCAGCCGATCGAGCACCTCGCCGCGCTGCGCGCAATCCCGAACCTCGCCGTGATCCGTCCGGGTGACGCGAACGAGACCGCGCACGCGTGGAAGACCGCGCTGGAGAACAAGACCGGCCCGACCGCGCTCGCGCTGACCCGCCAGGACGTCCCGGTGCTCGAGGGCACCAAGGAGAAGGCCGTCGACGGCGTCGCCCGCGGCGCCTACGTGCTGGCCGAGGCGTCCACCGGCACCCCGCAGGTGATCCTGCTGGCGTCGGGCTCCGAGCTCTACCTGGCAGTCGAGGCCCGCGAGGCGCTCGAGGCCGAGGGCATCGGCGCCCGGGTGGTCTCGGTCCCCTGCCTCGACTGGTTCGAGCAGCAGGACCAGGCCTACCGCGACGAGGTGCTGCCGCCCGCGGTCCGCGCCCGCGTCAGCGTCGAGGCCGGCATCGCGATGCCGTGGTGGCGCATCCTCGGCGACGCAGGCGAGGCCGTCTCCATCGAGCACTTCGGCGCCTCGGCAGACCACAAGACCCTGTTCCGTGAGTTCGGCTTCACCGCCGAGAACGTGACCGCCGCGGCCCGCCGCAGCATCGCCCGAGTGGAGGCATGACCATGACCCAGAACGCAAACCTGGCCGCGCTGTCGGCGGCCGGCGTCTCCGTCTGGCTCGACGACCTGTCGCGGGCCCGGCTCGAGACCGGCAACCTGGCGGAGCTGGTGGCGGAGAAGTCCGTCGTCGGCGTCACCACCAACCCGTCGATCTTCCAGGCCGCCCTCAAGGGCCCGGAGTACCAGGCGCAGCTGCACGAGCTGGCCGGACGCGGCGCCGGCGTCGACGACACGGTCCGCGCGCTGACCACCGACGACGTCCGCAACGCCTGCGACCTGCTGGCCCCGCAGTACACCGCCAGCGGCGGCGTCGACGGCCGCGTCTCCATCGAGGTGGACCCGCGGCTCGCCCACGACACCGAGGGCACCGTCGCGCAGGCCGTCGAGCTGTGGAAGATCGTCGACCGCCCGAACCTGCTGATCAAGATCCCGGCGACCCTCGCGGGCCTGCCTGCGATCACCCGGGTCATCGCCGAGGGCATCAGCGTCAACGTGACGCTGATCTTCTCGGTCGCGCGGCACCGGGCCGTGATGGACGCCTACCTGGCCGGGCTCGAAGCGGCACGCGCCGCCGGGCACGACCTGTCGAACATCCACTCGGTCGCCTCGTTCTTCGTCTCCCGCGTGGACTCGGAGATCGACGCCCGCCTGGGTGCCCTCGGCTCCGACGCCGCGGTCGCGCTGCGTGGGCAGGCCGGTCTCGCGAACGCCCGGCTGGCCTACGCGGCCTACCAGGAGGTCTTCGAGTCCGAGAACCGCTTCACCGACCTGGCGCTGCTCGGCGCCCGGGTGCAGCGTCCGCTGTGGGCGTCGACCGGGGTCAAGGACCCGGCGTACCCGGACACCCTGTACGTCACCGAGCTGGTCGCGCCGAACACGGTGAACACCATGCCGGAGAAGACGATGGACGCGGTCGCCGACCACGGCACCGTCACCGGCGACACCATCACCGGCACCGCCGCGGCGTCCCAGCAGGTCTTCGACGCGTTGACCGCCGTGGGCATCGACCTGCCCGCGGTGTTCGACAAGCTCGAGTCCGAGGGCGTCGAGAAGTTCGAGGCCTCCTGGAACGAGCTGCTGGAGGCGATCTCCACGCAGCTCACCGCCGCAGCCGGCAAGAGCTGATCGATGGCGAGCACGGGCGCCGCCGCGCAGTGGGTCAATCCGCTACGCGACGAGAGGGACAAGCGACTGCCCCGCATCGCGGGCCCGTGCTCGCTGGTGATCTTCGGGGTCACCGGCGACCTGGCGCGCAAGAAACTGATGCCAGCGGTCTACGACCTGGCCAACCGTGGCCTGCTGCCGCCGGGCTTCGCGCTGGTGGGTTTCGCCCGACGTGACTGGGCGGACGAGGACTTCAGCAAGATCGTGCACGACGCCGTCAAGGAGCACGCGCGCACGCCGTTCTCCGAGCACGTGTGGGATCGGCTCGCCGAGGGACTGCGCTTCGTCCAGGGGTCCTTCGACGACCCGGCGGCCTTCGACGAGCTGACCTCCACCCTGGCCGCGCTCGACAAGGAACGCGGCACCGGCGGGAACCACGCGTTCTACCTGGCCATCCCGCCTGCCGCCTTCCCCACCGTGCTCGAGCAGCTCTCCCGCTCCGGGCTGGCGACGCAGACCGACGACCAGTGGCGGCGGGTGGTGATCGAGAAGCCGTTCGGTCACGACCTGGAGAGCGCGAAGGAACTCAACGCGGTGGTCAACACCGTCTTCCCCGAGGACTCGGTGTTCCGCATCGACCACTACCTCGGCAAGGAGACGGTCCAGAACATCCTGGCGCTGCGCTTCGCCAACCAGCTGTTCGACCCGATCTGGAACGCGCACTACGTGGACCACGTGCAGATCACCATGGCCGAGGACATCGGCCTGGGCGGCCGGGCCGGCTACTACGACGGGATCGGCGCCGCCCGCGACGTCATCCAGAACCACCTGCTCCAGTTGCTGGCCTTCACCGCGATGGAGGAGCCGGTCAGCTTCGAGCCGTCCGAGCTGCAGGCCGAGAAGATCAAGGTGCTCTCCGCGACCCGGCTCGCCGAGCCGCTGGACGAGACGACGGCCCGCGGGCAGTACGCGGCCGGCTGGCAGGGCGGCCGGCAGGTGGTCGGCCTGCTCGACGAGGAGGGCTTCTCCAAGGACTCCACCACCGAGACCTACGCGGCGATCACCCTCGAGGTGGACACCCGCCGCTGGGCGGGCGTGCCGTTCTACCTCCGCACCGGAAAACGCCTGGGCCGCCGGGTCACCGAGATCGCGGTGGTGTTCAAGCGCGCGCCGCACCTGCCGTTCGACGCCACCATGACCGAGGAACTCGGCCAGAACGCCCTGGTGATCCGGGTGCAGCCCGACGAGGGAGTCACCATGCGGTTCGGCTCCAAGGTGCCCGGGCCGTCGATGGAGGTCCGCGACGTCAACATGGACTTCAGCTACGGCCAGGCCTTCACCGAATCCTCGCCCGAGGCCTACGAACGGCTCATCCTCGACATGCTGCTCGGCGAGCCGTCGCTGTTCCCGGTCAACGCCGAGGTCGAGTTGTCCTGGAAGATCCTCGACCCGGTACTCGAGCACTGGGCCGCCGGCGGCCGCCCCGAACCGTACGAGGCGGGCACCTGGGGCCCGCAGTCCGCACAGGAGATGATGCGGCGCACCGGACGCGAATGGAGGCGACCGTGATCCTGGACATTCCCGCAACCACCACCGGTGCGGTCAACAAGAAGCTGGTGGAGCTGCGCGAGACCGGCGGCGCCGTCACCCTCGGCCGGGTGCTGACGCTGGTGGTCAGCGTCGACGACAGCGAGCACTCCGAGTCCGTCATCGAGGCGGCCAACGAGGCCAGTCGCGAGCACCCGTGCCGGGTCATCGTGGTTACCCGCGGCGACCGCAACGCCGAGTCCCGACTGGACGCGCAGATCCGGGTTGGCGGTGACGCCGGCGCCTCCGAGGTGGTGGTGCTGCGCCTCTACGGCGAACTCGCCGACCACGAGTCCAGCGTGGTGACGCCGTTCCTGCTGCCGGACACCCCGGTGGTGGCCTGGTGGCCGGACAAGGCGCCCGCGATCCCCGCGGCGGATCCGTTGGGACAGCTGGCGATCCGTCGGATCACCGACGCCACCGGCGCCCCGGACCCGGAGGCGACCATCAAGGCACGACTGGCGGGCTACACGGACGGCGACACCGACCTGGCCTGGAGCCGGATCACCTCGTGGCGGGCCCTGCTCACCGCGGCGCTGGACCAGCCTCCCTACGAGCCACTGGTCTCGGCCACGGTCTCCGGGCTGGCCGCCGAACCCGCCATCGACCTGATCGCCGGCTGGCTCGCCAGCCGGATCGACATCCCGGTCCGGCGGCTGTCCGGTCCGCTGGAGGTGGAGCTGCAGCGGGTGAACAGTTCCGTGAAGATCAGCAGGCCGCAGACCGGCACGACCGCGACGCTGAGCCGCACCGGCGCCCCGGACTCGCTCGTCTCGCTGGCCCGCCGGGAGACGCGGGACTGCCTGGCCGAGGACCTGCGCCGGCTCGACCCCGACGAGATCTACCACGCCGCCCTGGCCGGACTGGCCAAGGTCATCTACGAGTGACGGGTGCCCATGACTGACATCGCTGTTCAGACGTACGACGATGCCGAGGCTCTGACCACGGCTGCCGCCGAGCAGCTGGTCGAGGTGATCGTGGCCGCACAGGCCGAGCGCGGGACCGCGTCGATCGTGCTGACCGGCGGCGGCAACGGCATCGGTCTGCTGCGCAAGGTCCGCGCGAACCCGGGTGCGATCGACTGGTCGGCCGTCGAGGTGTTCTGGGGCGACGAGCGGTTCCTGCCCGCCGGTGACCCGGACCGCAACGAGGTGCAGGCGCACGAGGCCCTGCTCGACCACGTGCCGGTGCCGCCTGCCCGGCTGCACCCGATGCCGTACGGTGACGGCCAGTACGCGGGCGACCCGGACGCCGCCGCGGTGGCGTACGAGCACGTGCTCGCCGCGCACGCGAACGGCGGACCGACCCCCGAGTTCGACGTGCACCTGCTGGGCATGGGCGGCGAGGGGCACGTCAACTCGCTGTTCCCCGACACCGACGCCGTCCGGGAGAAGGTCCGCCACGTCGTCGCGGTCACCGACTCCCCCAAGCCGCCTGCCGTGCGGGTCACCCTGACGCTGCCTGCGATCCGCCGGGCCCGCCGGGTGTGGCTGCTGGTCGCGGGCGCGGACAAGGCCGAGGCGGTGGCCGCCGCGGTCGCCGGGGCGAAGCCAGCCGACATCCCCGCCGCGGGCGCGCTGGGGTCCGAGTCCACCGTGTGGATGCTCGACCGGGCCGCCGCGGCCGACCTGCCCACCCGCTAGCCGCCGCCGCGCGCGATCGCGCCTGCTCCCCCGACACGCCGCCTGCGACGTCTGATTTCCCCTCCCCCCGCGAGATCGTTACTTTGGGTTAACACCGTCTTTGCAGCAGGGCTGAGGCGAGGTCCGGGGAGGGACTTTTCGGCATGCGCGGCGGCACCAGAGATCTGCGTGGATCGGATGCCTGCGCTCCCGGCTCCCCCGTCGACCGGCAATTCCCCACCCGATGGTCGGCGGCCGCCGCGATCGCCCTCCTCGCGGTCGCCGCGACGGTGCTGCTGTTCGTCACCGTGGACCCGCGGATGCCACACACCGGACTGCTGACGGGCGGCGTGGACCTGGACGTCTACCGGGACGGCGCCCGCCGCGCCATGGCGGGCCTGCCGCTCTACACCGAACCGGTGATCCACGGCCTGCTGTACACGTACACGCCATTCTCGACGTTGACGTTCGTCCCGGTCGAGCTGTTGCCACACGGAATCGACAAGTACCTCTGGATGGGGTTCAACCTCGTCCTGCTGGCGGGCATCGTCGCGCTGTGCTGGCGGATGCTCGGCTACCGCGTCACCGGCCGCGTCGTCGGCCTGTCGGCCTTGCTCGCGGTCGCGTCCGTGTTCCTCGAACCGGTGCGCACCACGCTGTACTTCGGCCAGGTCAACCTGGTGCTGATGCTGCTGGTGCTGTGGGACACCTCGCGCGGCGCGGAGAGCCGGCTGCGGGGCGTCGGCGTCGGCATCGCGGCGGGCATCAAGCTGACGCCGGCGTACTTCGTCCTCTACTACCTCGCGCTGCGGCAGTGGCGCGCGGCCGCGGTCTCCGCCGTCACCGTCCTCGCGACCGTCGCGGTGAGCTGGGTGGCGCTCCCGACCGACTCGCGGCAGTACTGGACCGCGACATTCTTCGACTCCACCCGCATCGCCGACGATGCGCACGCCGCGAACCAGTCGCTGCGCGGCGCCCTCGCCCGGATCCTCGGCGAGCCCGCACCGACGTGGCTGTGGCTGCTGCTCGCGGCGCTCGTGGTCGCCGTGAGCATGTGGGTGGTGGTCCGGCTGCACCGCCGCGGCGAGGCCCTGCTCGCGGTCACCCTCGCCGGCTTCACCGCCGCCGTCGTCTCGCCGTTCTCGTGGAGCCACCACTGGGTGTGGTTCGTGCCGCTGCTCGTCTGGCTCGTGCACCGGGCCCTGACGAACGGGTGGTGGTGGCTGGGTGTGCTCGCGCTCTTCGGCGCCGTCGGGTCGTGGTCCCACCGGTTCCCCGACGACCGGGTGGTCGTCGGGTTGTACCTGTTCCCGGCCGACCGGGTGCCCTGGGACGTGCTGGTGAACCTGTACCTGGTGGCCTACGCGGTCATCCTGGTCGGCGCTGCCGTCGTCCGGTCACCTCACGACCGCACGCCGGGACCGGCACTCGCCGGCGGTGCGGGGGAACCCGACGCCCGGCTCGTCTGGCCCGCATCGAGAGTCTCCGAACCCGCCCACCAGGCAGTCGGCATGTCCTCGTCTCACTCCGGCGCCACGTCGTCGGCCCGCTCGTCCTCCGCGACGACCGGCGACGGGAACCAGTTCGGGCGACCGCCGTCCCGCGTCACCTGAGCGCACCGACAGCCGCCGCCGCGCGGGCGTCCTCGCGCGCCCGTCCGGCCGATCCCCTGACGCCACCCCTGCGCCGCCGTGCACCCGGTCATCGCGGGACTCCCCTCCGTGGGCGAATCGTGCTCTCTACCAAAGTTTGACGTGGCCGAATCGGCACCGGTTCCGCCTGAGGGAGGCCCTTCTCCTCGCCTGATTCGAGGTCTACCCTGATAAAGACAGTTACCTTCAGTTGAAGGAGACAGTCATGACTGACAGGGACATGACAAGAGGGGACATCACGGCCCCGGACGTCACCGGCCCGGACGGCGGTGGCCTCGGCCCTCGGCGCTGGTGGGCGCTCGGCGCGGTAAGTCTCGCGGTGCTGGCGGTCGGCCTGGACGGCACGGTGCTCTCGGTTGCGATACCGACCCTCGCCGGCGCCCTGCACGCCTCGGAATCGGACCTGCAGTGGTTCTCGTCGGCCTACTTCCTGGTCCTCGCCGCCTCGATGTTGCCCGCCGGCCTGCTCGGCGACCGGTACGGCCACAAGAAGGTGCTGCTCAGCTCCCTGGCACTGTTCGGGGCGGGCTCGGTCGCCTCCGCGTACTCGACGACGGTGCCGCAGTTCCTCGCTTCCCGGGTGCTGCTGGGGCTGGCCGGCGCCGGGGTGATCGTGATGGCGATCTCGGCGCTCACCGTGCTGTTCGACCCGGCCGAGCGCCCAAAGGCGGTGGGCGTGTGGGCGGCCGCAAACTTCCTCGCGCTCCCGCTCGGGCCGATCCTCGGTGGCTGGCTGCTCACCCACCACTGGTGGGGTTGGGTGTTCCTGCTCAACGTGCCGGTAGTCGTGATCGGCTGCGTGGCCGTCGCCACCCTGGTGCCGGAGTCCCGGGCGGCCCAGGCTCCGGGCCTGGACCCGGTCGGGGTCGCCGCGTCGTCCGCCGGGCTGGTGGCCGTGACGTACGGCCTGATCACGGCCGGCCAGCACGGGTGGACCGACACCCGAGCGCTGCTCGCGCAGGTCGCAGGCGTCGCGATCCTCGTCGGGTTCGTCGGCTGGGAACGTCGCCTGACCCGGCGCCCGGGCGGGCAGCCGCTGCTCGACCTGACGCTGTTCCAGTCCGCGTCGTTCACCTGGGGTGTGGTGCTGGCCGCGGTCGCGGTGCTGGCGATGATCGGCGGACTGTTCACCATGCCGCAGTACTTCCAGGGCGTGCTCGGCACCGACGCGATGGGCTCGGGTGTACGCCTGCTGCCGCTGATCGGTGGCCTGGTGGTCGGCGCCCTGCCCGCCGACCGGGTCGCCGCCCTGCTGGGCGCGAAGGTCACCGTCGCGACCGGATTTGCCCTGCTCGCAGCGGGATTTCTGCTCGGATCGAGGACGGGCGTGTCGTCGAGCGACGCGTTCGTGGCGGCCTGGATGGCGGTGGTCGGGATGGGGCTGGGCCTGGCCATGGCCACCGCCTCCGCCGCCGCGCTCGCCGAGCTGTCGCCGGAACGCAGCGGCGTCGGCTCGGCGGTGCTGCAGGCAGTGAACAAGGTGGGCGGGCCGTTCGGGACGGCGGTCCTCGGGAGCGTGCTCACCGCGGGCTACCTGTCCCGTCTCGACCTGACCGGATTGCCGGAACCGGCCGCGACGGCCGCGCGCCAGAGCGTCTTCGGCGGCGTGGCGGTGGCGCACGAGACCGGTTCCACGGCCCTGCTCGACTCGGTGCGGGCGGCGTTCGTGCACGGCATGGACAGCTCGATGCTGGTGTCGGCGGGCATCGCGGTGGTCGGCCTGGTGCTCACCGTCCTCTTCCTCCCCCGGACGGCGGTGCCCAGCGAACCGGAACAGGAGAGTCGGCATGTCGAAACCCGTTGACCTGCAGACGAAACCCGGTACACCCGCAACCGTCGGGCTGCGGGAGCGGAAGAAGGCACGGACCCGGGCCACCATCACGGCGCACGCCCTCCGACTGTTCCAGGAGCAGGGCTACGACGCCACGACCGTGCAGCAGATCATCGACGAGGCCGAGGTCTCCGAGAGCACCTTCTTCCGGTACTTCCCCACCAAGGCCGACGTGGTGCTCTCGGACGACCTCGACCCCCTGATCGTCGAGGCCTTCCACGCTCAGCCGCCGGAACTCACGTCGATCCAGGCCCTGCGGGTCTCGTTCCGGACCGCCTTCGCGCGACTGTCGGAACCGGAGGTGTTCGCGATGCGCGAGCGCATGCACCTGGTCTTCTCGGTACCCGACCTGCGGGCGGCCATGCTGGACCAGTTTGCGGACGCCATGCACCTGCTGACCGAGGCGGTCGCCGAGCGCACCGGGCGCACCACCGACGACCTCGCCGTGCGCACCCTCGCCGGGGCCGTGGTGGGCGCCATGATGGCGGTCGCCTACGCCCTCACCGACGACCCGTCCACGGACCTGCTCGACCTCTTCGACAGGTCGCTGGCCCACCTCGAGGCCGGATTCGACCTCTGAAATCACGTGACCCAGCGGTGGGTGTCCGGCGGCCGGAGAATTTCTCCCCGAGGCGTGTCGATACGTCCGTGGCCCGTTCGTCGTCATGCTGTACGGCAACCGCGCCGCGCGAGAAGACCCACCACACGAGGAGTCCGAAATGAAGTACATGATGCTGATCAACGCCGAATCGGCCGACGCAGGCGACCAGTGCACCGTCGAGGACTGGCTCGTCTACGACAAGCAGGTGCAGGACGCCGGCATCTTCGTCAGCGGCGAGTCGCTGGCCGACCTGACCACCGCGACCGCGGTACGGGTCGACGCGGACGGCACCCGGACCGTCACCGACGGCCCGTTCGCGGAGACCCGTGAGGTACTCGGCGGCTTCTACGTCATCGACGTGCCGAACCTCGACGTCGCGCTGGACTGGGCGGCCCGCTGCCCCGGCGCGCGCGGCGGCGGATCCGTGGTGGTGCGACCGATCGCCGACTTCGGGGTGTGACCTCGATGGACGGGCCCGGCGCCAGATCCGACGGGCCGGTGGACGCGGCGGTGGAGTCGGTCTTCCGCGAGGAACGCGGACGGCTCCTCGCGGCCCTCGTCCACCGGTACGGCGACCTCGACCTGGCCGAGGAGGTCACCTCCGAGGCCGTCGAGGCGGCGCTGGTGCACTGGCCCGTCCAGGGCGTGCCCACCAGGCCCGGCGCGTGGCTGCTGACCGTCGCACGACGCAAGGCCGTCGACCGGTTGCGTCGCGACCAGACCTACGCGGCCCGGCTCGCGGTGTTGCAGGTGGAACTCGACCGCGCCGACCCCGCCCCGGCGGCGGGGTCGGGTGTGGACCACGACCTCCCCGACGAGCGGCTGCAGTTGTTCTTCACCTGTGCGCATCCCGCACTCGCGCCCGACGACCGCGTCGCCCTGACCCTGCGCTGCCTTGCGGGTCTGACCACACCGGAGGTCGCACGGGCGTTCCTGGTGCCGACCGCGACGATGGCGCAACGGATCGTCCGGGCCAAGAAGAAGATCCGCGATGCCCGCATCCCGTTCCGGGTGCCCGGCGCGATTGAGCTGCCCGGGCGGATGCCCGGCGTCCTGCAGGTCGTCTACTCGGTCTTCACCGAGGGCTACGCGGCCAGTGCGGGGCCGGACCTGCAGCGGCTCGACCTGGCCGAGGAGGCGATCCGGCTGGCGCGGATCCTGCGTCGGCTGCTGCCGGACGAGCGGGAGGTCGCCGGGCTGCTCGCGTTGCTGCTGCTCGTCCACGCCCGGCGCGATGCCCGGACCGACCCCGCCGGCGAACTGGTGCTGCTCGACGACCAGGACCGGGGTCGCTGGGACCGCGCGATGATCGACGAGGGCACCGCCCTGGTGCTCGTCGCGTTGACCGGCGGCCCGCCGGGCCCGTACGGGGTGCAGGCCGCGATCGCCGCGCTGCACGACGAGGCCACCGGCGTCGCCGGCACGGACTGGCCGCAGGTGGTGGCGCTCTACGACGTACTGCTCACGCTGACGCCGTCCCCGGTGGTCGCACTGAACCGGGCGGTGGCGGTGGCGATGCGCGACGGCCCGCAGGCCGGTCTGACCCTGCTCGACGACCTGGCCGACGAACCGCGACTGCGCGAGCACCACCCGTACCCGGCCGCCCGCGCGGACCTGCTGCGCCGGCTCGGCCGGTTCGCGGAGGCCGCGGCGGCCTACCGCCGGGCACTCGAGTTGGTGCGCACCGCGCCGGAGCGGGCACACCTGCGGCGCCGGCTCGACGAGGTGGAGGCGACGGGTCCGGACGGCCCGCCGCCGCAGTGAACCAGCCACCTGCATTCGGAATGCGCAGCAACCCGAACGCATCCGGTTCTCTCGGCGCCTACGCTGGCACTACAACAGGGTCGGGGCGGATCCCACATTGGAGGGCACGCCATGCGCCGTACCTCGATTGACCGCCTCTTCGTCGCCGGAACCATTGCGTCCGCAGCCGCTGTGACGCCGTTTCTCGGCTCGACCGCCGCGGCCGGCCCGCCACCCGGCCCGGCGGCGTCGGCCACGGCGTTCCAGGTCCCGGTCACGTTCCTCTCGGGTTGCGGTGTCGGGTTCCGGTGTTACCTGCCGCCGCTGGTGTCCCTGACCCCGACGGCGACCACGGGTACGCCCGGCGAGGTGACGTTTCGGCTGGCTCGGCCGACCAACTACCAGATCGCACCGTTCGACTGCATCGGCGCGACCGTGAACTGGCGAAACCTGACGACCGGCGCGACCGGCACCACGGAAATCCGACGCGTCCCGATCGACTACAGCCGCAGCACGCCGCAGGACTGGTGCGCGTACATCCCGGCCACGGTGGACACCGGCAGCGGCGTCGTCGCCGCGACCGCCGACGCTCGGACCCCCGATCATCGTCCCGTCAGCCAGGGCCTCGCGGTCCTACAGGTTCCCTAGACCCGGGGGACGCCGCACTTGCCCTCTGATTCGACGGATGTCAATATTGACAGATGTCGAATCAAGGACGGTCAGTCGACGACCCGTGCTGCTCACCCCTGACGCGGGAACCACTGACCGGGACCCGGGCCGTCGATCTCGCCGGAATGTTCAAGGCACTCGGCGACCCGGTGCGGCTGCGGCTACTGAGCCTGGTCGCCAGCCACGCCGGCGGCGAGGCGTGCGTGTGCGACATCTCCGAGTCGTTCGACCTGTCGCAGCCGACCATCTCCCATCACCTCAAGGTGCTGCGGGAGGCCGGACTGCTGGACTGCGAGCGCCGTGGCACCTGGGTCTACTACTGGGTGATCCCGTCGGCGCTGCAACAGCTCTCGGCGGTACTGCTCACCGAGAGCGAGTCCGCCCCCGCGTCCGCAGCGTGCGCGGAGGTTCTCGCGTGAGCACGACGACCAGCAAGTCGACGGTGGCCGGCAAGATGTCCACCCTGGACCGCTACCTGGCGGTGTGGATCGGCGTCGCCATGGTCGCCGGGCTTCTCCTCGGCCGGGCGATCCCCGGACTCGGCGACGCCCTGGGCGCCGTGGAGATCGACGGCATCTCGCTCCCGATCGCGCTCGGGCTGTTGATCATGATGTACCCGGTCCTGGCCAAGGTCCGCTACGACCGCCTCGACACCGTCACAGGCGACCGCAAGCTCCTGATCAGCTCCCTTGCACTGAACTGGGTCCTCGGCCCGGCGCTGATGTTCGCCCTCGCCTGGATCTTCCTGCCCGATCTGCCCGAGTACCGGACCGGACTGATCATCGTCGGCCTGGCCCGCTGCATCGCCATGGTGATCATCTGGAACGACCTGGCCTGCGGCGACCGGGAAGCCGCCGCCGTCCTGGTCGCGATCAACTCGGTCTTCCAGGTGATCATGTTCGCCGTCCTCGGCTGGTTCTACCTCTCGGTCCTGCCCGGTTGGCTCGGCCTCGAGCAGACCACCATCGACACCTCGCCGTGGCAGATCGCGAAGTCGGTGCTGATCTTCCTCGGCATCCCCCTGCTCGCCGGGTTCCTGACCCGTCGCTACGGCGAGAGAGCCAAGGGCCGGCAGTGGTACGAGGAACGCTTCCTGCCGAAGATCGGGCCGTGGGCGCTGTACGGGCTGCTGTTCACCATCGTGATCCTCTTCGCCCTGCAGGGAGAGCAGATCACCACACGGCCCTGGGACGTGGTGCGGATCGCGATCCCGTTGCTCGCCTACTTCGCGCTCATGTGGGGCGGCGGCTACGCCCTCGGCGCCGCGATCGGGCTCGGCTACGAACGCACCACCACCCTCGCGTTCACCGCGGCGGGCAACAACTTCGAGCTCGCCATCGCCGTCGCCATCGCCACCTACGGCGCCTCATCCGGCCAGGCCCTCGCCGGGGTGGTCGGCCCGCTGATCGAGGTCCCCGTCCTGGTTGGGCTGATCTACGTCTCACTCGCACTGCGCAAGCGCTTCACCAGCACACCAGCACCCGCCTGACCGACCTTCTCCCCGAAAGGACCGTCCATGTCCACGACACCGAGCGTGTTGTTCGTCTGCGTCCACAACGCCGGCCGCTCCCAGATGGCCGCCGGGTTCCTCGCCCACCTCGCCGGAGATTCGATCGAGGTCCGCTCCGCCGGCAGCGCGCCCGCGGAGACGATCAACTCCGCCGCAGTCGAGGCGATGGCCGAGGTCGGCATCGACATCGCCGCGCAGTCACCGAAGATCCTCACCCCCGACGCCGTCGAGTCCTCCACGGTGGTCATCACCATGGGCTGCGGCGACGCGTGCCCCGTCTTCCCGGGCGTCGACTACCGGGACTGGGCGCTCGAGGACCCCGCAGGGAAGGGCGTCGACGCCGTCCGGCCGATCCGTGACGAGATCCGCGGCCGGGTCGAGGCGCTCATCGCCGAACTCGTCCCGGCCACCGCCTGACCCGACAACTCCCCGGAAGACGACTGTCGGCCGACCCTTTCGGTCGGCCGACAGTCACTCGCCGATGTTCGACGTCAGCAGCAGGACGTCCCGGACGTCGGCTGCGACTCCTCGGGCGCCGGGGCGGTCTCCGACGCCGTCCCGCAGCAGACGCCGGTCTCCTCGGCGGCCACCAGATCGAGGTGCCGGGGACTCGACCCGAAGGTCTCCGAGTCGGCGAGCACCGTGTAGATCTCCCACTTCTCCCCCGCCGGACCGGTGACCCACACCTTGTCCTGGGTGGCGAAGCAACAGGTGGTGCCGATCTCCTCGTCGGTGAACAGTCCCTCGCCGGACAGCCGCGCGATCTCCTCGTGCACCTTCTCCGACGACTCGACCTCGACGCCGAGGTGGTTGATCGTGCCGCCCTGGCCGGGGTTCTCGAGCAGCACCAGCTTCAGCGGCGGCTCCGCGATCGCGAAGTTCGCGTAGCCGGGCTTACGCTTGGCCGGCTCGGTCCCGAACAGCTTCGAGTAGAACACGACCGCCGCTTCCAGGTCGTCGACGTTGAGTGCGAGCTGGGCGCGTGACATGACAGCCTCCATGCATGTGACATATGTCGAATTAGGTACGTTCCCAGCATGTCACCTATTCGACATAAGTCAATAAACTGAGGTGGATTCGATGCTCCGGCCGCCGTGGCGAAGGCGCCCGGATGCGGTCTCCCGTGCCCCATGGCGATACCCCGGCGAGATGGGACCCCTCCGGCACCCCTGAAACGCCACGTCGGACAGGTGCTGCGACCATCGCGCAGTACCGGCGGACGAGCACCTGCAGGTCGGCTGGAACGCGGAACTCGTGAGCGGAGATCTGGCCCGTGGGCCGGCTGGAGCTGCTCGGGGCCGTGGCGCGATGCGGTACCAGCCGAGTAGGTAGCCGGGGTGAGTGTCAGCGGAGCTGCGCGCCGACCCGGGAGAGGGCGTACTCAGCCACCGCGACCAGGCCGGCCTTCGCCGACTCCCGATCCCGGGCGTCAATGGCGACGATCGGCACGTCCGGAGACAACGCCAGCGCCTGACGAATGTCCTCCGTCGCATACCGCGGCGCGTC